>NZ_JBEZOK010000036.1:0-69290 GCF_040706515.1 Streptomyces sp. NPDC047880 | reverse complement strand
TTTCCCTTTCCGGCGGTTCCGACTCTATCAGATCCTTTCGGGCCTGATCCCCGGTCAGCGGGGTTTGTCTTTGCGGCTGTTGGGCCGTTCCGACGAGTGAGACTTTAGCGGATTCCCCGGCTCCCGAGCGAATCGGGGGCCGCGTCCTTTCGAACGTGGATTCCTCATTCCGTAAATACACATACCAATGAAGCGACGGCAGACGTACTGCGCATCGATGAATGGTGGGTACTTGCGGAGTGGCCGCCCGGGGACCGACCGAAGTCGGCGCTCACGTCGGGCAACTCGGAGAACACTACGGATGGGGGTAGGGAGTGTCAACTCGGGGGCGGACGGCAGTCCCGGGGCGTAGCCTGGGCTCCATGACGACGCGTACGTACACCTAGCTGTGGTGGGCCGCCTGACGGCGGCCGTCCTTACGTATGCACTCAACGGCCGCCGCTTCGGCGGCCGTTTTCGTTTCTCCCTCCCGGATCCACGGAGGGGCGGCCGCCCGGGGCGGCGGTCCCGACCAGGAGGTGGAGGAGAGATGACGCGGGTCTTCAGTGGGGTCAAGCCGACGGGGCATCTGACGCTGGGGAACTACCTGGGGGCGATGCGGCGGTGGGCTGCCGTGGACCAGCACGAGGCCGAGGCCTTGTTCTGTGTCGTCGATCTGCACGCGCTGACCGTGGACCACGATCCGGCACGGGTACGCAGGCTGAGCCGGCAGTCGGCGACGCTGCTGCTGGCGGCCGGGCTGGATCCGGAGCTCTGCACGGTGTTCGTGCAGAGCCATGTGGACGAGCACGCCCGGCTGTCGTACGTGCTGGAGTGCGTGGCCACCGACGGTGAGATGCGGCGGATGATCCAGTACAAGGAGAAGGCCGCGCGGGAGCAGCGGCGGGGCGGGAGTGTGCGGCTGTCGCTGCTGACGTATCCCGTGCTGATGGCGGCGGACATCCTGGCGTACGGGGCCGACGTGGTGCCGGTCGGGGACGATCAGCGGCAGCACGTGGAGCTCGCGCGGGATCTCGCCGTGCGGTTCAACCAGCGCTACGGGCACACGTTCGTGGTGCCCCGGGCCACGCGTCCGGGCGTGGCGGCGCGGGTGATGAATCTGCAGGCCCCGGCTTCGAAGATGGGCAAGAGCGACGACGTCGGGCCGGGGATCGTCTATCTGCTGGACGAGCCGGACGTGGTGCGGAAGAAGGTCATGCGGGCGGTGACCGACAGCGGGCGGGAGGTCGTCTACGACCGGGAGGACCGGCCGGGGCTCGCCAATCTGCTGGAGATCCTCGCCGCGTGCGCCGGCGGGCGTCCCGAGGAGCTGGCCGGGACGTACACGTCGTACGGGGATCTGAAGAAGGACACCGCCGAGGCCGTGGTCGAGGTGCTCCGGCCTCTTCAGGAGAGGCACAAGGAGTTGTGCGCGGATCCCGCGTATGTGGAAGGGGTGCTGCGGGACGGGGCCGAGCGGGCTCGGGGGATGGCCCGGCCGACGGTGGATGCCGCGTATCGGGCGATCGGGTTGCTGCCGGCCGTGGCGGAGACGGCCGGGGCCGTGGTGGCGGTGTGAGGTGACGCCGGTGTGGGGGCGGGCTTGTGGGCCCGCCCCCGGGTGCTCAGCTGTTGTTGCCGGAGGCCAGGGCGCGGCTGCGGTCGCGGGCGGCTTCGAGGGCGGCGATGAGGGCGGCCCGTACGCCGTGGTTCTCCAGTTCGCGGATGGCGTTGATCGTCGTGCCGGCGGGGGACGTGACGTTCTCGCGGAGCTTGACGGGGTGTTCGCCGCTGTCGCGGAGCATCGTCGCGGCGCCGATGGCGGACTGGACGATGAGGTCGTGGGCCTTGTCGCGGGGCAGGCCGAGGAGGATGCCGGCGTCGGTCATGGCTTCGACCAGGTAGAAGAAGTACGCCGGGCCGGAGCCGGAGAGGGCGGTGCAGGCGTCCTGCTGGGACTCGGGGACGCGGAGTGTCTTGCCGACGGCGCCGAAGATCTCCTCGGTGTGGGCGAGGTGGTCGGCGGTGGCGTGGGTGCCGGCGGAGATGACGGACATGGCCTCGTCGACGAGCGCGGGGGTGTTCGTCATGACGCGGACGACCGGGGTGCCGGGGGCCAGACGCTCCTCGAAATAGGCCGTGGGGATGCCGGCGGCGCCGCTGATGACCAGGCGGTCGGCGGGGACGTGCGGGGCGAGCTCGTCGAGGAGGGTGCCCATGTCCTGCGGCTTGACCGTGAGGATCAGGGTGTCGGCGGCCTTGGCGGCCTCGGGGTTGGTGACCGGGGTGACGCCGTAGCGGGTGCGGAGTTCCTCGGCTCGTTCCTGGCGGCGGGCGGTGACCAGGAGGTCGGACGGGGTCCAGCCGGCGCGGATCATTCCGCTGAGCAGGGCTTCGCCGATCTTGCCGGTGCCGAGGACTGCGACTTTCTGGGTCATGGCGCGGGGTGCCTCCGAAGGGTGCGTCGTCCGGGGTCCATCCTCGCACCGGGGGGTGGGGGACGGCTCGGGTGTCCGCTGGGCGGGATGTCGCGCCGGGGTGGCTACGCCGTACGTCGCCTGAGGGTCGCGGCGCCCAGGGTCAGGACCAGGAGGGCGCAGCCGGCGACGATCAGGGCGTCCCGGACGAAGGTGGCGGTCATGTCGGTGTGGCGCAGGACCTCGTTCATGCCGTCGACGGCGTAGGACATGGGCAGGACGTCGGACATGGCTTCGAGGACCGGGTGCATGTTGTCGCGTGGGGTGAACAGGCCGCACAGGAGGAGCTGGGGGAAGATCACCGCCGGCATGAACTGGACCGCCTGGAACTCCGAGGCCGCGAAGGCCGAGACGAAGAGGCCGAGGGCCGTGCCGAGGAGGGCGTCGAGGAGGGCCACCAGGAGGAGGAGCCAGGGGCTGCCGGTGACGTCGAGGCCGAGGAACCAGACGGCCAGGCCCGTGGCCAGGGCGGACTGGATGATCGCGAGGGTGCCGAAGGCGAGGGCGTAGCCGGCGATGAGGTCGCCCTTGCCGAGGGGCATGGCGAGGAGGCGTTCGAGGGTGCCGGAGGTGCGTTCGCGCAGGGTGGCGATGGACGTCACCAGGAACATCGTGATGAGCGGGAAGATGCCGAGGAGGGACGCGCCGATGCTGTCGAAAGTGCGGGGGCTGCCGTCGAAGACGTAGCGCAGCAGGAGCAGCATCACGCAGGGGATGAGGAGCAGCAGCGCGATGGTGCGGGGGTCGTGGGTGAGCTGGCGGACGACCCGGGTGGCGGTGGCGGTGGTGCGGGAGGCGTTCAGTGCCCTGGGTGGGGTGGCCGTCCCGGGCGGGGTGGTGGTGGTCATCGGGTCGTCTCCTTCGTGCGGGCTGCTGTCTTCGCCTGGTCCACCAGGTGCAGGAAGGCCTGCTCGACCGTGTCGGCGCCGGTGCGGGCGCGCAGGGCGTCGGGGGTGTCTTCGGCCAGGAGCTCGCCGTCGCGCATGAGGAGGAGGCGGTGGCAGCGTTCGGCCTCGTCCATGACGTGGGAGGAGACGATGAGGGTGGCGCCGCGGCCGGTCGCGATGTCGTCGAAGAGGTTCCACAGGTCGCGGCGCAGGACCGGGTCGAGGCCGACGGTCGGTTCGTCGAGGACGAGCAGGTCGGGGGCGCCGAGGAGGGCGACGGCCAGGGAGACGCGGTTGCGCTGGCCGCCGGAGAGGTTGCCGGCGAGGGAGTCGGCGTGGGTGGCGAGGTCGACGTCGGCCATGGCGCGGGTGACGTCTTCGGCGCGGCGCTCGGCGGCGGCCCGGCCGGGGTGCAGGATCGCGGCGAAGTAGTCCAGGTTCTGGCGGACGGTCAGGTCGTCGTAGACGGACGGGGCCTGGGTGACGTAGCCGATGCGGGTGCGCAGGGCGGGGTGTCCGGCGGGCCGGCCGAGGACGTCGAGGGTGCCGGTGACCTTGGCCTGGGTGCCGACGAGGGCGCGCATGAGGGTCGACTTGCCGCAGCCGGAGGGGCCGAGGAGGCCGGTGATCCTGCCCCGGGGGATGGTGAAGCCGAGGTTGCGCAGGACGGTGCGGGGGCCGCGGACGACGGTGAGGTTCTCGGCGTGGACGGCCGGCGTGTCGGGGCCCGGGCGTGGCGCCCCGGGAGCATTATTCATCATGCGATGAATAATGCTCCCGGGGGTCGGGTGCGTCAAGCGGCCGGGTGGGGCCGCCTTCGGACGGGTGCGTGCCGGGCCGGGGGCGGGGCGAGGAGGAGTACGACGTCGTAGACCTCCTCCACGAAGCCCTCCGGGAAGGCGCGCAGGAGGTGCGCGCGCTCGTCGGCCAGGAACGACGCGGTGTGTTCCGGGTCGTGCACGAGGAAGACCGAGTGGCTGCCGATGCTGGCGAGGTGGGTGTCGACCGGGACGCGGCGGCTCCAGGGGAGCCGCGACGACTCACCGCAGGGCTCGGCCGGCCCCGGCGGCGCACCCGGGGAGCCGACCCACCCGGGCACGCCTGGGGGGCCCGGCCCGGTCGTCGGAGACCGCGGGCTACGCGCGGCGGCGGTTCTTCGGGTTGCCCGAGCGGCGGGTGGTGCGCTTCTCGTACTGCGTGCGGGCCTCTTCGTACTCCTCGCGGTGCAGCTTCTCACCGGGGGCCTCGGTGAGGGAGCGGAGGAAGTAGGCGAGGAGGGAGCCGACGAAGCCGACGGTCAGGAGTCCGCGCAGGGACGCCTGGCGCTCGGGGTCGTGGCGGCTGGTGAAGCCGTCCCAGGTGTGGCGGAAGGCCATCGCGCTGCAGATGGCGAACATCGCGACCATGAGGACCGTGACGAAGCCACCGATCGCGGCGATCTGGAGGCCCTGGTAGGCGAGGCGGAGCACGAGGCAGGAGGCGGCGGCGGTGGCCAGGGAGCCGACGGCCACGGCGATACGACGGGGCGTGTAGCCGCGGTCGTGGTTCAGCCAGGTCGTGCCGAAGAAGCGCAGGGGCTCGGGGCGGGGGCCGGGGGTCTCGACCCTGGAGCCCGCGGCGGCGGCAGGGGTGCTGTCGTCTGCACTCACGGGTCGATTATGACCCTTGCCGGGCCGCGGGCTCGGGGTGGGCCGGGGACTGTCGTCTGGATCAGGCGGCAGGCGAGCAACGGTGCCGTGCAGTGCCGGCGACCGACGACAACGCCGCAGATGTGCGTGCCGGCCCTCGCGTCCGCGGCGTGATCCGAACGTCAGACCCTAGGCGCAGCGCGGACGGATGTAGCCGTCGCTGCCCGTCTTCACGTAGGCGTCCGAGACGTATTCGCCGTCGTCGATGTTGTCCCAGATATTCGTGGTGCCGTACGTGCCGGTGATCGTTTCGCCCGGCCTCTGACAGAAGATCGTCACCCTGGCGCCCACAGGGAGGTAGCGGACGATGGCGTAGGAGGTGCTCGGGCCGGAGCGCACGGCGAGGCTGACGCCGGGCGCGACCGGATAGGAGTTCAGCGGCGCGGCCTCGGAAGTGGCGGCGCCCACCATGAGGAGGGCTCCGGTGAGCCCGGCGAGCATCATCGATCTGCGTCTCACGGATGACATGAGTGGTCCCGAAGTCGTGGTCGGATCAGGAGCAGCGCGGACGGATGTAGCCGTCGCTGCCGGTGTTCACATAGGCGTCCGAGACGTACTGACCGTTGTCGATGTTGTCCCAGACGCTGGTCGTGCCGTAGGGGCCTGTCACGCGGGTGCCCGGCGCCTGGCAGTAGATCGGGACCTTCGCCCCCTCGGGCAGGATCCTGACCACGCCGTACTGGGTGCCGGGGCCACTGCGGACGTTGAGACGGGCGCCGGGCGCGACCGAGTAATAGCGCAGGGCCGTGGTCGTGACCTCGGTATCGACCGCTTCGGTCACCTGGCCGCTCGTCGTCTCTTCGACGCGATCGACAGACATAAGAACTCCCCCCGTTGGACCCCATGACTGCCATGGAGCACCGTTGAATCCCCCGCGTCACGCCATGCAACACGCGTGCGCAATTCGCGTGTGGAGACTAGCAAGCCGCCTCTGTCCCGAACGAGTCATCGACTAGGCTCCGTGCGTCGCGCGCGGACGAAGATCACGGGGGTGGTTCCATGGCGCCACGAAGCAGCACCGGGGCGGGCGCGGAAGCGGAACTCCCTGAATACGCCGGGCACTACCGGTTGGAGTCGGCTCTGGGCTCCGGGGGGATGGGCGTCGTGCATCTCGCCCGCAGCACGTCCGGGAAGAGGCTCGCGGTGAAGGTCGTCCATGCCGCATTCGCCAGGAATCCCGAGTTCAGGGGACGGTTCAGGCAAGAGGTGGCGGCCGCGCGGCAGGTCAGCGGGGCCTTCACCGCGCCCGTCGTCGACGCCGACTCGGAGGCCGAACGACCGTGGATGGCAACCCTGTTCATCCCCGGCCCGACACTGTCCGAGCATGTGAAGCGGAACGGGCCCATGAGCCCTGCCGAGTTGCGTCGGCTCATGGCCGGACTGGCCGAGGCGCTGCGCGACATCCATCGGGTCGGTGTGGTGCACCGGGATCTCAAACCGAGCAACGTACTCCTCGCCGAGGACGGGCCCAAGGTCATCGACTTCGGTATCTCCCGCCCGAAGGACAGCGAACTGCGTACCGAGACAGGCAAGTTGATCGGCACTCCGCCCTTCATGGCGCCGGAGCAGTTCCGAAGACCCCGGGAGGTGGGGCCTGCCGCCGACGTCTTCGCGCTCGGGTCGGTGATGGTGCACGCGGCCACGGGACGGGGGCCGTTCGACTCGGACAGCCCGTACATCGTCGCCTACCAGGTCGTCCATGACGAGCCGGATCTGACCGGCGTGCCGGAGAGTCTCGCGCCGCTCGTTGTGCGGTGCCTCGCCAAAGAGCCCGAGGAACGGCCGACACCGGACGAGTTGATGCGGGAACTCCGGTCGGTGGCGGCCTCGTACGACACGCAGGCGTTCATACCGGCGCAGCGGACGGAGGACAGGCCGGCGCCCGAGCCGAGGCCTGAGCCGCGCGGCACGGAGCACGAACGGCGATCCTGGAGGCTCCTGGGCAGGTGGCCCCTGGTCGGGGCCGGGCTCCTGGGCCTGGCCACGGTCGCCGCGTTGGCCTCGGTGCACCTCCTCGGCAGAGGCGACTCCGTACCGGCGGGCAGCAGCGAGCCGCGCACCACGGCGATGAGGCTCAGCCCCTGGGAGACGCCGTCGGCGCCCGGGAAGGGGACGCCGCAGTGCTCGTACGGCGAAGGGAAGTTGGTCTGCGCGCAGACAGGCCGTGTCTTCGCGCTCGACCCGTCCGACGGGCGCCCGTTGTGGCGGCGCACGGTCGCCGAGGCGCAGGGCGGCCGTCCCGTCCTGTCCGGTGGCCTCGTGCAGCCCACGCTGGATCGGGGTGCGCGGCTGGCGGCCTTTGATCCCAGCTCGGGCAGGACGCGCTGGCAGCAGACGGTGCCGTCGTACAGCGGGCTGGCCCATGCGGGTGGCATGCTCCTGGTCTCCGGCGTGGACGGCACGGTCACCGGTGTGGACGGCGCTTCGGGACGCACGAAGTGGAACCACCGGATCCAGGGTCGGCAGGCCCCCTCCTTCGCCTCATTCGCCGGAAGCCCACTGGCCTTCGGCACGAGCACGTCGGACGACGGGTCGAGTACCCGCGTCACCGCGGTCGTCCCGGAGACGGGCGAGGTGCGATGGGACGTACGGCTGAAGGGGTCGCTGCGGCCCGTCGGCGCTGTCGCCGGATCGGTCCTCTTCGTCTCTGTCGACGCGGTCTACGGATCGGCGAAGTCCGTGGTGCGCTACACACCGGACGACGGAGCCTCTCGGCGGGTGACGCTGCCCGTCGCACTCGAGCAGCCCCAGGCCATGGTGCGCGGCGACGTCGTGTACCTCATGGGGGACGGCGGATCGCTCGTAGCCGTCGACATGGAGGCGCGGAAGCAGATGTGGAGCCTGGAGACCGCGGTGACCCGGGGTTCCGCACCGGTGGCCGATGGCCGGTACGTCTACTTCTCCGCTCCCGACGGGCGACTGTTCGGCGTGGACGCACGCGAGGGCAGGGTCGTCGGGCAGACACCTTCGCGGCTCGGCACCCGTTCGGACCGGATCGCGGGCTCGGTGCCCGCCCCCGTACTCTCCGAAGGCCGCCTCTACGCCGGCGCGCCCGACGGCACCGTCTTCTCCGTTCCCGCGGGCGCTCCCGCCACCTGGTGACGCGGACGAGGGCCGCCCCCGCAGCGGGAGACGGCCCTCGGCGCGAGAAGGGTCAGCCCAGCTTCGACACGTCCCGGACCGCGCCCTTGTCGGCGCTCGTGGCCATCGCCGCGTAGGCGCGCAGGGCGGCGGAGACCTTGCGGTCGCGGTTCTTCGGGGCGTACACGCCGTTCAGGGCCTGCTCGCGGCGGGCCAGTTCGGCGTCGTCCACCAGGAGCTCGATGCTGCGGCCCGGGATGTCGATGCGGATGCGGTCGCCGTCCTCGACCAGGGCGATGGTGCCGCCCGCGGCCGCCTCGGGCGAGGCGTGGCCGATGGACAGGCCGGAGGTGCCGCCGGAGAAGCGGCCGTCCGTGACCAGCGCGCAGGTCTTCCCGAGGCCGCGGCCCTTCAGGTACGAGGTCGGGTAGAGCATCTCCTGCATGCCGGGGCCGCCCTTGGGGCCCTCGTAGCGGATGACGACCACGTCGCCGTCCTTGACCTGCTGGGTGAGGATCTTCTGGACGGCCTCCTCCTGCGACTCGCAGACGACCGCCGGGCCCTCGAAGGTCCAGATGGACTCGTCGACGCCGGCCGTCTTCACCACGCAGCCGTCGACGGCCAGGTTGCCCTTGAGGACCGCGAGGCCGCCGTCCTTGGAGTAGGCGTGCTCGGCGGAGCGGATGCAGCCGCCCTCGGCGTCCTCGTCCAGGGCCTCCCAGCGCTCGGACTGGGAGAAGGCCTCGGCGGAGCGGACGCAGCCGGGGGCCGCGTGCCACAGCTCGACCGCCTCGGCGGACGGGGAGCCGCCGCGCACGTCCCAGGTCTTCAGCCAGTCGCCGAGGGACGGGCTGTGCACCGAGTGCACGTCCTCGTTCAGCAGGCCCGCGCGGTGCAGTTCGCCGAGCAGGGCGGGGATGCCGCCGGCGCGGTGCACGTCCTCCATGTAGTACGTGCGGTCCTTGGCCACGTTCGGGGCGACCTTGGCCAGGCA
Organism: Streptomyces sp. NPDC047880; assembly: GCF_040706515.1. NCBI lineage: Bacteria > Bacillati > Actinomycetota > Actinomycetes > Kitasatosporales > Streptomycetaceae > Streptomyces > Streptomyces sp. NPDC047880. The sequence continues at coordinate 60,184 of NZ_JBEZOK010000036.1, read as the reverse complement.
CGGCACGCGCCGGGAGACCTCGTTGATCTCGTCCAGGCCGAACGGCACACCGGCCTCCTGGGCGGCGGCCAGCAGGTGCAGGATCGTGTTGGTGGAGCCGCCCATGGCGATGTCGAGGGCCATGGCGTTCTCGAAGGCCGCGAAGGACGCCACGCTGCGGGGCAGGACCGTCTCGTCGTCCTGCTCGTAGTAGCGGCGGGTGATGTCCATGACGGTGTTCGCCGCGTTGACGTACAGCTGCTTGCGGGCCGTGTGCGTGGCGAGGACCGAGCCGTTGCCCGGCAGGGACAGGCCGATGGCCTCGGTCAGGCAGTTCATCGAGTTGGCGGTGAACATGCCGGAACAGGATCCGCAGGTCGGACAGGCGTTCTCCTCGATGCGGAGGATGTCCTCGTCCGAGATCTTGTCGTTCACGGCGTCGGAGATCGCGTCGACCAGGTCGAGCGTGCGGACCGTGCCGTCGACGAGCGTGGCGCGGCCGGACTCCATCGGGCCGCCGGAGACGAAGACCGTGGGGATGTTCAGCCGCAGGGCGGCGTTGAGCATGCCCGGGGTGATCTTGTCGCAGTTGGAGATGCAGATCAGGGCGTCCGCGCAGTGCGCCTCGACCATGTACTCCACGCTGTCCGCGATCAGGTCGCGGGAGGGCAGGGAGTAGAGCATGCCGCCGTGGCCCATGGCGATGCCGTCGTCGACGGCGATGGTGTTGAACTCGCGCGGGATGCCGCCGGCGGCGACGACCGCCTCGCTGACGATCCGGCCGACCGGCGCCAGGTGCGTGTGCCCGGGCACGAACTCGGTGAAGCTGTTGGCGACCGCGATGATCGGCTTGCGGCCGATGTCCCCGCCCGGTACACCGGAGGCGCGCATCAGGGCGCGGGCGCCCGCCATGTTGCGGCCGTGGGTGACTGTGCGGGACCTCAGCTCGGGCATCGTCGCTCGCTCCTTCAGAGACGGCGTCAGAGAGTTCGGAGATTTCTGACTGCTACCGAGCGTACGCCGGTCATCCAGTGGGCGGGACGCAGTGTCCGGAATGCGGGACGCTCGTCTCGGACGACGGCACCCGCAGGCCTTACGGATCGGTCAGATGTCCCTGTACGACGGGGGCCAGCCGGGCGATGACCTGCTCCGGGTCCGCCGAGGCCAGCGGCTCGATCCTCAGGACGTAGCGCAGGATCGCGGTGCCCACGAGCTGCGCTGCGGCGAGTTCGGCCCGCAGCTCGGCGTCCGGCAGCTCCAGCTGCACGGCGATGCGGCGCAGCACCTGGGTGGCGATGATCCGCCGGAAGACGGCGGCCGCGGTCTCGTTGGTGAGGGCGGAGCGGACGATGGCGAGCAGCGGCGCGCGCGTCGCCGGGTTCTCCCAGATGCCGAAGAAGAAGCGGGCCAGGCGCTCCCCCACCCCGTCGAGCGGGCCCTCCTCGATGGCCCGGGGCGCTTGCAGGGCGGGGCCGAAGGACTGAGTGATCGCCGCCTCGAAGACCTGCTCCTTCGTCCCGAAGTAGTGGTGCACGAGCGCCGAGTCGACCCCGGCGGACTTGGCGATGCCGCGCACGGACGTCTTCTCGTAGCCGCGCTCGGAGAACTCGTCGCGTGCGGCGGTCAGGATGCGGTCGCGGGTGTCGGCCGACTCCGTGCGCGGGGGGCGGCCGCGGCGGCGGGCGGCGCCGGACGCGCCGCCGGCCGGCCGGCCGGTCATCGCCGCGGCACCTTCACGGCCGAGGCGAGGTGCAGGCGCGTGAACGCCAGGGCCTCCGCCAGGTCGGCCTCGCGCTCCGCGCTCGACATCGCACGGCGGGTGTTGACCTCGATGACGACGTGCCCGTCGAAGCCGGTCAGGGCGAGCCGCTCCAGCACCTCGGCGCAGGGCTGGGTGCCGCGGCCCGGCACCAGGTGCTCGTCCTTGGCCGAGCCCCGCCCGTCGGCGAGGTGCACGTGGCCGAGGCGGTCCCCCATGCGGTCGACCATGTCGAGGGCGTCGGAGCGGGCCGTCGCGGTGTGGCTGAGGTCGATCGTGAAGTGCCGGTAGTCGTCCTTGGTGACGTCCCAGTCGGGGGCGTACGCGAGCATCTCGCGGTCGCGGTAGCGCCAGGGGTACATGTTCTCGACGGCGAACCTTACGTCCGTCTCGTTCGCCATGCGCCAGATGCCGGAGACGAAGTCGCGGGCGTACTGGCGCTGCCAGCGGAACGGGGGGTGGACGACGACCGTGCTCGCGTCGAGCTTCTCGGCCGCCGCGCGGGCCCGCTGGAGCTTGGTCCACGGGTCGGTGGACCAGACGCGCTGCGTGATGAGCAGGCAGGGGGCGTGCACGGCCAGGACCGGGATCTGGTGGTAGTCGCTGAGTCTGCGCAGGGCCTCGATGTCCTGGCTGACCGGGTCGGTCCAGACCATGACCTCGACTCCGTCGTAGCCGAGGCGCGCGGCGATCTCGAAGGCCGTGGCCGTCGACTCCGGGTAGACCGAGGCCGTCGACAGGGCGACCTTCGCGTCCGGGATCTTCACGGCTGGCTCTGCCATGCAGGACAGATTACGGGGTGGGGTCGGGGCGGGGTGGGGGGCCTCTTGGCCGTTGTGGTGTTTGCCATAGCGGCGGGGCCCCCTACACGGACTTCCTCACACGGACTCCATGTGATCCAGGCGACGCAGGATCACACCCTCCCGCAGCGCCCAGGGGCATATCTCCACGCGCTCCACGCCGAAGAGGTCCAGCGCTGCCTCGGCCACCAGGGCGCCCGCCAGGAGCTGCCCGGCCCGGCCCTCCGAGACGCCCGGCAGCTCCGAGCGCTCCCGCTCCGTCATGGCGGCCAGGCGCGGGACCCAGCCCTCCAGGGACTCCCGCTTGAGCTCGCGCTGGACGTAGGGGCCCTCGGCGGAGCGGGCGGCGCCGGCGATGCGGGCCAGCTGCTTGAAGGTCTTCGACGTGGCGACGACGTGGTCGGGGGTGCCGAGGCGGCTGAACTCGCCGACCGTACGGGCGATCTCGGTCCGCACGTGACGGCGCAGAGTGCGGACGTCCTCCGGGTCGGGCGGGTCACCGGGCAGCCAGCCGGCGGTCAGGCGCCCGGCGCCCAACGGCAGCGAGGCGGCCGCGTCGGGCTCCTCGTCGATGCCGTAGGCGACCTCAAGGGAGCCGCCGCCGATGTCCAGGACCAGCAGCTTCCCGGCCGACCAGCCGAACCAGCGGCGGGCCGCGAGGAAGGTCAGCCGGGCCTCCTCCGAGCCGGTGAGGACCTGGAGCTCGACGCCGGTCTCGGTGCGCACGCGTTCGAGCACGTCGTCGGCGTTACGGGCCTCGCGTACGGCGGAGGTCGCGAACGGCAGGACCTCTTCGACGCCCTTGTCCTCCGCGGCCTGGAGCGCTTCCTTGATCACCGAGACCAGCCGGTCGACGCCGTGGGGGCCGATCGCGCCGTCGTCGTCGAGGAGCTGGGCGAGGCGCAGTTCCGCCTTGTGCGAGTGCGCGGGCAACGGGCACGCGCCGGGGTGCGCGTCCACCACGAGCAGATGCACCGTGTTCGATCCCACGTCGAGGACACCGAGTCTCATGTACGGAACGCTACTGCCCACGGGGCCGTGTGCCGTCCTCGGTGGGGGTACAAGGCCCCTGCCGAGGCCCGTACCCTGGACTCGTGCCAAAGACGAAAAAGGCGAAGCGCGACAAATCACCGGCTGTCGTGGACTCCGACGAGAAGGGCCTCGACTTCGCTCGCGCGTGGGTGGAGTTTCCTGATCCGGCGGACGACGAGCAGGTCTTCCGCTGCGATCTGACATGGCTGACCTCTCGCTGGAACTGCATCTTCGGCAGCGGCTGCCAGGGCATCCAGGCGGGCCGCGCGGACGACGGGTGCTGCACGTTGGGTGCCCACTTCTCCGACGAGGACGACGAGAAGCGCGTCGCCGGGCATGTGGCCAGGCTCACGCCGGACATCTGGCAGCACCACGCCGAGGGCACGCGGGGCGGCTGGGTCTCCGAGGACGAGGACGGCGAGCGGCAGACGCGGCCCTACCAAGGCTCGTGCATCTTCCAGAACCGGCCCGGCTTCCCGGGGGGCGCGGGCTGCTCGCTGCACATCCTCGCCCTGAAGGAGGGCCGCGAGCCGCTGGAGACGAAGCCGGACGTGTGCTGGCAGCTGCCGGTGCGGCGGACGTACGAGTGGATCGACCGGCCCGACGACACGCGTGTGCTGCAGGTGTCGATCGGCGAGTACGACCGCCGGGGCTGGGGCCCGGGCGGCCACGACCTGCACTGGTGGTGCACGTCGGCCACCTCGGCGCACGGCGCGGGTGACCCGGTGTACGTCTCCTACCGGCCGGAGCTGATCGAGCTGATGGGCAAGGCCGGCTACGACCGGCTGGTCGAGCTGTGCGAGGAGCGTCTGGCCTCGCAACTGCCGCTGGTGGCACCCCACCCCGCGGATCCGGTGGTCTGACGGCCCCGCTACGACGTGACCGGGCTCGGGTCGCCGCTGTCCGAGGGCGGCGGCGTCGAGTCCGTCGGCTCGGTCGGGCCGGGGTCCGTGGGCGTGGGGTCCGGATCGGCCGACGGGGGCGGGGTGGTCGGCGTCGGGTCGGGGTCCGGGGCGGAGGTCGTGGGCGTCGGGTCGGGGTGGGTCGGGGCCGGGTCGCCCGGGCCGCCGGGGCGCGGGCCCGGGTCAGGGTCCGGGTCCGCGGGGCTGGGCGCGGTGCCGTAGCCCTCGATGTGGACGACGGCGCCCACCGGTGCGACCGCCACCTGCGCCTTCCACGGGCCGGCGGGCTCCCGCAGGTGATCGACGTAGACCTTGATCGTCACCGACTCGCCGGGCCGGAGCGTTCCCGAGGACCGGCTGAGGTAGAGCCAGCGGGCCCCGGTGGACGCGGACCAGCGGACCGGGGCCGGGCCGGTGGCGGTGAGGGTGACCAGGGTGGTGTCGCCGCTGTGGCCGGCCGTGACCTCCAGGGCGCTCGCGCGGCCCGCTCCGGCGACGCCGATGACCTCCACGGAGACGTCGGCCTTGCCGTCCTTGCCGAAGCGGGGGCCGGGGCGGGTGCTCGCGTTGCCCGTGTTCTCGTAGCCGCCGCCCGCCACCTCGCCGTCCAGGGCGAACGGGGCGTCCGCCTCGCGCGCGGAGGCCGAGCGGCCGTCCTGGCCCTCGCCGACCGGGGTGCCCCGGTAGGCGGCCCACAGGGCCAGAACGGGGGCGGCCACCACGGTGGCGACGACGGTCGTGGTGACGGCACGTGCGCGCAGGCGGTCCCTGCGGGCGGCGTGGTCCTTGGGGTCCATCGGGAAGCCGCGCCGGTCGAATCGGGGCGCGGCGCTCCGCGCGCGCGGGTGGTGGGCCATGGCGACGTGCAGGGCCGCGCGGGGCGCCGCCAGCACAGGCAGTTCGGCGGGCGTCACGCTGGTGCCGGGCCAGCGGCCGGGGATGGCGCGCTCGGCGGTGCGACGGCAGCGCGGGCAGTCGTCGACGTGCCGGACGAGCTCGCGGCGCAGGGCCGTGCCGAGCACCAGCCGGTCGTCGCCGACGAGGTGCGCGACGCTCGGACATGCCCCCGTCTCGACCACGGCGAGAGCGGCACGCGTGCGTTCCACCTCGCACGCGGCGGAGGCGAGCAGGTCCCGGGCTGCGGCCGGGGCCATGCCGAGGACGGCGGCGACCTCGTGGGCGGCGAGGTGGTGACGCACGGCCAGTTCGAGCGCCTCGCGTTGCTCCGGGGTGGTGCCGGCGGCCTCCGGCCAGGCCAGCAGGGCCAGTTCGCGACGGCGTCGCTCCTGGACCTCCTCGGAGACCGCCGGAGCGGCCGGACGGTCGGCGCGCTGCCGGTCGGCACGGCCCGCAGCATGGCTGCTCTGACGTTTCTGCTTGATCTCGGCCAGCTTGCGCAGGCACGCCCAGCGGGCCAGCGCGTAGAGCCAGGCCCTGCGGTCGGCGGGTGCCTCGGGGGCCTGCCGGCCGCGGCGTTCGGCGAGTGCGAGGACGTCGCCCAGGGCCGCGGTCGCGGCCTCGTGGTCGCACAGCACCGACAGGCAGTAGGTGAACAGGCCGTCCAGGTAGGGCTCGTAGCTCGCGGGGGGCCGTTGCGCCAGCGTGCGCGCCGCCCCGCGGTCACGCGCTTCCCGGTGCGACCGGTGTGCGCCGGCCGAGCGGGTCGAGCGGGTCGAGATCTCCGGAGTACTGCTCGTCATTCGGCGACCGTAGGGGGCCGGAGGTGGCACCTTCCGGCGGCTTGAGCACATTTAATCCGTACGGGTGAAACGATCCCTCAATCGGGGAGCTGCACCGGTTGTCCCACGGCCTGCAAGGGGTGGCGAGCCCCTGGCGCGCAGGGGGGCGCCGGCGGCCGGTCTCCGCGATGTCAGTGCCTGCGGCTACGGTTCCGTCCATGGCTGCCCGTACGAAGACCACCAAGGACCGCCCGTCCTACCGCTGCACGGAGTGCGGCTGGCAGACGGCGAAGTGGCTCGGCCGCTGCCCCGAGTGCCAGGCCTGGGGGACGGTCGAGGAGTACGGCGCGCCCGCGGTGCGCACCACGACACCGGGCCGGGTCACCACCTCCGCCCTGCCCATCGGCCAGGTGGACGGACGGCAGGCCACCGCCCGCCCCACCGGCGTGCCCGAGCTGGACCGCGTACTCGGCGGCGGGCTGGTGCCCGGCGCGGTGGTGCTGGTCGCGGGCGAGCCGGGCGTCGGCAAGTCGACGCTGCTGCTGGACGTGGCGGCCAAGTCGGCGAGCGACGAGCACCGCACGCTGTACGTCACGGGTGAGGAGTCGGCGAGCCAGGTCCGGCTGCGGGCCGACCGCATCGGCGCCATCGACGACCATCTGTACCTGGCGGCCGAGACGGACCTGGCCGCGGTGCTGGGCCACTTGGACGCGGTGAAGCCGTCGCTGCTGATCATGGACTCGGTGCAGACGGTGGCCTCCCCCGAGATCGACGGAGCGCCCGGTGGCATGGCCCAGGTGCGGGAGGTCGCGGGCGCCCTCATCCGGGCCTCCAAGGAACGCGGCATGTCCACGCTGCTGGTGGGTCACGTCACCAAGGACGGCGCGATCGCGGGCCCGCGCCTGCTGGAACACCTGGTGGACGTCGTCCTGCACTTCGAGGGCGACCGGCACGCGCGCCTGCGTCTGGTGCGCGGCGTCAAGAACCGCTACGGCACCACCGACGAGGTCGGCTGCTTCGAGCTGCACGACGAGGGCATCACGGGCCTGGCCGACCCGAGCGGGCTCTTCCTGACCCGCCGGGCCGAACCCGTCCCGGGCACCTGCCTGACCGTCACCCTGGAGGGCCGCCGCCCGCTGGTCGCCGAGGTCCAGGCGCTCACGGTCGACTCGCAGATCCCCTCCCCGCGCCGCACCACCTCGGGTCTGGAGACCTCCCGCGTCTCGATGATGCTGGCCGTGCTGGAACAGCGGGGCCGGATCAGCGCCTTGGGCAAAAGGGACATCTACTCCGCGACGGTCGGCGGGGTGAAGCTCTCGGAGCCGGCCGCCGACCTGGCCGTGGCCCTCGCACTGGCGAGCGCCGCGAGTGACACACCTCTCCCGAAGAACCTCGTCGCGATCGGCGAAGTGGGTCTCGCGGGCGAGGTGAGACGGGTCACGGGCGTGCAGCGCAGACTGGCGGAGGCCCACCGTCTGGGCTTCACACATGCCCTGGTGCCGGGCGATCCGGGCAAGGTCCCGTCGGGCATGAAGGTCCTGGAAGTCGCGGACATAGGGGACGCCCTGCGGGTCCTCCCCCGCTCCCGTCGCCGAGAGGCCCCACAGGACGAGGAGGGTCGCCGGTAGACTTTGCCCTGGTCTCGCCCGTCCGTGCGAACCGAGCGCGCGACACGGGGGCGCCCAGAACCTGCGACCGGAGGAGTGCAGTGGCAGCCAACGACCGGGCATCGTCTCCCGGAAAGTCCGGCGGGAGTGCCGGTACCGATGGCCTGATGCGCGCCTCCCTGAGCGCCGTGGCACCCGGCACCGCCTTGCGTGACGGCCTGGAGCGCGTGCTCCGCGGCAACACCGGCGGGCTCATCGTGCTCGGCTCCGACAAGACCGTCGAGGCGCTGTGCAGCGGCGGTTTCGTGCTGGACGTCGAGTTCACCGCGACCCGTCTGCGCGAGCTGTGCAAGCTGGACGGCGGCATCGTGCTGTCCTCGGACCTGTCGAAGATCCTGCGCGCCGGCGTGCAGCTGGTGCCCGACCCGACCATCCCCACGGAGGAGACGGGCACCCGGCACCGCACCGCCGACCGCGTCAGCAAGCAGGTCGGCTTCCCGGTGGTCTCCGTCTCCCAGTCGATGCGGCTGATCGCCCTGTACGTCGACGGCCAGCGCCGTGTCCTGGAGGACTCGGCGGCGATCCTGTCCCGCGCCAACCAGGCGCTCGCGACCCTGGAGCGCTACAAGCTCCGCCTCGACGAGGTCGCGGGCACGCTGTCGGCGCTGGAGATCGAGGACCTGGTGACCGTCCGGGACGTCTCGGCGGTCGCCCAGCGCCTGGAGATGGTCCGCCGCATCGCCACGGAGATCGCCGAGTACGTGGTGGAGCTGGGCACGGACGGCCGGCTGCTGGCCCTCCAGCTCGACGAGCTGATCGCGGGCGTGGAGCCCGAGCGCGAGCTGGTCGTCCGGGACTACGTCCCCGAGCCCACGGCCAAGCGCTCCCGCACGGTCGACCAGGCCCTCGCCGAACTCGACGCCCTCACCCATGCCGAGCTGCTCGAACTGTCCACGGTGGCGCGGGCGCTGGGCTACACCGGCGCGCCCGAGACGCTGGACTCGGCGGTGTCCCCGCGCGGGTACCGCCTCCTCGCCAAGGTGCCCCGGCTCCCCGGCGCGATCATCGACCGCCTGGTCGAGCACTTCGGCGGGCTGCAGAAACTGCTCGCCGCGAGCGTCGACGACCTGCAGACGGTGGACGGCGTGGGCGAGGCCCGGGCCCGCAGTGTCCGCGAGGGGCTGTCGCGGCTGGCGGAGTCGTCGATCCTGGAGCGGTACGTGTAGCGACGCGCAGAACACCGTGCCGAGACGGCCGAGGGCGGTACCCGGGAAGGGGTACCGCCCTCGTGCGTTCTCGCCGACGGGCCCCGGCCAGGGGCGGCCGCCCGCCGCGGCCCTAGTCGGCCGAGAGCACGAACGACGTCTGTACCTTCGCGAAGCCCGGAGCCTTGGCTTCCACCAGGTACGTGCCCGACCCGGCCGAGCCGGCGGGAGGCGTGGCGCACTTGGGAGCGCTCGGCTTGCGGTCCCACTTCACGGTGTAGGTGATGCCGCTGCCGGCGGCGACCCGGTACAGCTGGTGCGCGGCGGCCTTGGGGCAGTCCTCGGAGGACCAGTAGTCGTCGTCGCTGCTCGCCGGGGCGATGGTGAACACCGCGTTCTTCGGCCCGAGATCGATCTTGCAGTCGCTGCCGGAGACGTTCCGTGCGGTCAGCAGGAACGTGGGCGTCTGCTCGGGGTCGTAGGTGTTGTGCCGGCTGCGCAGGCTGAACTTGACCGCACTGGCCGTGCAGTTGGGGAGGGTGGAACCGGCGGGCAGGGTGTCGCCCTCGCCGACGCCGCCCGCGGTGGCGCCGCTCCCCGGGCCGCCGTCACCGCCCGCCCCCTCGGAGCCGCCGGAGCCGGAACCGTCTCCCGAGCCGTCCCCGGAGCCGGCGCCCGGGTCGTCACCGGAGCCGGACGACGAGCCGCCCGAACCGCCGGAACCGCCGCCGCCCGACTCGTCTCGTCCGCCGGGTGCCTGGCTGATGGCCGGACCCGAACTCGACGGGCCGGGCGTGATGGAGGGCGCGGGATTCTTGCCGTTGGCGCCGTTGTCGCCGTCCTTGTCGCCCCCGCCGCCCATCATCACGATCCAGGCGGTCAGCAGCGCCAACACGGCGACCACAGACACCAGTACGACCCTCCGACGCCAGTAGATGGAGGAGGGAAGCGGCCCGACCGGATTGCGCAGTGATCCCACGGCCCAAACCTTACGAGAGATCGGCACGTTCACCGGTCCCACCCGCCGCTACGACCTACAACTTTTCCGGATCATCATCCCGGAAATCAGTCCCCACCCCGGTCTTTCGTCAGGTGCGGCACACGGTGATCGCGGGGTGTGACGATTTTTGGTCCGCCGCCCACCGTCCGTGATCACGCGCCGGGCACCCCGAGGTGGGTACAGCGCAGACCCGGACAGGGACGCAAGCCGGACTGCCGGTGGTCGCCGCGCTGTTCGCCGCGGACTGTGCGGTGCCCGCCACCACAGCCCCAGACCCTTGCTGCGTCGGCCCTTGCACCTCCGGCCACGTCGGGTGCGCGCCGACCCGGACACGGCGCCCTTCCCGTCGCACGAGACGCCCGTGCGCCCCTGAGCCGGGCCGCACGGCGCGCAGCCGGTGCGCAACGCCCGTGCGCCGTCCGGCAGTTAGCGGCTCGGCTCCCTCGGCACACCCAGGCGGAGGGGTGGTTGAGGGCGGACGAGGTGGCCGAAGCGGCCCCCTCGCGTGATCAGCCACTCGAACAGATGCCTGCGATCGCCGGGCGACCGCCCCGGCGGGGTGGCGGTGTGCCCGATTCGGCGCCTCACCGTGGCACCATCAAAGAGCCATGACTGCTCCCACGAAGCCCCAGCACCCCACCGCCGACTCCGCCTCCTCCGGCCGGCCGCTCGGAGAGGATCTGCACTCCCCCGTCATCGACTGGTTCGGCGAGAACGCCCGTGACCTGCCGTGGCGGCGTCCCGAGGCCGGGGCGTGGGGGGTGATGGTCAGCGAGTTCATGCTCCAGCAGACGCCGGTGAGCCGTGTCCTGCCCGTCTACGAGCAGTGGCTGGAGCGGTGGCCGCGCCCCGCCGACCTGGCCAAAGAAGCGCCGGGCGAGGCCGTCCGGGCCTGGGGGCGGCTCGGCTACCCCCGCCGCGCGCTCCGGCTGCACGGCGCCGCCGTCGCCATAACGGAACGGCACGGCGGTGACGTACCGGCCGACCACGCCCAGTTGCTGGCGCTGCCCGGCATCGGCGAGTACACGGCCGCGGCCGTCGCCTCCTTCGCCTACGGACAGCGGCACCCGGTGCTGGACACCAACGTGCGCCGGGTGTTCGCCCGCGCGGTCACCGGCGTGCAGTACCCGCCGAACGCCACCACCGCCGCCGAGCGCAAGCTGGCCCGCGCGCTGCTGCCCGAGGACGAGCCGACCGCCGCCCGCTGGGCCGCCGCCTCCATGGAGCTGGGCGCGCTGGTGTGCACGGCGAAGAGCGAGTCGTGTCACCGCTGCCCGATCGCCGCGCAGTGCGCGTGGCGGCTGGCGGGCAAGCCGGAGCACGACGGGCCGCCGCGCCGCGGCCAGACCTACGCGGGCACCGACCGGCAGGTGCGCGGACGGCTGCTCGCTGTGCTGCGGGAGTCCCACGGTTCCGTTCCGCAGGCGGCTCTGGACCGGGTGTGGCACGAGCCGGTGCAGCGCGCCCGCGCCCTCGACGGTCTCGTCGCCGACGGTCTGGTGGAGCCGCTGGAGGACGGTTCGTACCGGCTGCCGCTGACCTGACGCACAGACACATCACAGCGCGGGCCGCCGTCCGTCACAGTCCACGGCGTGCACCCGGGGTGGACAAATCACCTCTAAACCGCCTCAACACTCCCACCGCTCTACCCCGTTCGGATTTCCGTTACACAACCGACGGACAGCCGAGCGCTGGCCGCAGGCTGCTTCGGACAGCGCCGTGACAACGCCTCCGTACCTTCAGATGCGTTCCCGGACGACACGGGACGACTGAAGACCACAAGCAGTACACGGGCGGCGGGGAGCCGGCCCGAACGGGGAAACGGGAGGCGGTTCACCATGGCGCAGGGCGAGGTGCTCGAGTTCGAGGAGTACGTCCGCACCCGGCAGGACGCGCTGCTGCGCAGTGCCCGCCGCCTGGTCCCGGACCCGACGGACGCGCAGGACCTGCTGCAGACGGCGCTGGTACGGACGTACGGCCGCTGGGAGACCATCGAGGACAAGCGCCTGGCGGACGCCTACCTGCGCCGAGTGATGATCAACACCCGCACGGAGTGGTGGCGGGCGCGGAAGCTGGAGGAGGTCCCGACCGAGCAGCTCCCGGACGCCTCGGTCGACGACGCCACCGAGCAGCACGCGGACCGCGCCCTGCTCATGGACGTCCTGAAGGTCCTCGCCCCGAAACAGCGCAGTGTCGTGGTGCTGCGACACTGGGAGCAGATGTCCACGGAGGAGACGGCCGCCGCCCTCGGCATGTCGGCCGGAACGGTCAAGAGCACGCTGCACCGGGCGCTCGCCCGGCTCCGCGAGGAGCTGGAGTCCCGCGACCTGGACGCACGCGCGCTGGAGCGTGAGGAGCGGGAGCGGTGCGCGGCCTGACCGGCGAGGGTTCTGCACGGACCCGGGGCAGTATCCAGGCGGTGAGCGCGGCACTGGCCGTGCCCACCGCCCTCGCCCTTTTGGTGTCCGGGTGCGGTGCGGGCGGCACCGGCGCCCGTGACGAGGGCCCGGCGCACGCCGACTCGGTGGCGGGCGCCGCCGCCGCGACACCGTCCGCCGCACCGTCGAAGTCACCCGACACCGTGAACGCGGTCAAGCTCGTCAAGGACGACCCGAAGATCGCGCCCGAGGTGAAGCGCGAGCTCAAGCCGTGCGTGGGCAACGAGTACCCGGTCGACGTCTCCTACGGCAATCTCACGAAAGGCTCCGCGGACGACGTCGTCGTCAACGTGCTGACCTGCGGTGACGCGGTGGGCGTCGGCAGCTACGTGTACCGCGAGCACGGCGGCTCCTACGAGAACGTGTTCACGTCGGAGGAGCCGCCGGTCTACGCGGAGATCGACCGCGGCGACCTGGTGGTGACCAAGCAGGTGTACGACAAGGGTGACCCGGTGTCGAGCCCTTCCGGAGAGAACGTGATCACGTACAGATGGACCTCCGGCCACTTCGCCGAGAAGTACCGCACGCACAACGACTACGGGAAGGTCGCCGGCGACAGCGCGACGCCGGTGCCCGCGAGCTGAGGCGCGGGGCCGCGTGACCCGCTCGGGGACACTCGGACCGGCTCCTCGGTGAACGCATCGCCGCGCCCGTGCGTCCCAGCAGGAGAACGCACCTTCGCCAATCGCATGTACGTGCCACAGCAGAACACACCCCCCACGGACCACAGAGGACAGAGAACCGGGATGGCAGACCAGACCCACGTCCTGTTCGTCGAGGACGACGACGTCATCCGCGAGGCCACGCAGCTCGCCCTGGAACGGGACGGCTTCGTGGTCACCGCCATGCCCGACGGGCTGTCGGGTCTGGAGGCGTTCCGGGCGGACCGCCCCGACATCGCGCTGCTGGACGTCATGGTTCCGGGCCTGGACGGTGTCAGCCTGTGCCGCCGGATCCGCGACGAGTCGACCGTGCCGGTGATCATGCTGTCGGCACGGGCCGACTCCATCGACGTCGTACTGGGCCTGGAGGCGGGTGCGGACGACTACGTCACCAAGCCGTTCGACGGTGCCGTCCTGGTCGCCCGGATCCGCGCGGTGCTGCGCCGCTTCGGACACGCGGGCGGTGGCCGGACCGAGGAGCCGGACGCCCCGGCGAGCGGCGGAGTGCTGGCCTTCGGGGACCTGGAGGTCGACACCGAGGGCATGGAGGTCCGCCGCGCCGGGCAGCCGGTCGCGCTGACGCCGACCGAGATGCGGCTGCTGCTGGAGTTCTCCTCCGCGCCCGGCACGGTGCTCTCCCGGGACAAGCTGCTGGAACGGGTGTGGGACTACGGCTGGGGCGGGGACACGCGGGTCGTCGACGTGCACGTGCAGCGGCTGCGGCAGAAGATCGGCCAGGACCGGATCGAGACGGTCCGCGGCTTCGGCTACAAGTTGAAGGCCTGAGCAGGGGCAGGGATATGAGGGGGCACTTCCGGCGCCTGGTCGCCGCGGGCCTGGAACGGGCGGGCATCCGCACGGGCCTCAGATGGAAGCTGAGCGCTGCCATCGCCCTGGTGGGCGCGCTGGTGGCGATCGCGCTGAGTCTCGTGGTGCACAACGCCGCCCGGGTCTCGATGCTGGACAACGCGCGTGACCTCGCCGACGAGCGGATCATGATCGCCCAGCGCAACTTCGAGCTGTCGGGGCGGATGAACTTCCCCAACACCAAGATCAACGACCCGGATCTGCCGCATGCGCTGCGGGAGCGGGTCGAGGCGGGCCAGCGGGCGACGTACGTGGCGGACCGGCCGGGTGACGTGCCCGACATATGGGCCGCCGTGCCGCTGAAGAACGGGCAGGTGATGTCGCTGCACTCGGGCTTCACCGACCGCAGCTCGGACATCCTCCAGGACCTCGACCAGGCCCTGCTCATCGGGTCCATCGCGGTCGTCCTCGGCGGCAGCGCGCTCGGGGTGCTCATCGGCGGGCACCTCTCGCGACGGCTGCGCAAGGCGGCCATCGCGGCGAACCAGCTCGCGGGCGGCGAGACCGACGTGCGGGTGCGGGACGCCATGGGCGGGGTCGTACGGGACGAGACCGATGACCTGGCGAGCGCCGTGGACGCCATGGCGGACACGCTGCGCCAGCGCATCGAGGCCGAGCGGCGGGTCACCGCCGACATCGCGCACGAGCTGCGCACCCCCGTCACCGGCCTGCTGACCGCCGCCGAACTGCTGCCGCCCGGGCGCCCCACCGAGCTGGTGCTGGACCGGGCCAAGGCCATGCGCACGCTGGTCGAGGACGTGCTGGAGGTGGCCCGGCTGGACGGGGCATCGGAGCGGGCGGAGCTGCAGGACATCATGCTGGGCGAGTTCGTCGCCCGGCGGGTGGCGGCCAAGGACCGGGCCGTCGAGGTGCGCGTCGTGCACGAGTCGGAGGTCACCACCGACCCGCGCCGCCTGGAGCGCGTGCTGTTCAACCTCCTGGCCAACGCCGCCCGGCATGGCAAGCCGCCCATCGAGGTCAGCGTCGAGGGCCGGGTCATCCGCGTGCGCGACCACGGCCCGGGCTTCCCCGAGGACCTGCTCGCCGCCGGGCCGAGCCGCTTCCGCACCGGCAGCAAGGACCGGGCAGGGCAGGGGCACGGGCTCGGCCTGACCATCGCGGCCGGGCAGGCCCGGGTGCTGGGCGCCCGGCTGACCTTCCGCAACGTCCGCACGCCCGGGACACCGGAGCATCTGCCGGCCGAGGGCGCGGTCGCCGTGCTGTGGCTGCCGGAGCACGCGCCGACCAACACGGGGAGCTACCCGATGCTGCCGGGCTCGGGGACCTAGTGCCGCGGCGGGCGCCGTTCGCCCGTGACGGGGCGGCGTCCGGTGCGTGCTCTCGGCGTGCCGGCCGGAAGCCCTCGTACGGGGCGTACTCGGGCTTTCGGCCGGTGCGGCGAGATGGCGTGCCGGGCGTCGCGACAGGGCGGACGGTGCCTGCCGCGGCACCGGGTCGGACACGGCCCAGGGCCGCGGTCCCGGTTCAGCAGGACCAGTCCTGGTCCATGTCGAGGCCGCCCTCGCGGGGCTGGGTGAACGAGAACCAGTTGCCGGAGTCGTCGCGGAACAGCGCCTCCGTGCCGTACGGACGCTCCTGCGGCTCCTGGAGGAACTCCACGCCGTTGTCCTTGAGCTTCTTGTAGTCGCCGTGGATGTCGTCCGTGGTCAGCACGCCCGCGCCGAGCGCGCCCTTCGTGACGAGCTTCTTGAGCATCTCGGCGGACTCGGGGTCCATCGCGGGCCCGCCGGGCACCATCAGCGTCAGCTCGACGTCGGGCTGGTTCGGCGAGCCGACCGTGAGCCAGCGCATGCCGCCCTCGCCCATGGTCATGTCCGTACGGACCTCGAGGCCCAGCTTCTCGGTGTAGAACTCCTTGGCGCGGTCCTGGTCGAGGACCCAGACGGTCGAGATGGCGAGACCCTTGATCATGGCGTGCTCCTGCTCTGACGCTGCGGCCGGTGGTGCCTGTGCTCTGCCACGGTAGGCAGCGGGGGTGTCAGTGCGCTTCTCCGGAATTGCGCTGTTCGCCGGCACCGGGGGCGG
This sequence comes from Streptomyces sp. NPDC047880, assembly GCF_040706515.1. NCBI lineage: Bacteria > Bacillati > Actinomycetota > Actinomycetes > Kitasatosporales > Streptomycetaceae > Streptomyces > Streptomyces sp. NPDC047880. Next base: position 44,208 of record NZ_JBEZOK010000036.1, on the reverse strand, counting down.
GTCGGAAGCCGCCGGCCCAGAGCATGGCGTAGCAGCCGGGTATGAGGGCGGCGCCCCGGCCCACGTGCTTCGTGCGGTACTCGCTGGGTGTCAGCCCGGTCCAGGCCTTGAAGCGGGCCGAGAACGTGCCGACGCTGCTGAAGCCGACCAGGTGGCAGATCTCCGTCACCGAGAGGTTCGCCGTGCGCAGCAGGTCCTCGGCGCGTTCTATGCGGCGGTGCGTGAGGTACTGGCCGGGGGTCTCGCCGTACACCTCCTTGAAGGCGCGGATGAAGTGGTAGCGCGAGTACCCGGCGTGCGCGGCGACGGTGTCCAGGTCGAGCCCGGGGTCGGCCCAGTCCCGGTCCATCGCGTCCTTGGCCAGCCGGACCTGGCGCGTCCTGTCCATGCGACCGATGGTGACACGGGGGTCCGACATCGGTTCCCGGCTCGTGGCCGGGCATCACGGAGGCCCCCAGGCGGACACTCCCGGAGGCCTTCGCGCGGTGCGGTCAGACGGCCTCGACCACGGGCGCTTGCGCCGCCGTGGCGTCCGGCGTGCCGTCCTCCTTCGGTCCCGCTCCCTTCAGCGGCACCTCCTTGACGAAGACGGCCGCCGCCAGCGCGACCACCGCCACCACGGCCCCGAGCAGGAACGCCGAGTGCGTGCCGGCGGACACCGCGTGCTGGTACGCCTCACGGACCAGCACGGGCAGCTTCTCCAGGCTCTTCGCGTCGAGCTGCGCCGACTGCTCGGTCACCTTGGAGCCCAGCGCCCCGCCCCGCTCCGCCATGACGTCCTGGACGCGGTTGTTGAACAGCGCGCCCATGATCGCGACGCCGAAGGAGGAACCGAGGGTGCGGAAGAGCGTGGTGGACGAGGACGCGACGCCCATGTCCTTCATCTCCACGCTGTTCTGCGCGACCAGCATGGTGATCTGCATCAGGCAGCCCATGCCGAGCCCGACCACGGCCATGAAGACCCCGGACGTCAGACGGGACGTCCCGGTGTCCATCGTGGACAGCAGGTACAGCCCGACGATCATCAGGGCGCTGCCGAGGACCGGGAAGACCTTGTACTTGCCGGTGTTCGTGGTCACCCGCCCGGCGACCATCGAGGTCACGAGCATCGCCCCGAGCATCGGAAGGAGCAGCAGCCCGGAGTTCGTCGCGGACGCGCCCTGCACGGACTGCTGGTACAGCGGCAGGAAGAGCGTGGCGCCGAACATCACGAAGCCGGTGATGAAACCGATGACGGACATCAGCGTGAAGTTGAGGCTGCGGAAGATGTGCAGCGGCACCACCGGTTCCGCGGCCCTGGTCTGCCAGAACACGAACCCGACGAGTGCCGCGACCCCGATGCCGATCAGTTCCATGATCCGCGCGGAGCTCCAGGCGTACTCCGTGCCGCCCCACGTCGTGACGAGCACGATCGCGGTGATGCCCACGGTCAGCAGCGCGGCGCCCAGGTAGTCGATCCGTGCCTTGGAGCGCTTCTTCGGCAGGTGCAGCACGGCGGTGACGGCGACCAGTGCGACCACGCCGAGCGGCAGGTTGATGTAGAAGGCCCAGCGCCAGCCCCAGTTGTCGGTGATCGTGCCGCCGACCAGCGGACCGCCGATCATGGCCAGCGCCATGACACCGGCCATCATCCCCTGGTACTTGCCGCGCTCCCGGGGCGGGATCAGGTCACCGATGATCGCCATGACACCGACCATCAGACCGCCGGCGCCGAGACCCTGCACCGCGCGGAAGCCGATCAGCTCGCCCATGTTCTGGGCCATGCCGCTGAGGGCGGAGCCGATCAGGAAGATCACGATGGAGGAAAGGAACGTGCCCTTGCGGCCGTACATGTCGCCGAGCTTGCCCCACAGCGGGGTGGAGGCCGCGGTCGCGAGGGTGTAGGCGGTGACGACCCAGGAAAGGTGCTCGAGCCCGCCCAGCTCACCGACGATCGTCGGCATCGCGGTGCCGATGATCATGTTGTCGAGCATCGCGAGCATCATGGCGATCATCAGGGCGAGCAGCACGACCCGTACGCTCTTGGGCTGTTTCCCCCCGGCGTCGGCCGCCGGTGTGTCCGTTGTGTCCGTCATCGCTTCCCACTCCCCCAGCTACCGCTACTTACTTGCCGACCGGCTAGTGACTACACTCGGAAGCTAGCCGCGGAACTAGCCGGGCGTCAAGTAAGTTTTATGGAAAGCGGGCGGCGTAGGAGGATGGGCGGCACCATGGACGGCACCAGGCAGCGGCGCCGCGGGAACACCCGCCGGCGCATCCAGGACGTGGCCCTCGAACTCTTCGCCGAGCAGGGCTACGAGAAGACCTCACTGCGCGAGATCGCGGAGCGCCTGGAGGTCACCAAGGCGGCGCTCTACTACCACTTCAAGACGAAGGAAGAGATCCTCGTCAGCATCTTCGAGGACCTCACGCAGCCGATCGAGGACCTGGTCGAGTGGGGCCGGCAGCAGCCGCACACCCTCGCGACCAAGCAGGAGATCATCCGCCGCTACGCCGACACGCTGGCCGAGGCGACCCCGCTGTTCCGCTTCATGCACGAGAACCAGGCGACGGTCAGGGACCTGCGGATCGGCGAGTCCTTCAAGGAGCGCATCCACAGCCTGCGCGACATCATCGTCGACCCCGACGCCGATCTGGTCGACCAGGTCCGCTGCGCCAGCGCGATCTTCACGCTGCACGCCGGGATGTTCCTGCTCCAGGACATGGGAGACGACCCCGAGGAGAAGAACAAAGCCGTCCTCGAGGTCGCCACGGATCTGGTGACCCAGGCCCACCGGGGAGCCGGGGGCTCCTAGTGCCGCGGCCCTGACGGGCCCGCACGGTCAAGCGGGTCAGACCTTCACGCCCTTGGCGCGCAGGAACTTCACCGGGTCGACCGCGGAACCGTAGTTCGGGGTCGTACGGATCTCGAAGTGCAGGTGCGGGCCGCTGGAGTTGCCCGTGTTGCCGGACCTGGCGATCTCCTGGCCGGTCTTGACTATCTGGCCGACGTGCACCTTGACCTTCGACAGGTGGGCGTACTGGGAGTACGTGCCATTGCCGTGCTTGATGACGATGGCGTTGCCGTACGCCGGGCCGTCGCCGGCGCCGTTGCCACCGGCCTTGACCACGGTGCCGCCGTGGGTGGCGAAGACCTGGGTGCCGCTCGGCACGGCGAAGTCCTGACCACTGTGCTTGTGCGCCCACATGCCGCCGTTCTGGGCGAAGCTCGCGGAGAGCGTGTACTTCTTCACCGGGTCCACCCAGGAGGGCGCGGCCTTCTTGGCGGCGGCCTTCTTCTCGGCCTTCACGGCCGCCTTCTTGGCGGCGGCGGCCTTGGCGGCCTTCTCGGCCTTCACGGCCTCGGCCTTGGCGACCTTGGCCTGGGCGGCGGCCTGCGCCTGGACGGCACCGGCGGCCCCGGACGCGGCCGTGGTGTCGGCGGCGGACGCGACCCCGGCTCCCAGTGCGACCGAGACACCAAGGCCGGCGGCCAGCACGGTCGCACGGGTGCGGAGCTGGGACGTACGGGAAGAACGGGACGTGACGCGCTGGGACATCGAAACCTCGCGGGGAAGGGGACGGAGAAAACCACCCGGCGCACAACCGCTCGCCGCATGGCCATCCCTTGGTAACCCGGAGTCCGACAAACTCCCAAAAGCGTGATCTACGACGCTAGTTAGTAAATTGGTTCAGTGTTCTACGTCTCTTGACACAGCAGTCATTCGGGATGAATCAGGACACTGGCCAGCACTTCCACCTCCGCACGGGCAGAAAAATCCCTTTCCTCCCAGCCCGTTATCCACTATTCCAGCTAGTAACGGACATATCGCCTGTGCGGCATGTCACCGGGGGCCCACTTCGGCCATTCCGAAAATGTGGCGCACGCCTCTAGGCGCCTACCGTCCGGTAACCCTACGGTTCCCTTCGCGCCACCCTCGCGCACAAGCATGCACACGACATGTTGGCAGCGTCACGGACGTGAGAGGACCCCCCACGACATGCAGACCCGACGCCCCTGGTTGCGCCGCGCATCAGTGACCGCCGTCTCGGCGGCAGCCCTCGTGGCGATGGCCGCACCGGCAGACGCCGCGACCGCCGCCCGGGCCTCCACGGCCACCGCCACCGCCACCGCCACCTCCGCGGACGTCGACTACGGCACCTGGCAGAAGGACTGCCAGGCCGTGATGGACCAGGCGCTGCCCTATCTGAAGCAGCGGATAGCAGCCACGAAGCCGGGCGAGAAGCAGGCCATCGTCTTCGACATCGACAACACGACGCTGGAGACGGACTTCGGTTTCAGCTACCCCCAGCCGGCCAACAAGCCCGTCCTGGAAGCCGCCAGATACGCGCAGGAGCGCGGCGTGGCGCTGTTCTTCGTGACGGCGCGGCCGGACATCATCGCCGCGTTCACCCAGTACAACCTGAAGCAGACCGGCTACCTGGTCTCCGGCCTCTACGTCCGCAACTTCATCGACCTCTTCAAGAACGTCGCCGACTACAAGACCGCCCAGCGCGTCGACATCGAACGCAAGGGCTACACGATCATCGCGAACATCGGCAACAGCGCCACCGACCTGTCGGGCGGCCACGCAGAGAAGACCTTCAAGCTGCCGGACTACGACGGGCAGCTCTCGTAGGGCGCGGACATGCGGAAGGGGGCCGGTGCCTTTCGGCACCGGCCCCCTTCTCGTCAGGCCGTGACGCTTACGCGTCCTTGCTCAGGTTCGGACCCGTGCCACCGGCCGCCTGCTCGATCGGCGGGACGTCCGGCAGGGCCGACTTCTCCTCGCCGCGGAAGGTGAAGGTCTTGGCCTCGCCCTCGCCCTCGGTGTCGACGACCACGATGTGACCGGGACGCAGCTCGCCGAAGAGGATCTTCTCCGACAGCGAGTCCTCGATCTCGCGCTGGATGGTGCGGCGCAGCGGGCGCGCACCCAGCACGGGGTCGTAGCCCTTCTTCGAGAGCAGCTCCTTGGCGGACTGGGAGAGCTCGATGCCCATGTCCCGGTCCTTCAGGCGCTCGTCCACCTTGCCGATCATCAGGTCGACGATCTTGAGGATGTCGGCCTGGCTGAGCTGCGGGAAGACGACCACGTCGTCGACGCGGTTGAGGAACTCGGGCCGGAAGTGCTGCTTGAGCTCGTCCTGGACCTTGTTCTTCATGCGCTCGTAGTTGGTCTTCGTGTCACCCGAGGCCGCGAAGCCCAGGTTGAAGCCCTTGGAGATGTCCCGGGTGCCGAGGTTGGTCGTCATGATGATGACCGTGTTCTTGAAGTCCACGACCCGGCCCTGGGAGTCGGTCAGGCGACCGTCCTCCAGGATCTGCAGCAGCGAGTTGAAGATGTCCGGGTGGGCCTTCTCGACCTCGTCGAAGAGGACGACCGAGAACGGCTTGCGGCGGACCTTCTCGGTCAGCTGGCCGCCCTCCTCGTAGCCCACGTAGCCGGGGGGCGAACCGAAGAGGCGCGAGACCGTGTGCTTCTCGCTGAACTCCGACATGTCGAGGGAGATCAGCGCGTCCTCGTCACCGAAGAGGAACTCGGCGAGCGCCTTGCTCAGCTCGGTCTTACCGACACCGGACGGGCCGGCGAAGATGAACGAGCCACCGGGACGCTTGGGGTCCTTCAGACCGGCACGCGTACGGCGGATCGCCTTCGACAGCGCCTTGACGGCGTCGTTCTGGCCGATGACCCGCTTGTGGAGCTCCTCCTCCATGCGCAGCAGGCGGGAGGACTCCTCCTCGGTGAGCTTGAAGACCGGGATGCCGGTGGCGGTCGCGAGGACCTCGGCGATCAGCTCGCCGTCGACCTCGGCGACGACGTCCATGTCGCCGGCCTTCCACTCCTTCTCCCGCTTGGCCTTGGCAGCGAGGAGCTGCTTCTCCTTGTCGCGCAGGGAGGCGGCCTTCTCGAAGTCCTGCGAGTCGATCGCGGACTCCTTGTCGCGGCGGACGCCGGCGATCTTCTCGTCGAACTCGCGCAGGTCCGGCGGCGCGGTCATCCGGCGGATGCGCATCCGGGAACCGGCCTCGTCGATCAGGTCGATCGCCTTGTCCGGCAGGAAGCGGTCCGAGATGTACCGGTCGGCCAGGGTGGCGGCCTGGACCAGCGCCTCGTCGGTGATGGAGACGCGGTGGTGCGCCTCGTACCGGTCACGCAGACCCTTGAGGATCTCGATCGTGTGCGGCAGGGACGGCTCCGCGACCTGGATGGGCTGGAAGCGGCGCTCCAGGGCCGCGTCCTTCTCCAGGTGCTTGCGGTACTCGTCCAGCGTGGTGGCACCGATGGTCTGCAGCTCACCGCGGGCCAGCATCGGCTTCAGGATCGAAGCGGCGTCGATGGCGCCCTCGGCGGCACCCGCACCGACCAGCGTGTGGAGCTCGTCGATGAACAGGATGATGTCGCCGCGGGTGCGGATCTCCTTGAGGACCTTCTTCAGGCGCTCCTCGAAGTCACCGCGGTAGCGGGAGCCGGCGACCAGGGCGCCGAGGTCCAGGGTGTAGAGGTGCTTGTCCTTGAGGGTCTCGGGCACCTCGCCCTTGACGATGGCCTGGGCGAGGCCCTCGACGACGGCGGTCTTGCCGACGCCGGGCTCACCGATCAGCACCGGGTTGTTCTTCGTACGGCGGGACAGCACCTGCATGACCCGCTCGATCTCCTTCTCGCGCCCGATGACCGGGTCGAGCTTGGACTCACGAGCGGCCTGGGTGAGGTTCCGGCCGAACTGGTCGAGGACCAGGGACGTGGAGGGGGTGCCCTCGGCAGGACCGCCGGCGGTGGCGGTCTCCTTGCCCTGGTAACCGGAGAGCAGCTGGATGACCTGCTGCCGCACGCGGTTCAGATCTGCGCCCAGCTTCACGAGGACCTGGGCGGCGACGCCCTCGCCCTCGCGGATCAGGCCGAGCAGGATGTGCTCCGTGCCGATGTAGTTGTGACCCAGCTGAAGGGCCTCGCGGAGCGACAGCTCCAGGACCTTCTTGGCACGGGGGGTGAAGGGGATGTGGCCGGACGGGGCCTGCTGGCCCTGGCCGATGATCTCCTCCACCTGCTGGCGGACCGCCTCGAGCGAAATCCCGAGGCTCTCAAGGGCCTTGGCGGCGACACCTTCACCCTCGTGGATCAGGCCCAGGAGGATGTGCTCAGTGCCGATGTAGTTGTGGTTGAGCATCCGGGCTTCTTCCTGAGCCAGGACGACAACCCGCCGCGCGCGGTCGGTGAACCTCTCGAACATCGTTAATCGCTCCTCAGAGCGGTCAGGCAGTGGGGGGAACTTCCCCTCCCTGTCCTTCCGCAGCTTAGTCCCGCAAGCGGGGACCGCTCATTCCAACTGCCGACACCGTCCTTGGCCTCCTGACCCCGAACGCCGACATCTGCTCCAACCCGATGGTGCGAGACGATGTTCCCGCAGGCCAGGCAGATACCCCACTCGCCAGTACGCCGATGGCGAACGTGAGACGTCCTTTCCTGCGTGTCGCCCCCTCCCACTAGGGATGTCTTACCCGCAGGGACCAGAAGACCATGCCGAGCACCCTGTTTCCCTCCGCTACGGGCGAACAACCTTGCGCCTCCCCGCACCACCCACGCGCCCCCATGTCGCGACCCTGCGCACCCGGAGCGCCACCCAACGTAACCAACGCGGCCTTCCGGCTGTTGCACGTGGCATGTTCGGCGCCCCTCAGCCCGTGACCGCATCCTCGTCCCCGCTCGTTCCGCTCCTCCGCCGGCCGCTCGCCCCGGCCGGCGCGAGCGGTCAGGTCCGGCGGTGGTACGAGAACGAACTGGGGTGGCCGACGGTGCCCGGCGATCCGCTGCGCCTGGTCATGGGGGTGCGTTACGACGTCCTGGACGTACCGGCCGAGGCGGGGCACGCGGCGCTGCGGCACTCGGCGCCGGGCTCTCCCGTCGCCCTGCGCGGCGACCGGATGCTGCTCTGGGTGGCCGCGGGCAGCGCGGAGGAGCTTCCGGGGCTGCTGGAGTGGCTGGACTGGGGGGACCTGCCGCTGGATCTGGTCGCGATCGGCGCGGGCGGCCTCATGGAGGCGCCGTCACCCCCGGGGCCTCACGGGGACAGGGCGGTGCCGTCGTCGTGCGCGCCGCACCCTGCGGCGCCCTGCGGGGCGGGTGTTCCGCCTGCTCCGCGGGGCCGGTTCGGTTCCCAGGGGGCCGCTGTGTGGCTGCGGCCCCCCGAGCCGGGATGCGAGGTCGAGGCCTCGCTGCCGACGTTGTCGGCGCCGGGGGGCGCTGGGGACGCCCCCGATCTCGTGCGGCTGGTGAGCACGGTGGCCACGCGGTGCCACCGGATCCGGCTGCGGCGCGCGGGCGCCCAGCCGCCGGCCGTGCGTACGCAGGGTCGGTAGTGCCGCTGTTCAGCCGTTGGCCTTCTCGTAAGCCTCGCGGATGGTCGCGGGAACACGGCCGCGGTCGTTGACCTCGTAGCCGTTCTCCTTCGCCCAGGCGCGGATCGCCGCGGTGTCCTGGCTGCCGCTCGACGCGGCGCGCGCCTTTCCGCGCCCGCCCGAAGCACGGCCTCCGGTACGACGACCGCCCTTCACGTAAGGCTCGAGAAGGCCACGGAGCTTGTCCGCATTGGAAGTGGTGAGATCGATCTCGTACGTCTTGCCGTCCAGCGCGAACGTCACGGTCTCGTCCGCCTCGCCACCGTCGAGGTCGTCGACAAGAAGGACCTGAACCTTCTGTGCCACCGGATTTCCTTTCATCGATATCTTCAGGGCCGGGGTGTGCCGGCGTCCGCCGTATCGCCGTCCCCTGTTATATGCAGTACTGCAGTACCTCGGAAAGCAAACCGCTTTTGCCGGAAAAACACAAACCCCCGGCTGAGACCGGCAGCCCGGGCTCGGTCCGGAAACGTGCGCGTTTCGGACATAGGGAACCGGGGCAGGGCGGCCGGGCGGAATATGCCTTGACGAACCGGCCGTGCCCTCTTGCGGCCGGCCGGCATCCGGCGATCACAGATGCAAGAGCATCCGGCTGTTGCCCAAGGTGTTCGGTTTCACTCGTTCGAGTCCGAGGAACTCCGCGACACCCTCGTCATAGGAACGCAGCAGCTCCGCGTAGACATCCGTGTCGACGGGTGTCTCGCCGATCTCCACGAAGCCGTGCTTGGTGAAGAAGTCGACTTCGAAGGTCAGACAGAAAACCCGGCGAACGCCGAGCCAGCGGGCGGTCTGCAGCAACTTCTCCAGGACACGGTGTCCGACACCCGCGCCCTTCAGGCCGGGCTTCACCGCGAGAGTGCGGACTTCCGCGAGGTCTTCCCACATCACGTGCAGCGCCCCGCAGCCGACGACCTCGGCGTTGTCGTCCCGTTCCGCGACCCAGAACTCCTGGATGTCCTCGTAAAGCGTCACCGTCGCTTTGTCGAGCAGGATGCGGCCGCGCACGTAGGCGTCAAGGAGGCCGCGCACGGCCGGGACATCGCTGGTGCGGGCCCGCCGGACGGTGATGGCTTTTGCGGCGGCTTCGGGGCTCTTCGCGGACATGACGGGACGCTATCGCCCGTCCCGATCCTGAGCGGAGGCGGGGTTCTCCGGAGGGGCTTCCCCGGGTTCCGGCCGTTCGGGCCGTTCTGCGGATTCCGACGGAACGGTCGGTTCCTGGGTTTCCGGACCCTGCACGATCCGTACGGCATCGCTGAGTGACTGCCGCTGTTCCTCGCTCATCATGCCGAAGAAGGCGACGAGAGCGGCGGCGGGGTTGTCGCTCTGCGACCAGGCCTCGTTCATCAGGGCGGCCGCGTAGGCGGCGCGGGTGGAGACCGCCTCATATCGATAGGCACGGCCTTCCGCCTCGCGGCGCACCCAGCCCTTCTGATGGAGATTGTCCAAAACGGTCATCACGGTGGTGTACGCGATGGACCGCTCCTTCTGAAGATCTTCCAGGACTTCTCGAACGGTCACCGGGCGGTTCCACTTCCACACCCGCGACATGACCGCGTCTTCGAGTTCTCCCAATGGGCGAGGCACAGCTCAGAACAATAGTGGGAGATCCGGGTAATGGCGTGGCGGACGTGCGCTTCACCGGCGAAAGTGAACAAAAAGGGCGTACGGCTCGGGAGCGCGGGCGCCGCGGGGTGCGGGTCCGCCGAGTCGTACGCCCTCGGAGGGGGTGAGGTCAGGCGTCGGCCGTCGGAGACGTCACGCCGGACTGGCGGGCGCCCTCCACGCGCGCGAGGGCGGCGTCCACGGCCGCGTCCTCCTTGGCCTTGTTGGCGCCGCCCTGGGTCTTCACGATCACCCGGATCACGCCGATGAAGAAGACGGCCATGACGGCCGGGGGCAGCAGCGCGGAGACGTAGTCCATGGCTCCAGGGTAGCCACGTCAGCCCGCGGCGAGCTGCTGGGGGCCGGCGGGCGGGGGCGGGGCCGGCTTGCGGCGCGGGAAGACCTCGCCCGGGGTGGGGATCGGGCGGGAGGGCTTGGGTGCGCCGGGGGCGGGGGCGGGCTTGGGAGGCGCGGGCTTGCGTGCGGGCTTCTTCTCGGGCTGCTTCTCCGGGCCGTCGGCGGCGTCACCGGCCGGCGTGCAGCGGCCGCCGGCGATCGCCAGGAGGCGGGTGCGGGTGCGCGAGCCGGGCACGACGGCCACGGGGGCGGGCGCGGCGACCGCCGGGGCGGGCGTGCAGCGGTCCAGGAGGGCCGCCGCGGCGGGATTGCCGCGCAGGGCGCGCAGGGCGGCGAGGTCGTCGGGGACGGGGCCGTAACCGGCGCCCAGGGCCTCGTCCAGGAGTGCGAGATAGCCGGCGGCGGTGCCGGGGAGGGCAGCGCGGTACCGGCCCAGGTCGGCCACGAGGAAGGCACGCAGCCTGGCTCCCTCCCGCAGCGCCTCGTCGAGCGACTCTGCGAGACGGAGACAGTCCTGGACGTCTTCGGCCGAGGCGGGGGTGGGGTGGAGGGCAAGGGCGAGAGCGCGGCGGAGCACACGCAGCTCCTCCACACCGAACGCCATGCCGCCGCGGGATCCGTAGGGCGTGGGCATGCGGCGACGATACGCGCTAATCAGACAAATCTCGCATAGGGGACGGGTGTGGCGCGGGGGACCACTCGTCCCGCCTAGGGCAGGGGCGGGGGGTGGCGGGCTTCGCTCACCCCGACCGCCGGCCGCCGGCCACTCACATGCGTGACACGTTCCGCTCGTACACCAGCCGCAGTCCGATCAGCGTCAGCCACGGTTCGTGCTCGTCGATCACCGACGACTCGCCCAGGACCATCGGCGCGAGGCCGCCCGTCGCGATGACGGTGACGTCGTCGGGGTCCTCCGCCAGCTCGCGGGCCATACGGTTGACGACGCCGTCGACCTGGCCGGCGAAGCCGTAGATGACGCCCGACTGCATCGCCTCGACCGTGTTCTTGCCGATGACGCTGCGGGGCCGGGCCACCTCGATCTTGCGCAGCTGGGCGCCGCGGACACCCAGCGCCTCCACGGAGATCTCGATGCCGGGCGAGATGACCCCGCCGACGTACTCCCCTCGCGCGCTGACCGCGTCGAACGTCGTCGCCGTGCCGAAGTCGACGACGATGGCGGGGCCGCCGTACAGCTCGACCGCGGCGACCGCGTTGATGATGCGGTCGGCGCCGACCTCCTTGGGGTTGTCCATGAGGATCGGCACGCCCGTCTTGACGCCCGGTTCGACGAGGATGGCGGGCACGTCGCCGTAGTAGCGGCGGGTCACCTCGCGGAGCTCGTGCAGGACCGAGGGGACGGTCGCGCAGATGGCGATGCCGTCGATGCCGTCGCCCAGCTCGTCGCCGAGGAGCGGGTGCATGCCCATCAGGCCCTGGAGGAGGACCGCCAGTTCGTCGGCGGTGCGGCGCGCGTCCGTGGAGATGCGCCAGTGTTCGACGATCTCGTCGCCGTCGAACAGGCCGAGGACGGTGTGGGTGTTTCCTACGTCGATCGTCAGCAGCATGGCCCGTACCGCCCCTACTCCGCCGGCCGCAGGTCCAGGCCGATGTCCAGGATCGGCGAGGAGTGGGTGAGGGCTCCGACGGCGAGGTAGTCGACACCGGTGTCGGCGTACGCCTTGGCGTTGTCGAGGGTGAGGCGGCCGGAGGCCTCCAGGGCGGCGCGGCCCTGGACGATGGCGACGGCCTCCGCGCACTGCGCCGGGGTGAAGTTGTCCAGGAGGATCAGGTCGGCGCCGGTGTCCAGGACCTCGCGGAGCTGGTCCAGGGTGTCGACCTCGACCTCGATGGGGACGTCGGGGAAGCGTTCGCGGACCGCCTGGAAGGCCTGGGCGACGCCGCCCGCGGCGACCACGTGGTTGTCCTTGACCAGCGCCGCGTCCGACAGGGACATGCGGTGGTTGACGCCGCCGCCGCAGCGGACCGCGTACTTCTCCAGGGAGCGCAGTCCCGGGGTGGTCTTACGGGTGTCGCGGACCCTTGCCCTGGTGCCGTCCAGGACGTCCGCCCACGCGCGCGTGGCCGTCGCGATGCCCGACAGGCGGCACAGGATGTTCAGGGCGCTGCGCTCGGCCGTGAGGAGGTCGCGGGTGCGGGTGGTGACGGAGAGCAGCTTCTGGCCCGCCTCGACGCGGTCGCCGTCCTCGGCGTGGCGCTCGATCTCGAGCTCCTCCTCGCAGACGACCGAGATGACCGCCTCGGCGACGCGCAGGCCGGACACGGTGCCCGCCTCGCGTGCGGTGAAGTCGGCCGTGGCCACCGCGTCCTCGGGGATGGTCGCCACCGTCGTCACGTCCACGCCGTGGGCCAGGTCCTCCTGGAGGGCCACGTTGGCGATGTCCTCGACCTCGACGGGGTCGAGGCCGGCGTCGGCCAGGAGCTGGGCGAGTGCGGGGTCCAGGCCGCACTCCAGGTATGCCTCGTCGTCCGCGCCGCAGGCGCAGCCGTCTCCGCAGCCTCCGGAGGAGGCGAGGGGAAGGTCGGGGGTGCTCACGTCGGTCACTGCTCCTGGGGGGGCCTGGGTGGGGAGGGTCGGGGGGAAGTGTGTGGTGTCCGTGGTGCGCACGGCCAGCGTGCGGTCCGGATTCAGGGTGACGACGATGTGGCGCCGCCAGGTGGTGTCGTCGCGCTCGGGGCGGTCCTCGCGCCAGTGGCAGCCCCGGGTCTCCTCGCGCAGCAGGGCGGCGGCGACCAGGACGCGGGCCACGCACAGCAGGTTGGTGGCCTCCCAGGTGTCGACGCCGGCCTCGGCCGTCTTGCCGTTCTCGGCGAGGGCCTCCCGGGCGTCGGTGTGCAGGCGCTGGAGCTGGTCGGCGGCCTTGCTGAGGGAGCCGGCCGACCGCAGGACGCCCGCCCCGCCCGTCATGATCCGCTGGATGGCGAAACGGGCTTCCGGGGTCTGCAGGGGGTGCTCGGGGATCTCCGGGTGCGGGACCGGCTGGGGCACGCGCGCACCCAAGCCGTTCGCCACGATGTCGTCCGCGAGGCGCTCGGCGTAGACGAGGCCTTCGAGCAGGGAGTTGGAAGCCAGCCGGTTGGCTCCGTGCACGCCGGTGCAGGCGACCTCGCCGCACGCGTACAGGCCGGGGACGGTCGTACGGCCGTGGGAGTCGGTGCGGACGCCGCCGGAGGCGTAGTGGGCGGCCGGGGCGACCGGGATGGGGTCGGTGACCGGGTCGATGCCGTGGGCGCGGCAGGCGGCCAGGATCGTCGGGAAGCGGTGCTCCCACATCTGCGCGCCGAAGTGCCGGCCGTCCAGGTACATGTGCTCGGCGTCCTGCTCCAGCATGCGGCGCAGGATGCCCTTGGCGACGATGTCGCGGGGGGCGAGTTCGGCGAGCTCGTGCTGTCCGACCATGAAGCGCACGCCGTCGGCGTCGATCAGGTGGGCGCCCTCGCCGCGCACGGCCTCGGAGACCAGGGGCTGCTGCCCCTCCGCGTCCGGTCCGAGGAACAGCACGGTCGGGTGGAACTGGACGAACTCCAGGTCGCTGACCTCCGCCCCGGCCCGCAGCGCGAGCGCCACGCCGTCGCCCGTCGACACCGACGGGTTGGTGGTCGCGGAGAAGACCTGGCCCATGCCGCCGGTCGCGAGGACCACGGCGGGGGCGTGGACGGCCCCCACACCGTCGTGCTGGCCCTCCCCCATGACGTGCAGGGTCACGCCGGCGGTGCGGCCCTCCTCGTCCGTGAGGAGGTCCAGGACGAGCGCGTTCTCGATGGTGCGCATGCCCCGCGCGCGTACCGCCTCGACCAGGGCGCGGGAGATCTCGGCGCCGGTGGCGTCACCGCCGGCGTGGGCGATGCGGCGGCGGTGGTGACCGCCCTCGCGGGTGAGCTCCAGCCCGCCCGCGGCGGACTCGTCGAACCGGGCGCCGGTCTCGATGAGGCGGCGTACGGCGCCGGGGCCCTCGGTGACCAGGAGCCGGACCGCGTCCTGGTCGCAGAGGCCGACGCCCGCGACCAGGGTGTCCTCGAGGTGCTGCTCGGGGGTGTCGCCCTCGCCGAGGGCCGCGGCGATGCCGCCCTGGGCCCAGCGGGTGGAGCCGTCGTCGAGACGGGCCTTGGTGACGACGACCGTGTGCAGGCCGGCCGCCTCGCAGCGCAGCGCCGCGGTCAGGCCGGCGACACCGGAGCCGACGACGACCACGTCCGCGGAGATGGACCAGCCGGGGGCGGGCGCGTGCAGACGTATGCCTGTGGTGGTCACGAGGCGGCTCCGAAGCGTGTGAAGGTGAGCGGGACGTTGTCGATCAGCCGGGTCGCCCCGACCCGGGCGGCGACGGCGAGGACCGCGTCGCCCGTGAAGTCGTCCCCGATCTCGGTGAAGTCGGACGGGTCCACCAGGGCGAGGTAGTCCAGCACCAGCGGCGGCTCGAGGCGGGCGGCCTCGTCCAGGACCTGGCGGGCGGCGGCGCGGACGGCCGACGGTCCGCCCGGGACGGCCGTCGCCACGGCGTGCGCGTCCGCCGCCGCACGGGACTCCCCTATGGCGCTGAGCGCCTCGGCACGCGCGCGCGTGGCGGGCACTTCGCGGGCCCGGGCCCGCAGCGCCTCCTGCGCGGCATGCCGGTCCTGGCCCGCGAACAGCGCCCCGGACAGGGCGAGGGCGGTGCGCCGCTCCGCCGCCGACAGGTAGCGGTTGCGGCTCGACAGGGCCAGGCCGTCCTCCTCACGGACGGTGGGCACGCCGACGATCTCCACGCCGAAGTTCAGGTCCCGCACCATGCGGCGGATCAGGGCCAGCTGCTGGGCGTCCTTCTGGCCGTACAGGGCGACGTCGGGCCGGGTGAGGTGCAGCAGCTTGGCGACGACGGTGAGCATGCCGTCGAAGTGGCCGGGGCGGGACGAGCCCTCCAGTCGCCCGCCCATGGGGCCGGCGGTGATGCGGACCTGCGGTTCGCCGCCCGGGTAGACCTCGTCGACGGCGGGGGCGAAGACGACGTCCGCGCCCGATTCCCCGGCGAGCGCGAGGTCGGCGTCCAGGGTGCGCGGGTAGCGGTCGAGGTCCTCGCCCTGGCCGAACTGCAGCGGGTTGACGAAGACGGTGACGACGACCTCGCCGTCCGGGCCGGCGATGCCGCGCGCGGTGCGGATGAGGGTGGCGTGGCCCTCGTGCAGGGCGCCCATGGTCATCACCACGGCGCGGCGGCACGCACGCGCGCGTGCGTGCAGCTCGGCGGCGGTGCGCAGGAGGGTGGTGGTCATCGGGCGTCCCCTTCGGTGCCGTCGGTCCCGTGGGCGAGTACCCCGAGGAGGTCCTCGGCGAGTTCCGGCTTCAGCAGGCCGTGGGCCAGGGCCCGGTCGGCGGTCGCCCGGGCCATCGCCAGGTAGCCGTCGACGGCCTGGGGAGCGTGCCGGCGCAGCTCGGTGACGTGCGCGGCGACCGTGCCCGCGTCGCCGCGCGCGACCGGGCCGGTGAGGGCCGCGTCGCCGGAGCGCAGGGCGTTGTCCAGGGCGGCGCCGAGCAGCGGGCCGAGCATCCGGTCGGGGGCCGCGACACCGGCCGCGCTCAGCAGTTCCATGGACTGGGCGACCAGCGTGACCAGATGGTTGGCGCCCAGGGCGAGCGCCGCGTGGTAGAGCGGCCGGTTCTCCTCGGCGATCCACTCCGGCTCGCCGCCCATCTCGATGACGAGGGCCTCGGCGGCCAGGCGCAGCTCCTCGGGGGCGGTGACGCCGAAGGAGCAGCCGGCCAGCCGCTGGACGTCGACGGGTGTGCCCGTGAAGGTCATCGCGGGGTGCAGGGCGAGCGGCAGGGCGCCCGCGCGCAGGGCGGGGTCCAGGACCCGCGCGCCGTACAGCCCGGAGGTGTGGACGAGGAGCTGCCCGGGCCGGACGGATCCGGTGTCGGCGAGCCCGGTGACGAGGTCGGGCAGGGCGTCGTCGGGGACGGTCAGCAGCACCAGGTCGGCCCGCTTCAGGACCTCGGCGGGCGGCATCACCGGCACGTCCGGCAGCAGGTGCGCGGCGCGGCGCCGGGAGGCGTCCGAGACCGCGGAGACGGCGACCGGGCGGTGCCCGGCGAGCTGCAGGGACGCGGCGAGCGCGGGACCCACACGGCCGGCGCCGACGACGCCGACGGTGAGCCGCGCGGGGCGGTCCTTGGGATCTGGCTGTGGGGTTGTGTTCACTCGACGGCGGCCTTCCCGTTCCAGTCCGCTCCGGGTACCGGACGATTTCTCGTCATGTTAACGCGATCGGTTCGAGGGGCGTTCGGCTGTCCACAGGCTGCTGTCCACAGGCTGTGCATGCCCGAGCGGCATTCCCCCAAGGGCGTGCGGCCATGCGGACGCCCGGCCGCACGCGCGCGGGTCAGGGAAATGCGGATGCCATGCCGCACGCGCGCGGGGCAGGATC
The DNA here is from genome assembly GCF_040706515.1 of Streptomyces sp. NPDC047880. Taxonomy (NCBI): domain Bacteria; kingdom Bacillati; phylum Actinomycetota; class Actinomycetes; order Kitasatosporales; family Streptomycetaceae; genus Streptomyces; species Streptomyces sp. NPDC047880. The sequence goes on along the minus strand of NZ_JBEZOK010000036.1, from coordinate 27,449 downwards.
CGGGGCATGACCGATACGGCGGAACGCGACGACCGGGTGACGGACGACCAGGTGACCCGGGTGACGGACGAGGACCGGGGCGCAGGGCTGCGCGCGAGGCGGCTGGCCGCCCATCGCACCGCCCGGCGCGTGCTCGCCCGGTTCGGCTTCCACCAGACCCTCCGGGAGCGGCTGTCGGTGCTGGAGGAGGCGGCCGCCGTCCACGACCTCGACCAGCTGTCCGACCTGTACGGCGGCGGTGTCGTCGAGGCGCTGGAGACGAAGGTCGCCGGACTGCTCGGCACCGAGGCTGCCGCGTTCTTCCCGACGGGCACGATGGCCCAGCAGGTGGCCCTGCGCTGCTGGGCGGGCCGCACCGGGAACCCGACCGTCGCCCTGCACGCGCTCAGCCATCCCGAGGTGCACGAACGCAACGCGTTCAGCGAGGTCGGCGGGCTGCGCCCGGTGCGGCTGACGAGCGAGCCGCGGATGCCGTCCGCCGCCGAGGTACGCGACTTCGAGGAACCCTTCGGGGCGCTGATGCTCGAACTGCCGCTCCGGGACGCCGGTTTCGTGCTGCCCACCTGGGAGGAGCTCACCGAGGCGGTCGACGCCGCGCGGGAGCGGGACGCGGTGGTGCACTTCGACGGGGCCCGCCTGTGGGAGTCCACCGTCCACTTCGACCGCCCCCTGGCGGAGATCGCGGGTCTGGCCGACAGCGTCTACGTGTCGTTCTACAAGTCCCTGGAGGGCTTCGGCGGTGCGGCGCTCGCGGGCCCCGAGGAGCTCGTCGAGGAGGCGAAGACCTGGCGCCACCGGTACGGCGGGATGGTCTTCCAGCAGTTCCCGACCGTGCTGTCGGCGCTGGTCGGCCTCGAGCGGCAGCTGCCCCGGCTGCCGGAGTACGTGGCCCACGCGCGCGTGGTGGCCGCCGCCCTGCGCGAGGGGTTCGCCGCGGCCGGGCTGCCGTGGGCGCGCGTGCACCCGGAGGTGCCGCACACCCACGACTTCCAGGTGTGGCTGCCGTACGAGGCGGACGTCCTCGCCGAGGCCGCGGTCCGGACGGCCGAGGAGACCGGGGTCGTCCTGTTCGGCGGCGGCTGGGATCGGGGAGGGCCCGGTATCGCGCTCACGGAGGTGCATGTGCGGGCCGCCGGACTGGAGTGGAGCGCCGAGGACGTGAAGGCGGCGGTCGCGGAGTTCGTGGCACGGCTGCCGGAGCAGGTCAGGTAGGGCGCCGCCGCCACCGGCTCAGGGCGTCCCGGAACCGGGGCCGGACCGGGCGGCCCGCGAGGACCGCGCGGAGCCGCCGTTCCTCGCGCCGTTCCCGCACGACCCGCCGGTCGTGGGTGCCGGGAGCCGGCGGGGCGGGCTCACCGAGGGACCGGGCGCGGTGGGTGTCGAGGAGGTACTGCTGCGTGACGCTCATGCTGAATCGCCTCTGCCGGAGGGGGTGATGGAGGTCCGAAGGCTCCGCGGCTGCCCCAGTCGTCCCACCGTGCTCCCGGGCCGGTCACGGCGTCGCGCCGATTGACGAGGCCCGTCAATCGACGGGGGCGTTGTCGGTGGCCGGGTGCACCATGAGGGCATGAGCGTGCACATCGACATCGGGGGGCTGCGGCCCGAGGCGGTCGCCGTCGTGCCGTCGCCCCTGGCCGAGCTCGGCATGGCGCTGCACGCGCTGTCCGAACCGGCGCACCACCCGGGCCTGCAGGGCTGGGTGACGTCCGTGACGGCCCGGCTCGACCCGCATCTGGCCGACCGGATGTGCGAGGCGGACTTCCTGTGGCGGACGACGTTCTCGGATCTGTTCCTGCCCTGGGCGGGCCTGCCCGACCGGCACACGCTCCCGGGGGCGACCCTCGCCGAGGAACTGGACCAGCTCGACAAGCTGTCCGACGAGCAGTTCGTGGACACGGCGCTGGAGTTCACCTGTTCCCCGGGCTACGGCGAGTGCGGGCCCACGGCGCTGTCCGACCCGCAGACGCGCCGCCGGACACTGGAGCTGGCCGCCGCCCGCGGACCGCGGCAACTGAACTTCGGCGAGCGGCTGCTGGCCGATCCGCCCCGGATCCGGGCCTGGCTGCGCCAGTTCCTCCGGGACTGTGAGGAGGCGTTCTTCGCGGACGTCTGGTCCCGGCTGCACCACCAACTCGCGGCGGACGCCCGGCACAAGACGGATCTGCTGCGGCGCAGGGGCCTGGCCGAGGGACTGGCCGCGGTGTCCCCGGCGGTCACGCTCGACGCGGCCGCCGGCCGGATCACGGTCGACAAGCTGGGCGACGGCCGTACGGCGACGGGCGACGGCGGCCTGGTGCTCGTCCCGACGAGCCTCGGCTGGCCGCATCTGATGGTTCTGCACCGGTACGGCTGGCAGCCGGTGCTGCTCTACCCGGTCGGCTCACCGGAGCTCGCCGCACCGCAGGCGCTCGAGCAGCTGGCACTGCGGATGACCGCGCTGTCCCATCCGGTGCGGATGCGCATGAGCCGCCATCTGGCCCGCAGCGCGCACACCACCAGCGAGCTGGCGCAGTCGCTCGGCATGACGGCCCCGGAGATATCCCGGCACCTGGCCGTGCTGAAGAAGGCGGGCTTGATCACCACCCGCCGCCGCGGCCGCTACGTGCTGCACCAGCTGGACGTGACGGTGGTGGCCCGGCTCGGCAGCGAGTTCCTCGAAGGGATCCTCCGGTAGCCGGCCCGGCCCTCAGGCAGCCGACCCGCGCCGCCGGATCGGCGTCGGCGGGTCCGCGTCGGCGGGTCCGCGTCGGCGGATCGGCGTCGGCGGATCGGCGTCGGCGGGTCCGCGTCGGCGGATCAGCGCCCGCGGATCAGCCGTGTCCGCCCGCCCGCACCAGTCCGGTCTCGTAGGCCAGGACCACGACCTGCACCCGGTCCCGGAGCCCCAGCTTGGTCAGGATGCGGCCCACGTGTGTCTTCACGGTCGCCTCCGACAGCACCAGCCGTGCCGCGATCTCGCCGTTGGACAGCCCCTGCGCGACCAGCACCATGACCTCGCGCTCACGGTCGGTGAGCCGCTCCAGCTCCTTGTGCTGGGGCTGCTTGGTGCCCGGCAGCATCGGTGCGAAGCGGTCCAGCAGACGGCGGGTGGTGGAGGGCGCGACGACCGCGTCCCCGCTGTGCACGGCCCTGATCGCGGTCAGGAGCTCGGCCGGCGGCACGTCCTTCAGCATGAAGCCGGAGGCGCCCGCCTTCAGCCCGGAGAAGGCGTACTCGTCGAGGTCGAAGGTGGTCAGGATCAGCACCTTCGGCGGGTCGGTGTCGGCGCAGATCCGGCGGGTCGTCTCCACCCCGTCGAGCTTGGGCATGCGGACGTCCATCAGCACCACGTCGACCTCGGTCGTCCGCAGTTCCTGGAGGGCCTCGACGCCGTCCCCCGCCTCCGCCACGACCTCCATGTCGGGCTGGGCGGCGAGCACCATCCGGAACCCGGTCCGCAGCAGCACCTGGTCGTCGACGAGCATCACGCGGATCGTCATCGGGCCTCTTCCATGTCGGGGTCGTCACACGGGGCGTTACAGGTCAGTGCACGTCATGCACGTCATGCACGTAGTTACAGGTCATCGCGGGTCGTTCCAGGTGTCACCGAGGGGCGTGCGGCCACGTCAGTGCGCGGGTTTGAGCGGCAGCAGGGCGCTGATGCGGAATCCTCCGCCCGGGCGCGGGCCCGCGTCCAGGGTGCCGCCGACCATACCGACCCGCTCGCGCATGCCGATCAGACCGTGGCCCTGCCCGTCGAACCCGCCCTCCTCGTACAGCTCGTGCGGGGCCCCCTTGCCGTCGTCCTCGACGAGCAGGCCGAGTCCGTCGTCGAAGTAGACCAGTCGCACGCTCGCGCCCGCGTTGGCCCCGCCGTGCTTGCGGGTGTTGGTGAGCGCCTCCTGCACGATGCGGTAGGCGGTGAGCTCGACGCCACTGGGCAGCGGGCGGGGGGTGCCCTCGACCTTGAAGTCGACGGGCAGCCCGGACGTGCGGCACTGCTCGACGAGGTCCTCGATCTGCTGGACGTCGGGCTGTGGCACGTACTCGCCGGCCTCCTGGTGCTCGCCGGTGCGCAGCACGCCGAGCAGGCGGCGCATCTCGGCGAGGGCCTGGCGGCCGGTGGAGGAGATGGTCTCCAGGGCCTTCTTCGCCTGGTCGGGCGCGGCGTCGAGGACGTAGGCGGCGCCGTCGGCCTGGACCACCATCACCGAGACGTTGTGCGCGACGACGTCGTGCAATTCGCGTGCGATCCGGGCGCGTTCGGCGGCGACGGCGACCTTGGACTGCGCCTCGCGCTCCTTCTCCAGGCGGGCGGCGCGCTCCTCCAGTTGCGCGAAGTAGGCGCGGCGGGTGCGGATGGAGTCGCCGAGCACCCAGGCGAGGGCGAACGGAACGGTCTGCAGGACCGCCAGGGCGATGTCGCCCGCGAAGCCCGTCTGCTCGTTCGACCAGCGCAACTGCGCGAGAGGCGCCGCGCACAGACCGGCGACCAGCGCGAAGCGTGACGCCCAGCGGGCACCCTCCACCGCGACCGTGTAGACGATCACCAGCATGGCGAAGTCGGCGGGCAGGATCGCGACGTCGGTGATCAGCTGCGCCACGCCGACCGCGGCAGCCAGCAGCAGCATCTTCTCCGGCATCCGTCGGCGCAGCGCGACCACGAGGCTCAGCAGCAGCGTGATCGGGACGACGGCGGCCCACGGGCCGATCCGCTCGCCGGCCGCCCCGCCCAGCACCGAAATCCCGAGGAGGACCACGGCCCAGGAGCCGTCGACCCACATCGGGTGCCTGCGGAGGAAGTCATAGAGGCGCTGCACGTAACCCAGCGTAGGGAAGCGCGATAGGTGCAGGGGTCAACCGGAGGGCCGATCCGCACCGGGCGCGCGTACTCCGCAAGGTGGAGTTGCGTGCGTTGTGTGCGCATAGCCTGGCCCGGTGACGGCACGGACGAGCGACGAGTGGCGTGGGTGGCAGGGGTGGCGCGGGTGGCGTGCCGCGGCGCAGCACGCCCTGTACGCGCCGGGGGGCTTCTACCGGCGCGCGGAAGGGCCGGCCGGACATTTCAGGACGTCCGTGCATGCGTCGCCGCTGTTCGCCGGTGCCGTGGCCCGGCTGCTGTGCCGGGTCGACGAGGCGCTGGGGCGGCCCGGGACGCTGGACTTCGTCGACATGGCGGCCGGGCGGGGTGAGCTGACGAGCGGGGTGCTGGCCGCACTGCCCGCCGACGTGGCGGCGCGCACGCGCGCGTACGCCGTCGAGATAGCCGAGCGGCCCGCGGGGCTCGATCACCGGATCGAGTGGCGCGCCGCGCCCCCGGAGGGGACGACCGGGCTGCTGTTCGCCAACGAGTGGCTGGACAACGTGCCCGTGGAGGTCACGGAGGTGGACGCCACCGGCGCCACGCGGCTGGTCATGGTCCGGCAGGACGGGACCGAGCGGCTCGGGGAGCCGGTGACGGGGGCGTCGGCGCGGTGGCTGGAGCGGTGGTGGCCGCTGCCCGGCGAGGAAGGGCTGCGCGCCGAGATCGGCCTGCCCCGGGACGAGGCCTGGGCCGGGGCGGTCGCGACGCTCCGGCGGGGCCTCGCCGTGGCCGTGGACTACGCGCACACGGCGGACACCCGGCCGCCGTTCGGGACACTCACCGGGTTCCGGGAGGGCCGGGAGACCACACCCGTCCCGGACGGTTCCTGCGACATCACGGCCCATGTCGCGCTGGACGCGTGCGCACTGCCCGGCGGCCGCGTGCTCCCCCAGCGCGAGGCGCTGCACACCCTGGACGTGACCGGCGCACGCCCCCCGCTCACGCTGGCCTCCGCCGATCCTGCCGCGTATGTACGGGCCCTCGCGAGCGCCGGGGAGGCCGCCGAGCTCACCGCGCCGGGCGGCCTGGGCGACTTCGGCTGGCTGGTCCAGCCGGTCGGGATCACGGACCCCTTCCGGGGATGAGCCCTACTTGTCGATGTCCCCGACCACGAAGAACATCGACCCCAGGATCGCCACCATGTCCGCCACCAGCGTCCCCGGCAGCAGCTCCGTCAGCGCCTGGATGTTGTTGTACGACGCCGAGCGCAGCTTCAGCCGGTAGGGGGTCTTCTCGCCCTTGCTGACGAGGTAGTAGCCGTTGATGCCGAGGGGGTTCTCGGTCCACGCGTACGTGTGGCCCTCGGGGGCCTTCAGGACCTTCGGGAGCCGCTGGTTGACCGGCCCGGGCGGCAGCTCGGCGAGCCGGTCGAGGCAGGCGTCGGCCAGGTCCAGCGCGTTGTGCGTCTGCTCCAGGAGGCACTCGAAGCGGGCGAGGCAGTCGCCCTCCTGCCGGGTGACCACCTTCAGGGTGTCCTGGAGGTCGCCGTAGGCGAGGTACGGCTCGTCCCGGCGCAGGTCGAAGTCGACGCCCGAGGCCCGCCCGATCGGCCCGCTGACCCCGTAGGCGTGCACGGCCTCGGCGGTGAGGGTGCCCACGCCCCGGGTGCGGCCCCGGAAGATCTCGTTGCCGAGCACCAGGTCGTCGAAGCGGTCCATCCGGGAGCGCACGTCGGCGACGGCCGTGCGCGCGCGTGCGGTCCACCCGGCCGGCAGGTCCTCCTTCAGGCCGCCCACGCGGTTGAACATGTAGTGCATCCGCCCGCCGGAGACCTCCTCCATGACGTGCTGGAGTTCCTCGCGCTCGTGGAAGGCGTAGAAGATCGGGGTGATCCCGCCCAGCTCCAGGGGGTACGAGCCGAGGAACATCAGGTGGTTGAGCACCCGGTTCAGCTCGGCGAGCAGCGTGCGCAGCCACACCGCGCGCTCGGGCACCTCCATGCCGAGCATCCGCTCCACGGCGAGGACGACGCCCAGCTCGTTGGAGAACGCCGACAGCCAGTCGTGGCGGTTGGCGAGCATGATGATCTGGCGGTAGTCGCGCGCCTCGAAGAGCTTCTCCGCGCCGCGGTGCATGTAGCCGATCACCGGCTCGGCGTGCGTGATCCGCTCGCCGTCCAGGACGAGCTTCAGCCGCAGCACGCCGTGGGTGGACGGGTGCTGCGGTCCGATGTTGAGCACCATGTCGGTGCTCTCCGCGGCGCCGCCGATTCCGACCATGGTCTCCGTCGTGGGAGTCATGGACACAGTCTCTCCTACGTACGCTGGCCCCATGGATACGGGGAGTCCGCAGAACGCAGTGCCGGTGGGACCGCAGGGCACGGTCGAGGCCGCCGGGGGTGAGCCGGTGTGGATCGCGCTGCCGCCCGGCCTGCTGAAGATGCGCCGGCTGCTGCTGGTCGTGTGGCTCGGGCTGATCGCCCTGGCGGCCGGGCTGCTGCCGGGGCTGCTGGCCGGTCCCGCCTGGGCCGCGTTCGCCCTGGCGCCGCTGGCGCTGATGGCCTGGGGCTGGGTGATGACCGAGCGCAACTGGCGTTCCTGGCGGTACGCCGAGCGGGCCGACGACCTGCTGATCAGCCGGGGCGTGCTGTGGCGCGAGGAGACGGTGGTGCCGTACGGGCGGATGCAGCTCGTCGAGGTCACCTCCGGGCCGGTCGAGCGGCACTTCGGGCTGGCCAGCGTGCAGTTGCACACGGCCGCCGCGGCGACCGACGCGACCATCCCGGGGCTGGACCCGGCCGAGGCGGAACGGCTGCGCGACCGGCTCACCGAGCTGGGCGAAGCCCGGTCGGCGGGGCTGTGACGGCGCCCGGGGCCGCGGAGGTCCCCGAGGCCGCCGACGGGATCACCGAGCGGCGGCTGCACCCCGTCACCCCGCTGCGCCGCGCCTGGGCCCCGGTCGCCGTGCTCATCGGCTGGGCCGTGCACGACCCCGACGGGGCACAGCGCCATCTGACCCGGCTGACGACGACCACGCTGCTGATCGGTGTCGCCGTGCTCGTCCCGGCCGCAGCCCTCTACGGCTTCTGCTCCTGGTGGTTCACCCACTTCGCGGTGACCGGGACCGAACTGCGCATCCGTACCGGGCTCGTCTTCCGGCGCACCGCTCACATCCGGCTGGAGCGGATCCAGGCCATCGACGTCACCCAGCCGCTGCTCGCCCGGGTCGCGGGCGTGGCCAAGCTCAAACTCGACGTCATAGGCACCGACAAGAAGGACGAACTGGCCTTCCTCGGCGCGGACGAGGCACGGACGCTGCGGGCCGAACTGCTCGCCCGGGCGGCCGGTTTCGCGCCCGAGACCGCGCACGAGGTCGGGGAGGCCCCGGTCCGGCAGCTGCTGCGGGTGCCGCCCGGGGTGCTCGCCCTGGCGCTGGTGCTGACGGGCGCGACCTGGGGGTCGCTGGCCGCCGCGCTGGTCGTCCCGCCGGTGCTGTGGCTGGTCACCCACAGCCTGTGGACGGTCCTCGCGGTCGCCCTGCCGCTGCTGGGCGCGGCGGGCGCGAGCAGCGCGGGTCGGTTCGTCGCCGAGTACGACTGGACGGTGGGCGAGTCGCCCGACGGGCTGCGCATCGACCACGGGCTGCTGGACCGGGCCCACGAGACGGTGCCGCCGGGGCGCGTGCAGACCGTGCGGATCGTGGAACCGCTGCTGTGGCGGCGGCGCGGCTGGGTGCGGGTGGAGCTGGACGTGGCGGGCTCGTCCAACTCCGTGCTGGTGCCGGTCGCTCCGCGCGCCATCGCCGAGGAGGTCGTCGCGCGGGTGCTGCCGGGGGTGAGCGTGCCGGGGCCCGCGGCCCTGTCACCGGCACCACGCCGCGCACGCTGGTGCGTACCGCTGTGGTGGCGCGGATACGGACTCGCCGTCACGGACGCGGTGTTCGCGGCCCGGTCCGGGCTGCTGCAGCGAAGCCTGGCGCTGGTGCCGCACGCCAAGGTGCAGAGCGTGCGGATGACGCAGGGGCCGTGGGAGCGGGCCCGGGGCGTCGCCGACGTGTGTGTGGACACGGGCGCGAACAAGACCGTGCGGGCGCGGCTGCGGGACACCGACGAGGCGCGGGCGCTGCTGGCGGCACAGGCGGAACGGTCCCGAACGGGACGCAGGGCCGCAGGGCCGGACCGCTGGATGGCGTGACCCGCCGAGCACAGGGACCCACGGCCGGAACCACAAGACAGCCGGACCCGCCCAGCACAGGGACCCACGGCCGGAACCACAAGACAGCCGGACCCGCCCAGCACAGGGACCCACGGCCGGAACCACAGGACAGCCGGACCCGCCCAGCACAGGGACCCACGGCCGGAACCACAGGACAGCCGGACCCGCCCAAGCACAGGGACCCACGGCCGGAACCACAGGACAGCCGGACCCGCCCAAGCACAGGGACCCACGGCCGGAACCACAAGACAGCCGGACCCGCCCAAGCACAGGGACCCACGGCCGGAACCACAAGACAGCCGGACCCGCCCAGCACAGGGAGGGACCTGCGCCGGGCCGCCGGGGTCTGACCACCGTTACGGCGAAGGGCCCCCGGCCGCGGCCGGGGGCCCTTCGCCGTATCCGGGCTTCAGGACACCGCGCTGCGCAGTCCCTGTACGTCGATCTGTTCCGTCTCGTCGTGCGCGGTCAGGTCGATGACCTGGCCGATACCGCGCGACTCCTCGTCGGCCGGCTTGTAGCGGGCCTCGGTCTCGGCCTTGTGCAGGGCGAGCGCCTCCTGGCCGACGACATCGGCGAGGTCCTCGTTCTGCACGGCCTCCAGGGCCGCCGGCGACGCGCCGGCCTTCGTGCCGAAGAAGTCGAACCCGCCCCCTGCCTGCGGACGCCGCACCGGCGACTGCGGCGGGACGGCCACGGCCGTCGGCACGGTGAAGTGCCCGGAACGCCGCTCCGCGGACTGCTCGGCCCGCGCGGGCTCCGGAAGGCGGCCGCTCTCGCCGTCCGCCACGGCCGTCTCGGCACCCGCCGCGGTCGTCACGACGGCCGGCATGGACGTCTCGGCGGTCGTGCGCTCGTGGTCGTCGGCCACCCCGGACCGCTCCTCGGCCTCCTCCACAGGCGCCGGCTCCGACTGCTCCCGCTCCTGCTCCTGCGCGGCCTCCGTGTCCTGCGCGTCCTCGTCCTTCGGCACGCCGTCACCGTCACCGTCGCCGCCGCCGTCCGGGTCGGGAACCGTCTCGCCGTCGAACCGGGCGAGCGCCGCCGCGGCCCGCAGGAACAGGCGGGATCCCTCCGGGGAGAACACGGCCGGAACTCCGGGCTCCTCCTCCACGGTGAGGGCGGCGGGAGCCTCGTCCGGCTCCGCCGGAGCATTCGCCGCGTCCGACGCCCCCGCGGGCAGTGCGGCCCGCACCGGAGCGGTCGCCTCTATCTCGAGCACCCGGCGATCCTCCAGGACGCTCGCGCGCTCGGCCTCCGACGTGGCGTACCGGCGCAGCAGCGCGGCGTGCTCGTTGCGCAGGCCGGCCAGTTCCGTGCGCTTGGCGCGCAGCCGCTGCTCCAGCTTCGCGCGCAGCTCGCGCGACTCCTCGAGGTCGGCCTCCAGTTCGGCGACCCGCTCCTCGAAGCGCCACTCGTCGCTCGCACGCGCGCGCGTGAGGTCGGCGACGCGCTTGCCCGCCTGGGTGTCCCAGCGACGCAGCACGACCGCGCCGATGACCGCCGTCGCCGCGGCGGCCGCGGCCAGACCGCGGAGCACCATCGGCTCCGTGAACACCCAGGGCCCCAGGGCGCAGACGAGGGAGACGCCTGCGATCGCCGACGGGGGCAGCATCCTGTGCAGGGGCGGGGAATGGCGGTGACGTCCACGTGGCATGGCCAGAAACTTACCGCGCGTAGGCGAATCATGGTGACCCACCCCGCAAAAACAAAGCCACACCGAAACGTTCACACCACATCAGAACTCGAGGAGAACCGGAATCGACCGTTCATCCAATTCCCAAGATCATTTTCAGGAGCCGTTCAGCCGCCCGCTCATCCACTCCAGCGCCGCCGGAATCTCGCGCCGCCAGGTGTTGAAGTTGTGCCCGCCGCTTTCGAGGATGATCGACGAGATCCGCGTCCGCCCGGTGTCCTTCACCCGCTCGATGAACCGCAGCGTGTCCTTGTAGTCCTTCTCCCCGACCTTGCTGCTGCCGACCAGCAGGGACGTATCGGGAGCGGGCCTGTGCGCGAGGTACCACAGCAGGTCCGCGTCTTTCCGCAGCGTCTTGTCGCCCTGGAACAGATCACCTGTCGTGGCGTCGATCGGCGCCTTGAAGTACGGCGACAGCCCCGCCCCGGCGGCGTACACATCGGGATGGTGCAGGGCGATCTTCAACGCGCAGTAACCGCCCGTCGAGTTGCCGATGATGCCCAGACCGCCCGGCTTTTCGGCCACCCTGTAGTGCGTGCGCAACGCGTCGGGGAGATCCTTCGCGAAGAACGACTCCGTCTGCGGACCGCCCGGGATGTCGACGCACTCGGTGTCCCGGGGCGGCGCCACCGTCGGCCGCAGCATCACGAGGATCATCGGCTTCGCCCGGCCCGCCCGGGCCAGTTCCAGCGCCGTACGCGGATAGTGGAGCTTCTCCACCAGCGCCGACGCCGTGCCCGGATAGCCCGTCAGCACGACGGCCGTGGGGAACCGGTGGGTACGGTACCGCGGCTGGAAGTACTCCGGCGGCAGATAGACGTAGGCGGGCGAGGCGATGTGCGTCGTACGGCCCACGATGTCGACCTGCTGGATCCGGCCGCCGGCCTGCGGCAGCGCGCCGCCCGCCCCGGGCACCCGGCGCGAGCCGACCACCTCCAGCGGGCCCCCGCCCGCCGGGTGGTCGACGACGACACCCTGGTCCTTCTCCTGCCCGAACAGGTCCGCCCAGCTCGCGTAGAACCCGAAGGACTGGTTGGCGGCGAGGCCCACCGCGGCGAACAGCGCCAGCTGTGTGCCCAGCAGCAGGCCGACACGCCCGCCGACGGCACGCCGGCTCCGCCGTGCCAGCCGCGGCCACAGCCAGACCGTGCCGGAGAACAGCAGCACAGCGGACAGCACCGCCAGCACCAGCACTTTGTTGCTCGTCAGACCCATGGGTTGGTTACCTGTCCGCGCTCTCCGCCCCGGACCGCCCCGCGCTCACACCTTCGCAAGGGCTTGTCCCGGACTTTCCCCGACCGTTGAAACTGCTTTGACGTGGGGAGTGAACCTCTCTCCCCGAGACACCGTCCTAGAGGGCGCAATGTCGCCGGATGCCCGTATCGGTACCGGATCCAAGGTCTCTCGCAGAACTACGGGATGCGATGTCTGTCAGGACAGATGAGGAAATGTCAGCCGGGGTTCCGCGCCGCGGCAGCGCCACGGCACGCCCGGGCCTGATGAGCCGGATACCGCGCGGGCCACGCCCCGAGGCCGTCCCGGTCCTCGTCGGCAGAGCCTGCGCCCTGGTGGGCGTCCTGGACATCGCCGCGGGCGTCTTCCCCCGGTTCCGGCACAGCCGGATGCACGCCCTCGCCGAGGTCCTGCCCGGCGCGCTCGGCCCGTTCGCGGCCGCACTGTCCCTCAGCACCGGTGTGCTGTTGCTGCTGCTCGCCCACGGCCTCAAGCGCTCCAAGCGCCGGGCCTGGCGGGCCGCGGTGGCGCTCCTGCCGGCCGGGGCCGTCGCCCAGTTCACCTACCGGCACTCGCTCGTGGGCGTCCTGATCTCCCTGGCGCTGCTGGCCCCCCTGCTGCGCCACCGCGACCAGTTCAACGCCCTGCCCGACCCGCGCAGCCGCTGGAAGGCCCTCGCCAACTTCGTGCTCATGAGCGCCGGTTCGCTCGCGCTCGGACTGCTCGTCGTCAGCGTCCACAGCGGACGCATCGTCGGCGACCCCAGCCTCGCCGACCGCATCACCCACGTCATCTACGGCCTGTTCGGCTTCGAGGGCCCGGTCGACTACCGGGGCGACACCTCCTGGACCGTCGCCTTCTCGCTCGGCGCCCTCGGGCTGATCACCGCCGTCACCACCATCTACCTGGCCTTCCGCCCGGAGCACCCGGCCGCACGGCTCACCGAGGAGGACGAGGCCCGGCTGCGCGCCCTGCTGGACAAGCACGGGCGCCGCGACTCCCTCGGCCACTTCGCGCTGCGCCGCGACAAGGCCGTCGTCTTCTCCCCCAGCGGCAAGGCGGCGGTGACCTACCGCGTCGTCTCCGGCGTGATGCTCGCCAGCGGAGACCCGATCGGCGACGTCGAGGCCTGGCCCGGCGCCATCGAACGGTTCATGGACGAGGCCAGGGCCCACTCCTGGACGCCCGCCGTCATGGGATGCTCCGAGACCGGCGGCGAGGTGTGGACCCGCGAGACGGGGCTCGACGCCCTCGAACTGGGCGACGAGGCGGTGGTGGACGTCGCGGTTTTCTCCCTCGCCGGCCGCGCGATGCGCAACGTGCGCCAGATGGTCAAGCGCATCGAGCGCGCCGGTTACGAAACCCGGGTACGACGTGTCCGTGACCTCGGCGAGGCCGAACTGGACCGCATTCGCCGCGCCTCCGACGACTGGCGGGGCACCGACACCGAACGCGGCTTCTCCATGGCCCTCGGCCGCATCGGCGACCCCGCCGACGGCGACTGCCTCATCGCCACCGCCCACAAACAGGACGACCACCCGGGCCCTTACGGCGACCTCAAGGCGATCCTGCACTTCGTGCCCTGGGGCACCGACGGCGTCTCCCTCGACCTGATGCGCCGCGACCGCTCGGCCGACCCCGGCATGAACGAACTGCTCATCGTGGCCGCCCTCCAGGCCGCACCCCGGTTGGGCATCGCGCGGGTCTCCCTCAACTTCGCCATGTTCCGCGCGGCCCTGGCCCGCGGCGAGAAGATCGGCGCCGGCCCGGTGCTGCGCGCCTGGCGCGGACTGCTGGTCTTCCTCTCCCGCTGGTTCCAGATCGAGTCCCTGTACAAGTTCAACGCCAAGTTCCAGCCGCGCTGGGAGCCGCGCTTCGTCGTCTACCGCGCCTCCGCCGACCTGCCCCGCATCGGGTTCGCCGCCATGCAGGCCGAAGGCTTCGTCAACCTCGCCCTGCCCCTGCCGCGCTTCCTGCGCCGCCGCCGCACGGCCGCCCCGCGCCCCTGCGCCCACGGCACCACGGCCGAACGCGACGTCCGGGCGGCGTGACCCCGCCCCACCCGGGCCGCAGCGCCAGGCGGCCCCCGCCGGGGCCTACGCTGAAGATATGAGCAACCAGAGCGGACGCGGGCGCGTGGCGGGCCTACCGGAACGGGACCGCTGCGCGGTCATGGGAGTCGTGAACGTCACTCCGGACTCCTTCTCCGACGGCGGCCGCTTCTTCGACACCACGGCCGCCGTCAAACGCGGCCTCGGCCTGGTCACCGAGGGCGCGGACCTGATCGACGTCGGCGGCGAGTCCACCCGCCCCGGCGCCACCCGGGTCGACGAGGACGAGGAACTGAGGCGCGTCATCCCCGTCGTCCGCGGCCTGGCCTCCGAGGGCGTCACGGTCTCCGTCGACACCATGCGCGCCTCCGTCGCCGAACGGGCCCTCGCGGCCGGGGCCGCCCTCGTCAACGACGTCAGCGGCGGCCTCGCCGACCCCCGCATGATCCCGGCCGTCGCCGACGCCGGCGCCCCCTTCGTGGTCATGCACTGGCGCGGCTTCCTCCAGGGCGGCAACGTCAGGGGCGAGTACGCCGACGTCGTCACCGAGGTCGTCGACGAACTGCACGCGCGCGTGGAGGCCGTCCTGGCCGGCGGCATCGCCCCCGACCGGGTCATCGTCGACCCCGGCCTCGGCTTCTCCAAGGACGCCGAGCACGACCTCGCCCTCCTCGCGAGCCTCGACCGTGTCCTCGACCTCGGCCACCCGCTGCTCGTCGCCGCCTCCCGCAAACGCTTCCTCGGCCGGGTCCTCGCCGGCCCCGACGGCCCCCCACCGCCCGCACGCGAACGGGACGCGGCCACCGCCGCCGTCTCCGCGCTCGCGGCGCACGCCGGCGCGTGGGCGGTCCGCGTCCACGAGGTGCGCGCCACGGCCGACGCCGTCCGCGTCGCCCGCGCCATCGCGGGGGCCCGCACGGCCGGAACCAGCGCAGAAGGAGCCCGGTGAGCGCCCCGCACACCGACGTCGAACAGGTCGAGGCCGCCAACACCGCCTTCTACGAGGCACTCGAGCAGGGCGACTTCGAGGAACTGGCGTCGCTCTGGCTGACCCCTTCCGACCTGGGCGTCGACGAGACCTACCACGACCCGGCCGACACCGGCGTGGTCTCCTGCGTCCACCCCGGCTGGCCCGTGCTCACCGGCCGCGGCGAGGTCCTCAGGTCGTACGCGCTGATCATGGCGAACACCGACTACATCCAGTTCTTCCTGACCGACGTGCACGTCTCGGTCACCGGCGACACCGCCCTGGTGAACTGCACGGAGAACATCCTCAGCGGCGGCCCCGCCCCCGAGGGCGCCGGCGAGGAGCTCGGCCCGCTCGTCGGGCAGCTCGTGGTCGCCACCAACGTGTTCCGGCGCACGCCCCAGGGGTGGAAGCTCTGGTCGCACCACGCCTCCCCCGTCCTGGCCGAAACGGACGAGGACGAGCAGGACGACACCCCGGCCTGAGTGGGTACGCGCCAGGAAGTGGTTGGAATCACCTACGCCCGGGTAGGGGCGGCTACCAACCTGTGCACCGACGGGTTCCCCAGGGGAAACGCTGGATGAATCCTGCCGGGCCCGGCCGCAGCCCCCCGGCCCCGTGGCCCGGGCCCGTCCGCGCTCGCAGGTAGATTCGACCGAGGCCGGTGTGCCGACCGCACACGGCACCGACCGGCCCTGACCGACGATTGCAGGAGTGATTCGCGTGGATCGTGTCGCGCTGCGCGGCCTCAAGGCCCGCGGGCACCACGGTGTGTTCCCCGAGGAACGCGCAGAGGGCCAGACCTTCATCGTGGACCTCGTCCTCGGCCTGGACACCCGACCGGCCGCGGCCGACGACGACCTGGCGAAGACCGTGCACTACGGCATCGTGGCGGAGGAGGTCGTGGCCGTCGTCCAGGGCGAGCCCGTCGACCTCATCGAGACGCTCGCCGAGCGCATCGCCCAGGCCTGTCTGCAGCACGAGGGAGTGCAGGAGGTCGAGGTCTGCGTGCACAAGCCGAACGCCCCGATCACCGTCCCCTTCGACGACGTGACCGTCACCATCTCCCGGAGCCGAGTATGACCGCGCCCTTCATCAAGGGTCCGACCGACCCGACCGTACAGCCGGTGCCCGCCTCCGTCGTCGAGAAGGTCGACGCCGCCGACACGACCCTGTCCAACCCCAAACGGGCCGTGGTCGCCCTCGGCTCCAACCTCGGCAACCGGCTGGAGACCCTCCAGGGAGCCATCGACGCCCTGGAGGACACGCCCGGCGTCCGCGTCAAGGGCGTCTCCCCCGTCTACGAGACCGAGCCGTGGGGCGTGGACCCCGGCAGCCAGCCCGCCTACTTCAACGCCGTCGTGGTCCTCAAGACCACCCTCCCGCCGTCCTCGCTCCTGGAGCGCGCGCACGCCGTCGAGGAGGCCTTCCACCGCGTCCGGGACGAGCACTGGGGCCCCCGCACCCTCGACGTCGACATCGTCTCCTACGCCGATGTCGTCTCCGACGACCCGCAGCTCACGCTTCCCCACCCCCGCGCCCACGAGCGCGCCTTCGTCCTGGCCCCCTGGCACGACCTGGACCCCGAGGCCCAGCTGCCCGGCCGCGGCCCCGTCGCCGGTCTCCTCGACGTCGTCACCCGTGAGGGGGTCGCGCCCCGCGAGGACCTGGAACTCCGGCTGCCCGAGTAGCCGTTAAGGTCAAGACGGCCGCGAACCGGGCCGGAGAGCCGGGGGAACCGAAGGGACACCGTGAGAGAGCTGCGTATCCGGGTGCTGGCCGGCGTGTTCGTCGTGGCCGGAGTCCTGTCCTGGGCGGGCGCCCGCCTGTGGAACTCGGTCGGAACACTCCCGAGCGTCCCGCTGGCCGCCCCCATCGTCCTGGCCGTGATCGCCGTGGTCCTGCTGGCCACGGCGCTCTCGATCCGCTCCCGGCTGAAGGCCCAGCGCGAGCGCCGCCCCGAGGCGAAGGGCGTCGACCCCCTCATGGCGGCCCGCGCGGTCGTCTTCGGCCACGCCAGCGCCCTGGTCGCCGCCCTCGTCGCCGGCATGTACGGCGGCACCGGCGTCTTCCTCCTGGAATCCCTCGACATCCCCGCCCGCCGCGACCAGGCCATCTACGCCGGCCTCTCCGTCCTCGCGGGCATCGGCGTCATAGCGGCCGCCATCTTCCTGGAGCGTGTCTGCAAACTCCCGGAAGACGACGAGAACGACGGCACGGGAGTGGCACCGACCGTCTGACACCGCCGGAGCTCACCAGGGCTGACGGGCGAGATGCCCACGGCTTTCACCGTCTGCCTGCTCGGCAGCCCGTGGTGCTCACGCATTCCCCCTGATCAGTGCACAGCCTGACCGGGGACAGCCGCGGGCACCACTGACGATCGGACTATCGCGCCATGATCAGGCTCATGGCCTCGTTACGGGTCGCCGAATCACGAAGCTGGCCCCGCACCGCCGAGGTGATCGTCTTCGCACCCGGCTTGCGGACCCCACGCATCGACATGCACATGTGCTCGCACTCGACGACGACGATCACGCCCCGCGGCTCCAGGATCTGCATCAAGGAGTCGGCGATCTGCGTGGTGAGCCGCTCCTGCACCTGCGGGCGCCGGGCATAGACGTCCACGAGCCGGGCCAGCTTCGACAAGCCTGTGATCTTGCCTTCGACGGACGGGATGTAACCCACGTGCGCAACCCCGACGAACGGCACGAGGTGATGTTCGCAGGAGCTCAGCACCTCGATGTCCTTCACCAGGACCATCTCGTCGTGCCCCAGGTCGAACGTCGTCGTCAGTACGTCCTCGGGCTGCTGCCACAGCCCCGCGAATATCTCCTTGTACGCCCGCGCCACGCGCGCCGGTGTCTCTCGGAGGCCTTCGCGGTCCGGGTCCTCGCCGACCGCGATCAGAAGTTCGCGTACGGCGTTCTCGGCGCGCTTCTCGTCGAACTCGCCGATCTGGCCATCGCCGTCCAGCGCCACGGGGTCGGTCATCTGGTGCCTCGTTCCTGTGTCCATCACGGGGCGGCCTGCGGAAATGGCGAAAAGCCGCGCCCCCCAGGCTAAAACCTGGGGAGCGCGGCATCCATTCCGGGGCCTGTGGGCCGACCGGGAGAGCTCGGGTCAGCTCTCGGGGCGGTCCTCCGGGGTCCGCTCGGGCGCCGGGGCGGGCTCCGCCACGGTGCTCTTCGCGGTGGAGATGGCGGGCGTCGCGCCGTTCGCGCCGTTCGTCAGGGCCAGCTCCTTGGGGGAGAGGACCGGCGGACGGGTCGACGGCGTGCGGCGGGAGGAGCCGGTCCAGGCGGGCCTGGGCGGACGCTTGACGATCGGGGCGAAGATCTCGGCGATCTCCTCCTTGCCCAGCGTCTCCTTCTCCAGCAGCTGCAGCACGAGGTTGTCGAGGACGTCGCGGTTCTCGACGAGGATCTCCCACGCCTCGTTGTGCGCCGTCTCGATGAGCTTCTTGACCTCTTCGTCCACGAGCGCGGCGACCTCTTCCGAGTAGTCGCGCTGGTGGGACATCTCACGGCCGAGGAACGGCTCGGTGTTGTCGCCACCGAACTTGATCGCGCCAAGACGCTCGGTCATGCCGTACTGCGTGACCATCGCGCGGGCCAGGCCCGTGGCCTTCTCGATGTCGTTGGCGGCACCCGTGGTCGGGTCGTGGAAGACGAGCTCCTCGGCCGCGCGGCCGCCCAGCATGTAGGCCAGCTGGTCCAGCATCTCGTTGCGCGTGGTCGAGTACTTGTCCTCGTCCGGCAGCACCATCGTGTAGCCGAGGGCGCGGCCTCTCGACAGGATCGTGATCTTGTGGACGGGATCGGAGTTGGGCGAGGCCGCCGCGACCAGGGCGTGTCCGCCCTCGTGGTACGCGGTGATCTTCTTCTCCTTGTCCGACATGATCCGGGTCCGCTTCTGCGGGCCCGCGACCACACGGTCGATCGCCTCGTCCAGCATGTGGTTGTCGATCAGCTTCTGGTCGCTGCGGGCCGTCAGCAGGGCGGCCTCGTTCAGCACGTTGGCCAGATCGGCACCCGTCATGCCGGGCGTGCGGCGGGCGACGGCCGACAGGTCGACGTCGGGCGCCACCGGCTTGCCCTTCTGGTGGACCTTGAGGATCTCCAGACGGCCCTGCATGTCCGGGCGGTCGACGGCGATCTGCCGGTCGAAGCGGCCGGGGCGCAGCAGCGCCGGGTCGAGGATGTCGGGCCGGTTCGTCGCGGCGATGAGGATCACGCCGCCCTTGACGTCGAAGCCGTCCATCTCGACGAGGAGCTGGTTCAGGGTCTGCTCGCGCTCGTCGTGACCGCCGCCGAGGCCGGCGCCGCGGTGGCGGCCGACCGCGTCGATCTCGTCGACGAAGACGATCGCCGGGGCGTTCGCCTTGGCCTGCTCGAACAGGTCACGGACCCGGGAGGCACCGACACCGACGAACATCTCGACGAAGTCGGAACCGGAGATCGAGTAGAACGGGACGCCGGCCTCGCCCGCGACGGCACGCGCGAGCAGGGTCTTGCCGGTGCCGGGAGGCCCGTAGAGCAGGACGCCCTTGGGGATCTTGGCACCGACGGCCTGGAACTTGGCCGGCTCCTGGAGGAACTCCTTGATCTCGTGGAGCTCCTCGACGGCCTCGTCGGATCCGGCGACGTCGGAGAAGGTGGTCTTGGGGGTGTCCTTGGTGATGAGCTTGGCCTTGGACTTCCCGAAGTTCATGACCCGGGAGCCGCCGCCCTGCATCTGGTTCATCAGGAACAGGAACACGACCACGATCAGCACGAAGGGCAGCAGGGAGAGCAGGATGCCGACGAACGGGTTCTGCTTGGACGGCGAGACCGTGTAGCCGTCCGGGATCTGCTTGTCCTGGTACTTGTTCTGCAGCGTGTTGGCGATGTCCACGCCCTGGTCGCCGATGTAGCTCGCCTGGATCTTCGAGCTGCCCTCGACCTTCACGCCGTCCTTGAGGGTGGCCTTGATGGTCTGCTCGTCACCGGTGGTGAGCTTGGCCGACTCCACCTTGTTCTGGTTGATCGCCTGGACGACCTGGCCGGTGTCCACCGTCTTGTAGCCGCCGGACGAGCCGACGACCTGCATCAAAACGACCACGGCGAGGACGGCCAGCACGATCCACATGACCGGCCCACGGAAGTATCGCTTCACGTCCATCCATACGGAGCGGTGCCGCCCCGTCCCTCCTGCCATAGTGAGTTTGATAAAGACTGTTCTTCGGACGGTACCCCAGCATTGTCACCTGAAGCCGCGTGGGACGGCTGGCGATCCGCCTACGCCTGCTCCAACGGCGGGACGCCCGCTGGGGTTCCCGATCACCGGCACGGCACTCCGGCCGGGATTCTCAGCCGCCGTACACGTGAGGCGCGAGCGTACCGACGAACGGGAGGTTCCGGTACTTCTCGGCGTAGTCGAGTCCGTATCCCACGACGAATTCGTTGGGGATGTCGAAGCCGACCCATTCCACGTCGATGGCGACCTTCGCGGCCTCGGGCTTGCGCAGCAGCGTGCACACCTTGAGGGAGGCGGGCTCGCGCGAGCCGAGGTTGGAGAGCAGCCAGGACAGGGTCAGGCCGGAGTCGATGATGTCCTCGACGATCAGGACGTGCCTGCCCTTGATGTCGGTGTCGAGGTCCTTGAGGATCCGCACCACACCGGAGGACTGGGTGCCCGCCCCGTACGAGGATACGGCCATCCAGTCCATGGTGACGGGGGTGGACAGGGCCCGCGCGAGGTCGGCCATGACCATGACCGCGCCCTTGAGGACTCCGACGATCAACAGGTCCTTGCCCGCGTACTCCGCGTCGATCTTCGCGGCCAGCTCGGCCAGCTTGGCGTCGATCTCTTCCTTGGTGATGAGCACCTTCTCGAGGTCGGCACCCATGTCTTTCGCGTCCACCCGCATCACTTTCGGTTGTCCCACCGGCCGAGCGGCCCCTCCGCCGGCTGCGGGGAGGGGTCGTGCTTCAGCCTTGCCGAATCACCAGTCTGCCACCCTGCCGCCGAGCCACGACCTTGCCGGGGAGGTTGATGGCTCCCTGACCGCGCCAGCCGGTGATCAGCCGGTCCACTTCCTCGATGTGGCGGGCGAACAGCGAGCCCGCGGGCGCACCGGCCGCGATGGCGGCCCGGCGCAGGACGCGGCGGCGTACGGCGGGCGGCAGGGCGTAGAGCTTGGCGCACTCCAGCTGCCCGGTGGCGTCGCGGACGGTGGCCTCGGCCTGGCCGGCCCAGGAGTCGAGGGCGTCGGCGTCGTCGCGGGAGAGCCGGGCCGTCCGGGCGAGGGCCTCGACGACGCCTTTGCCGAGGGCCTTCTCCAGGGCGGGCAGGCCCTCGTGGCGCAGCCGGGAGCGGGTGTAGGCCGGGTCGGCGTTGTGGGGGTCGTCCCAGACGGGCAGGGACTGGACCATGCAGGCCTTGCGGGCGGTCTGCCGGTCGAGCTCCAGGAAGGGGCGCCGGTAGCGGCCGCCGGCCCCCGAGACCGCGGCCATTCCGGACAGGGAGCGGACGCCGGAGCCTCGCGCGAGGCCGAGGAGGACGGTTTCGGCCTGGTCGTCGCGGGTGTGGCCGAGCAGGACGGCGGCGGCGCCGTGGCGTTCGGCGGCGGTGTCGAGCGCGGCGTAGCGGGCGTCGCGGGCGGCGGCCTCGGGTCCGCCGGCGCGGCCGACGGTGACGGCGACGGAGTCGACGGGGTCGAGGCCGAGTTCGCGCAGGCGCTGGACGACTTCCGCGGCGCGGGCGTCGGAGCCGGTCTGGAGGCCGTGGTCGACGGTGACGCCGCCGGCTCTGACGCCGAGCTTGGGGGCTTCGAAGGCGAGAGCGGAGGCGAGGGCCATCGAGTCGGCGCCGCCGGAGCACGCCACGAGCACGAGCGGCGACGGCTCGTGCGGGAGGGCGTGCGGGACCGCGGCGGGAGCGCGGTGGTGTTCGGTGAGGAGGTCGTGGAGGACGCGGCGTACTGCCAGGCGTATCGCCGCGACCGCAGGATGGGGACCCATGTCCGGTTCCCTTCATGAAGTTTTCGGGGGGTGAGCCCGAGTGCCGGTCACGCAGAGTGTGTAGATGGTGACAGAACCGGGCCGTTCCCCGAGCATTGCACGCCTACCCCTGCGTCACGGTCCCTCGGACGGGTGATTGGTGGGGCGTTCGCCTGCCGACGGCCGGTTTCCTTGCACGACCTTCCGGCGTGTTCACTACTCGGCCCTGCGATGCACCCGCGCGACCCAGTCCGCCGGTTTGGCGATCTCCGACTTGGTGGGGAGGGTGTTGGGCGAGGTCCACACGCGGTTGAAGCCGTCCATGCCGACCTCGTCGACGACGGCCCGCACGAAGCGTTCGCCGTCCCGGTACTGGCGGAGCTTGGCGTCCAGGCCGAGCAGCTTGCGCAGGGCGAGGTCGAGGCGGGAGGCGCCCTTGGCGCGGCGCTGCTGGAACTTCTCGCGGATCTCCCCGACGGTCGGCACGACGGACGGGCCGACGCCGTCCATCACGTAGTCGGCGTGGCCCTCCAGCAGGGACATCACGGCGGTGAGGCGGCCGAGGATCTCGCGCTGGGCGGGGGTCTGGACGATCTCGACGAGGGAGCGGCCGCCGTCGTCCTCCTCCGCCTCGGGGCGGCCCCCGGCGAGGGTCTGGGCGGCTTCCCGGACGCGTTCCAGGACGGTCATGGGGTCGACGTCGGTCTCCTGGAGGAACGACTGGATTTCACCCTCGAGGTGGTCCCGCAGCCAGGGCACGGCGGTGAACTGGGTGCGGTGCGTCTCCTCGTGCAGGCAGACCCAGAGCCTGAAGTCGTGGGGTTCGACGTCGAGTTCGCGCTCCACGTGGACGATGTTCGGGGCGACCAGCAGCAGCCTGCCGCCGCCCGGCCCGTCGGAGGAGCCGCCGGAGGGGAGGTCGCCGGCGGCGGGGGCGAAGGTCTCGTACTGGCCGAGGACGCGGGAGGCCAGGAAGGACAGCAGCATGCCGAGTTCGACGCCGGTGACCTTGCCGCCGACGGCGCTCATGACCCCGCCGCCGGGGCTGGTGCCGCGCCGTTCCTGCATCTTGTCGAGCAGGGGCCGCAGGATCTCCCGGAACCCGGCGACGTTCGCCCGGATCCAGCCCGGCCGGTCGACGACAAGGACGGGGGTGTCCTGCCCCTCCTCGGTGCCCAGCCGGGTGAATCCGCGGACGTGTTCCTCCGAGGCCTTGGCATGCCGGCGCAGCTCCGCGACGACGGCCCGGGCCTCGTCGCGACTGATCTCGGGGCCCGGCCGTACGAGCCGGGTCGCGGTCGCCACCGCGAGGTTCCAGTCGACCATGCCGGTTGAAGCACCACCGATGCTCGTCATGCGTCAACCGTACGTGAGGGCCGCCCGCTGGGGCAGGGCGGCGACGGCCGGGCGCCGGTTCGCCCCGGCCGAGGGCGGGTCACCGTCCGTCACCTGCAGCCGCACGCCGCCAGGGTCGTGGCGACCCGGTCCAGCGCGTGCTGGGACGCCGTCGGACTGCCGGGGTCCGTGCCGGAGGCCATGAACGCGAAGGCGAGCAGGCGGCCGTCCTCGTCGACCAGGGTGCCGGCGAGGGCGTGGACGCCCGAGAGGGTGCCGGTCTTGGCGCGGACGACGCCGGACGCCCCGTCCGTGTAGCGGCTGGTCAGGGTGCCGGTGAAGCCGGCGACGGGCAGGCCGGTGAGGGCGGGGCGGAACTCGGGGTGGGCGGGGTCGGCCGCCTTGGCGAGCAGCGCGGTGAGGAGGCCGGGGGTCAGCCGGTCGGCGCGGTTCAGGCCGCTGCCGTCCTTGAAGACGGCGCCCTTGACGGGGAGGCCGAGCTTGCGGAGCCGGGAGCCGATGGCCTTGCCGGCCCCGGCGAAGTCGGCCCGTTCGCCCGTGGCGATCGCCGTCTGCCGGGCGAGGGCCTCGGCGATGTCGTTGTCGCTGTTGGTCAGCATGCGCTCGACGAGGGCGGAGAGCGGCGGCGAGGAGACGGCCGCGAGGGTCTCGGCGCGGGTCGTGGCCTTGGACGGGCCGGGGCTCGTGGTCTTGATGCCGTGCGACGTCAGCAGGTCCCCGAACCGGCGGGCGGCGTCGGCCGCCGGTTCCTTCACACGCTCGACCGGGCCGCTCGCCGAGTCGTTCGTGCGGCCTTCGTCGGCCATCAGGGGGCTGACGAGGGCGAGGTTGGGGTTGACCCCGATCGGGTGTTTTTCGTCGCCTGCGTAGAGGGTCGTGTCGTAGGAGAGGGTCACCTCGCGCATGCCCCGGTCGGCGAGCGCGGCGGCCGTTCGGGCGGCCAGGGTGCGCAGGCTCGCCGAGCCCCCGGTCTTCTCCCGGGCGGTGAGCGTGGGGTCGCCGCCCCCGACCAGGACGACTTCCTTGGTGTCGGGTTCCAGGGCGGCGCGGGTGGTGAGGCGGTGGTCGGGGCCCATCGCGGACAGCGCGGCGACGGCCGTAGCGATCTTCGTGGTGGAGGCCGGGGTGAGCGCCGTGCCCGCGCCGGAGCCGAACAGGCGCCGTCCGGTGGTCACGTCCAGGACCGCCCCGGCGGGCCGCGGGCCGAGGGCCGGGTCCTTGAGCAGGGGGCGGAGGGCGTCCGCGAGCGCCTTGCCGTCCGGGGCGGACTTGACGGTGCTGACGCCGCCGAGGCCGGTCAGCACGGGTCCGGCGCTGGGGGCGGGCCGGGGCCGGCCGGGCGCGCCGGGGGCGCTGCCGTGATCTGTGCCACCCGCGCGGCCCAGGGCCACTGCCCGGTCCCGCTCGGCCGTACGCTGACCCGTGGAGTCCCAGGGACCGGCGGCGGTCACCACACCGGCCGCCAGTGCGAGTCCGGCGGTGGCGGCGCCTGCGGTGTACTGCCAGGTCTTCGGCGGCATCACATGCGTGAGCTGCGGTTTCCCGGCTCGGACGAGCCGCGCGAGCCGTGGTTCGGCAGCCGCCGCGGCCCGGGCCAGGCGCGGTCGTACGGCTTCCGCGAGCCGCATCACGTGCGGTTTCGCGGCTCGCCAAGGCCTCAGCTCTGGCACGACCACCAGCCCCTTTCGCGATCACACACCTGCGTGAGGGACACTTAATCACCAGAACTATGTGTTGATCATGGAGGAGCCACCGGTGGAGTTCGACGTCACGATCGAGATTCCGAAGGGTTCGCGCAACAAGTACGAGGTGGACCACGAGACCGGTCGTATCCGCCTGGACCGGCGACTCTTCACCTCGACCGCCTACCCGACCGACTACGGCTTCGTCGAGAACACCCTCGGCGAGGACGGCGACCCGCTGGACGCGCTGGTCATCCTCGACGAGCCGACGTTCCCGGGCTGCCTGATCCGCTGCCGCGCGATCGGCATGTTCCGCATGACGGACGAGGCCGGCGGCGACGACAAGCTGCTGTGCGTGCCGTCGACGGACCCGCGCGTGGAGCACCTGCGGGACATCCACCACGTGTCGGAGTTCGACCGCCTGGAGATCCAGCACTTCTTCGAGGTCTACAAGGACCTGGAGCCCGGCAAGTCGGTCGAGGGTGCCGACTGGGTGGGCCGCACCGAGGCCGAGGCCGAGATCGAGCGGTCCTACAAGCGTTTCAAGGACCAGGGCGGTCACTGACCTCCTCTCCTGATGCTGACGGGCCGCACGCCTGCGTGTGCGGCCCGTTCGTCCGTCTGTGCGCATACTGAGGCTGTGGAGGGTACGAGGCTGACGTGTCGTACAGGGAGCGCCAGGCAGTGACGGACGCGGAGGACCGCAAACCGAAGTCGGACGAGGCAAGGAGCGCGTTCCTGCCTCCGGCCGGGTCCGGCGTCGACGGGGACATGTCGACGACGTCGGAGTTCGCGATCCCCGAGGGGCTGGCCCTCCACAGAACGGCCGGTGCGGAGTCCGAGACGACGTCCGAGTTCGCCGTGCCGCAGGGGCTGGACGTCCACGCGGCGCCCTCGGCGGAGCAGGAGGGGTCGGCGTTCACCCCGCCGAGCACCTACAGCTCGAAGCACGCCCCGACGGCCTTCACACCGCCGAGCGGGATCCCCGTGGTCAGCCTGACCAAGGACGTGCCCTGGCAGGACCGGATGCGCACGATGCTGCGCATGCCGGTGGCGGAGCGGCCCGCGCCGGAGACCAGCCACCGCGGCACCGACGAGAGCGGGCCCGCGGTGCCCCGCGTGCTCGACCTGACGCTGCGTATCGGCGAGTTGCTGCTGGCGGGCGGTGAGGGCGCCGAGGACGTGGAGGCGGCGATGTTCGCCGTCTGCCGCTCGTACGGCCTGGACCGCTGCGAGCCCAACGTCACCTTCACGCTGCTGGCGATCTCCTACCAGCCGTCCCTGGTCGACGACCCGGTCACGGCGTCGCGGACCGTGCGGCGCCGGGGCACGGACTACACGCGGCTGGCGGCCGTGTACCAGCTGGTGGACGACCTCAGCGACGACGAGACGGCGGTCTCCCTGGAGGAGGCCTACCGGCGGCTGGCGGAGATCCGCCGTAACCGGCACCCCTACCCCGGCTGGGCGCTGACCGGGGCGAGCGGGCTGCTGGCCGGTGCGGCGTCGGTGCTGGTGGGCGGCGATCTGATCGTGTTCGTGGCCGCCGCGCTGGGCGCGATGCTCGGTGACCGGCTGGCGTGGCTGTGCGCGGGACGCGGGCTGCCGGAGTTCTACCAGTTCACGGTGGCCGCGATGCCGCCGGCCGCGATCGGGGTGGCGCTGACGCTCGGCCATGTCGACGTGAAGGCCTCCGCGGTCATCACCGGTGGGCTGTTCGCGCTGCTGCCCGGGCGGGCTCTGGTGGCCGGGGTGCAGGACGGTCTGACGGGCTTCTACATCACCGCGTCCGCGCGGCTCCTGGAGGTCCTGTACTTCTTCGTGGGCATCGTCGCGGGTGTGCTGCTGGTGCTGTACTTCGGTGTGCAGCTGGGGGCGCGGCTGAACCCCGACCAGGCGCTCGGGGCGTCCGACGACCCGGTGATGATGATCGGTGCGTCGATGCTGCTGTCACTGGCCTTCGCGGTGCTGCTCCAGCAGGAACGGTCCACCGTGCTGTGGGTGACGCTGAACGGCGGCGTCGCGTGGGTCGTGTACGGCGCGATGCACCTGGTGGGGGACATCTCGCCGGTGGCGTCCACGGCGGCGGCCGCGGGACTGGTGGGACTGTTCGGTCAGTTGCTGTCCCGGTACCAGTTCGCCTCCGCCCTGCCCTACACGACCGCGGCGATCGGGCCCCTGCTGCCGGGTTCCGCGACGTACTTCGGACTGCTGGCGATCGCGCAGAGCGAGGTGGACGAAGGGCTGGTGTCGCTGTCGAAGGCGGTGGCGCTCGCCATGGCCATCGCCATCGGGGTGAACCTCGGGTCCGAGATCTCCCGGATGTTCCTGAGGATCGGGTCGGCCGAGAAGCGGCGGGCCGCCAAGCGCACCAGGGGCTTCTAGTGCCGCGGCAGGCAACGTTTGCCCGTGAAGGAGCGGCGTCCGGTGCGTGCTCTCGGCGTGCCGGCCGGAAGCCCTCGTACGGGGCGTACTCGGGCTTTCGGCCGG
>NZ_JBEZOK010000035.1:0-69804 GCF_040706515.1 Streptomyces sp. NPDC047880 | reverse complement strand
CGCCACCACCCCGGTCGCTGACCTGGTGCGGTGGGCGAAGATGCGCTGGCGGATCGAGCACGACTACCGCGAGCTCAAGCACGGCCTGGGACTGGGCCACTTCGAGGGCCGCACCTGGCGCGGCTGGCACCACCACGTCACCCTCGTCACCGCCGCCCAGGCATTCCTCACCCTCCGGCGGCTCGACCCAAAAGTCCGCACACCGGCCTGACTCTCTACCAGGTCCTCGACGTTCTTCAGGACCTGCTGAGGTGCTGGACCGGTACCTGCACCACCTGCGGCCGCCCCCTGCCCCGCCCTCGGAGCAGCCGCAGACAGCCCACAACCTAACGAAGCACTACTAGGACCTGTCCGGGCGATCATGTGACTGCCCTGTGCCCGGCTCGTTGTTGTGGGCATGGGGAGGGGCGCCCTGACGGATGCCGAGTGGGAACGGCTGCGGCCGTTCTTGCCAGTCAGCCACGGGCGTTGTGGCCGGTGGCGGGATCACCGTCAGGTGACTGACGGGATTCTGCACCGGGTGCGGACCCCGGGGTGCAGTGGCGGGATCTGCCTGAGCGGTTCGGGCCGTGGAAGACCGTCAGGGCAGCGGGCGGACTGCACCCAGTTCCAGACGGTGCTGGCAAAGATCCGCGTCCCGAGAACCGGTCCGGGCCGGCCCCGCACGAGGCCCGACAGCATCGCAGCCGACAAGGGATACAGCAACGGCCATGACGCGAATACCCGCGGCGCTGCGGCATCCGGCACACCATCCCGGAGAAGACCACACCATCGGACGAGACCGCCCGCCCGACGAACATCCCTTCACCGGGACCGAGCCCCTCACCTCTGCGAGGCCACGCTCCACGGATCCCGTAGGCTCCCGGCCATGAACGACGGGGAATCCGGCAGACGGGTCATAGACGGGCGCTTCGAACTGCAAGGGCGGCTCGGTGGCGGCGGCATGGGCATGGTGTGGCGGGCGCGCGATCTCGTCCTGGACCGAGACGTGGCGCTCAAGGAAGTACGGCCCTCCGATCCCGGACTTGCCGAACACGATCCGCAGGCCGCGGCCATGCTCCGGGCCCGGGTGCTGCGCGAGGCACGGGCGCTCGCCCGCGTCGACCACCACAACGTGGTCACCATCCACCACGTGGTCGACACCGAGGCCTACGCCTACCCCTGGCTCGTCATGGAGCTGGTGACCGGCGGATCGCTCCAGGACCGGCTCGACAAGAGGCCGCTGGAGCCCGTCGAGGCCGCCCGGCTCGGCCGCGAGGTGCTGGCCGCGCTGCGCGCCGCGCACGACGTCGGCATCCAGCACCGGGACGTGAAGCCCGCCAACGTCCTGATGCGGCCCGACGGCCGCCCCGTCCTCACCGACTTCGGCATCGCGGCCATCAGGGAGTCGGCCTCCCTGACCGTGACCGGGTCCATCATCGGCACACCCGACTACATGGCGCCCGAGCGCATCACCGGCGGCGAGGGCGGCCCCGGCTCCGACCTCTGGTCGCTGGCGATGATGCTGTACGTTGCCGTCGAAGGACACCACCCACTGCGCAGGGGAACCACCCTCGCGACGCTCGCGGCTCTCCTGAGCGAGGAGCTTCCGCCGCCTCTGCGGGCCGGAGCGCTGACCGGTTTCCTGAACGCCGTGCTCGTCAAGGATCCGGGGCGCAGAGCGGACGCGGAGATCGCCGACCGGATGCTCGCCGAAGCGGCCGAGGGCCGCGGCGCGGCTCCCGGCGCTCTCGACGGGGCGGGCGCGGCCACTTCGTACCGGCTGGCCCCTCCGCCGGTCCCGACCCCCACACCCTCGGTGCCGGCCGGGTTCGGACCGCCCGTGGGCTTCGGCCCGCCGACCGGCTTCGGACCCACAGGACCGCACGACGCCGTGCCCCGCGCCACCGGGCCGTCGACCCCCGCCCCGACCCCCTGCCCAGTGGGCCCCACCCGGCCGGCGCGGCCACGACCGGGAAACCGGACGAAGAGCCGCATCACGATCGCCTCCTCCGTCGTCGCTACCGTGCTGGCCGGAGTTCTGACGTGGACCCTGCTGCCCGACGGAGGGCAGAACGACGATGCCGAATCAGCCGATCCGACCGCCACGGCCTCGACCGGCGCGAAGAACCCGGCCTCCGCACCGCCGAGAGCGTCCCGGTCGGCATCGGTGCCCCAGGCCGACGCCAAGACGGACCTGCTGACCCCGGACGGCATCCGGACGGCGGTGAAGGAGATCAAAGCCGCGACGGGCACGAACCGGGCGTGCGACCTCACCGTCTACCCGGGCTACGTGTCCGCGGAAATCATGGTCAAGGGCAGCGACACCAAGTACGACAGCTACACCTACCGCCCGGGCGAAGGCGTCAGTAAGGGCATCATCAGCAGCGCGCTCATCGGCGGCGAACGCCCGTTCCACATGGACGACTTCGACTGGGACGTCCTTCCCTCCTTGTTGAAGCGGGCGGAGAAGGACCTGAACGTGAAGCGGCCGACCATGCGCTACGTCCTGGTCCGCCCGGCGGACGACACGTTCGGCACCCCGCTGGGACTGGCCGTCTATCTCGCCGACGAGCACGTGACCGGCTACCTGGAAGCCGACCTCAAGGGCAAGGTGACCCGGGTCATGCCGGCCCAGGACTGATCCCTCGCACGCTCACCTCCGTCACCGCACCACGCCCGACCGTCTGCAAAGCGTGAGCCCGAGGTGTGAGCTGGAGAGAACGCTCGGTCACGGATCGGGTGGTGGCGGCCATGGGAGAGCCAGTCCTGTTCGACCAGGCGATGCTCGTAGATCCGTACGCGCGGTAGCGCTGCTGCGCGAGACCGACCCCGTCCATCACGCCGACCGGATCGGCGCGTGGAGCGTCACACGGCACGACGACGTCGAGCGCGTCCTTAGCGGCCCCGCTGTCGCAGGGCCCCGGGTGCTCCTGGGGGCCCCAGGCCTGCTGCTGTGTGGCGGGTTACCAGCGATACCAGCGGCCCTTGCGGCCGCCTGTGTCCGCACTGCGCAGCACGAAGCCCAGCAACCAGACAACCAGCACGATGACGGCGATCCACCACAGTGCCTTCAGCGCGAAACCGGCGCCGAAGAGGATCAGAGCCAGAAGCAGGACAAGAAGCAGGGGAACCATAGTTATCAACCTCCGCTGCTCCTCGTGCCCGGCGATTCGAAGAACACACGGCTGATCTGCCTGGTTTCTGCACTGCTCTTGCGGGAACTGGGCTCAGTTTCGTCACCGGCGTTCACCTCACGGTTGGCGGACGACCGGCGCGTCCGCACCACTTCCGCCGCGCAGCCAGCTGTCGGGCCTGGGGCGCCAGTCGCCTCGGCTGCATCGCCTGGGCGCAGCTATGAGCGTCAGTGAGGTGAGGCGTCGACCTGGTTCGGGTCGCGTTGGAGGCCACGTCTTCCCCGTACGGCAACGGAGGCCGCACGGGGAAGGCGCGGCCGCGCTTCGTGGCGCCAGGCCGGACCCGTGTGACCGCCGCTGGAGCACACGGTGGTGCGCTGCATGGAGGAGACGCGCTTGTTACCGCCGGTGCCGTCCGTGCCCGTGCCCATCGCGTCGATCCCGGTCTGCAGGAGGTGGGCGGACCTGGTTCACGCTGGCACGGACAACTCCGAGCGCACCAAGCTGGGTTCGACCTGGTTCCACCACACCGCACTCGGCCTGGCCTCCACGAACACGAACGGCGGCGACACCGGATTCATCCACGAACCGGCGGGCACTTTGAACCCCATGACGACTGGGGGGAAGTCCTTCTACTACTCACCGACGCCACCGGCAACGTCCTCGGCATGGTCGACGACGCGGGCAAGCGCACCCACGCCTACACCCACGGCCCCACCGGCATGCCTCGCGGCACGACCACGGAGACCGTCCCCCAGCCTCACCGCTACCCCGACTCCTACCTCGACCCCACCGGCCGGTACAGGATGGGCCACCGCTACTACGCCCCGTCCCTCGGCTGCTTCACTCAGCCCGACCCCTCCGGCCAGGAGGCCAACCCCTGCCTCTACGCGGCCGGCGACCCCGTCAACAACAGCGACCCCACGGTACTTTTCAGCCCCTCCGACGCTCTCGATGCGGGAGAGAGCATCTTCAGCACTGCTACGGGTTGCCGTGCCGGGATCAATGCTGCGGGTGAAAGCGGCATCGTGGCCGGCCCGTGGGGCACGGCGGCCGCGGTCGTGGGCCAGTTGCGCCGTCCGAGGCCGTGGTCGCGGTCATCACCGTGCTCGCGCTGCTGCAAGGCCTCACGGCAGAGGAATCGAACAAGGCTATGCCGCTCATCGTGACAGCCCTTGGAGTGGCGTCGCTCGGCATGTGGACCATCGGGGTCCGCAGTAAGGCCGGGAAGAAGTGACCAGACTCCTCGCCGTCCGCGCGGCCGTTGCGGGCGGCGAGGAGGCGACCCGTCAACTCGACTGTTCGTGGTGAAAGCCGACCCTGCCACGTCGAGTGATGCGGTGTCAGGACGATGAACGACCATGCCCTTCGAGCGGGTGGGGGGCCGGTTGGCGGACGGGGACCACGCCAGACAGCGTGGTGTGACGTGAATCACAGGGGATGCCGGAAGAATGAGTGTCGTATCAGCTCTCTCCCGTCGCAGGTAGGTGAACAGACTCACTCGAGCAACAAAGGAGGTCCGAGATGCCTGCAGATTCAACGCTGGACTCGGCACCCGAGGACGCTTCTCAGCAGCCTGCCGCAGAGCCGTCCGAAACACCGCTCGCCCCCTCATCGGAAGAACGCGGATTGCCCCAAGCCGGGGCTCTCGGCGAATCGGGCGACGGCGGACGTGCGGCGCCGATGGGCACGCTCGACTTGGACCACGGTGTCTTCCCGCTGCTTGAAGACGGCGCCCTGACCTCCGGCAGCGTGGCGGCCGTCGTGGACACGGCTTCCTTCGTGTCGGGCGTCAGGGACTCCCTCGACGAGCCGCTGGCCTACCTCGGCACGATGCGGGCGAACTTCGGCCTGGCCCCGGTCATCGCGGGCATCGATCTGCTGGTTCCCTGGCTTCTCAATATCGGGGAGATGGTCGGCAAGTCCGTACTGGACGGGCTGGGTGACCACAGTGCCGTGTCGGCGCTGGCCGACGTGCAGCAGGACGCAGCGCAGGGAGAGCACAACCGGCGCAAGCTCAGCAGCGTCGCCAAGGCGTGGAGCAGGCTTGAGAGCAACCGCCGGGAGCTTCCGTGAGTACGCCGTCCGACCGGTCGCAGGAGCCGCTGATGACCGTACGGGCCGCGGTCATTTTGATGCTGGCCATGCAGATTGCGGTTGCCGCCGGCGTGTTGACCATGCTGGCGGGGAACGCATGGGCTGTCGCGGTGCTGGCTGCTGGGGGCTCCTTCGCCGGCACCGTCGCCTTCGCCCGGTCCGTGATCGGCTGAACCGGCCCCAGGCGAGCAGCGCCCGGGCAGACGCCGTGATCACACCGACGTACGCCGGTGAAGGCCTGTCGCTGCGGGTGGTGACCAGGCCTCGCCATTGCCGCCCAGGGCTGCTGTTCGCCGTCGATCCGGCGTGCCGGTGAGGCTTCATCACGGGCCCGGTCAGAGCCATGAAGATCTCGTAGTCCGGTGATCTTCGCCAAGGCCATCACGAGCGGCGACGCGTATGACGGACCGATCCGTGATCTGACGGCTCGCGGAGTCGGGGTCGGGAGGCGCTGCGGGCGTGCGACGGGCTGTGCCCGGTCTACCCCGCGACGGGCGGCGTCGACGGCCGGGTGTCCATAGAGGTCGGCCCCGGCTCGCGCGCGACACCGCGGCGACGATCGCGGAGGTGCGGGCGCTGGGGTGACTGGTCGACCGGCCCAACCTGTTCGTGAAGATCCCGGCCGCCCGGCAGCGCCTGCCGGCGATCGCCAGGTCGCGGTGGTCCGCGCCCCCGGCGACAGGATGGTGATGAAAGCACGCGGCGAGGCGTGAGGCCCGGTGTTCCATGGTCACCAACGGTGTCAACATCCCGACTCGCGCCGGGCATCCGGGTGACAGTGGCCGGCCTTCGCGCACAGCTGTCGGGCCTCGGGATAGGGATGCACCTGCGTCCCTCGGCTCCAAACCATGACGCGGCCCTTCGCTCCGGAACAGCCCTGCCCATGGGCAGGGCCATGGACCCGACGGCGTCGTACGGCTCCGTCAGACCGGAAGGCAGCAGCTGTGAAGATCAACATCGTGGGCCCCGGCAACATGGGCCGCGCCATCGCCACCCGTGCCCTTGTCGGCGGCCATGGCGTGTGCGTGGTCCACCCCGACGCCGACCCTGCCCGGGCAGTGGCCGAGGAGCTCAAGCAGCGCTTCCCTGACGGTGAGTGCGACTGGGCCGCTTCGGCGGAAGCAGCCGACGTGACCGTGATCGCACTGTGGTACGACGCGGCACTGCAGTTCGCGAGATCCTCCGGGGCTGCCCTGGCCGGGCAGGTCCTGGTGGATATCTGCAACCCCATCGACGTCTCGACCATGGATGGGCGGGTGACACCCCCGGACAGCTCGGCTGCCGAGGAGATCCAGCAGATCGTCGGCACGGACGTGAAGGTCGTCAAAGCGTTCAACACCACCTTCGCCGGCCCGCTGACGACAGGCGAGGGCCATGACTTCCCGCTCGACGTCCTGATCGCCGGAGACGACTCCGCAGCCAAGGACAAGATCGCGGACTTTGTCCGCTCTGGAGCTATGCGCCCGTTCGACGTGGGGCCTCTGCGCAGAGCCCGGGAGCTGGAGGCGATGGGATTCCTGCACATCTCCCTCCAGCAGCCACTCCAGCTGAACTGGCAAAGCTCGATCAAGATCCTTCCCTGACCGTCCCAGATACACGGTGGCAGGTCCTCCACCCGGTGCCAGCGAGTTCACAGGGGGAGGACCTGACCGTGATGTGGGGTTGTGTGCCGAGGGTGTTCAGGTGCATCGAGTTGGTCGGGCACGATGTCAGGGCTGCCGACGAGGCGGCGTAGTGCGGACTCGTCGAGGATGACCTTCAGGCGCATGGGGAGGTCCGGATCGTGGATGCGGTGCTGACGACGCAGCAGCACCTCAAGGCGTGTGGCGGCCTGCTGCGCAGTGAGCGCAGGGAGGGTTGCGGTGAGGGCGGCCCGGGCGTAGGCGGAGGTTTGGCGCAGCTCGGGGATCATCATGGGCTCGAAGCTGTGGAGACGGTCGGCTTCTGCTTCCAGGGCGGTGATGCCCCTGTCAGGTCCGGGTCGTACGCTTCCCGCCGCCGGATGCCGGGTTGATGCCTGCTGCACCTGCCGGACCGGTCGACGCGCTCGGTCGGCCACGGTGAGAGCGCGCCGGGTCCTCCGGCCGGAGCGTCCGGCCGGGCTACGGCGTGGCGCCTCCCTCGACCGACACGCTCCGGGGGCATTGGAGTGGTGGGCGAACGGCCCGATGGCGTGGCTCCCGCACCGGCGCGCGGCGCTTCCTAGGGTCGGCGAGGGGTACGGCACGGGGCCGACCGTCCGAGGACACAGGCGGGTGAGTCATGGAACGGATGACGGCTGGATCGGCGACGAGCGGCCGCGGGCCGGCCCGGAGTTGGTCCCGGCGGCTGGCCGCCGCGCTGGGACTGGTCCTGCTCTGCGCGCTGCCCGCCGGGGCGGCGGACGCCGTCCGGGCCGGTGACGCCCGCACGCCCGTCGGCCCGGCACCGTATGTGTCCGACTACGGCGGCAACCGGGTGCTGACCCTGTTCGCGTACAGCGGTGAACAGGTCACCGTCCCCGTCGACGGCCTGGTGCGTCCGACCGGCATGGCCTGGGACGTCGCCGGCCGGCTCTACGTCTCCGACACGGGCAACAACCGGGTCGTGGTCCTGCCTCCGGACGGCGGGGAGCAGTCGGTCGTACCGGCGGGCGATCTGTCGCGCCCGCTGGGGCTCGCGGTCGACCCGGCCGGGAACCTGTACATCGCCGACAGCTTCAACGACCGGATCGTGAGGGTGGCCGCCGACGGCGGGGGCCGGACGGTGCTGGCCACGGAGGGACTGCTGCACCCCTGGGGGCTGGCCTGGGC
The DNA here is from genome assembly GCF_040706515.1 of Streptomyces sp. NPDC047880. NCBI lineage: Bacteria > Bacillati > Actinomycetota > Actinomycetes > Kitasatosporales > Streptomycetaceae > Streptomyces > Streptomyces sp. NPDC047880. Next base: position 61,799 of record NZ_JBEZOK010000035.1, on the reverse strand, counting down.
ACCCGACGGGCATCTGTACGTCTCCGACTTCGTCAACGACCGGGTCGTCAGGGTCGCGGTGGACGGCGGCGGCCAGCAGACCGTGCCCACGACGGGCCTCTCCCAGCCGACCGGGCTGGCACTCGGCACCGGCGGCGACCTGTACGTCGCCGACAGTGGCAACAACCGCGTGGTGAAGGTCGCCACCGGAAGCGGCCGGCAGAGCACCGTTCCCGTCACCGGACTGAACTCCCCGCTCGGACTCGCCCTTGACGACAAGGGCCACCTGTACGTGGCCGACGGGTTCAACAACCGCGTGGTGCGCGTCCGCGAGACAGGAGGAGGACAGGTGACACTCGGCTTCACCGGCCTCAGCACACCGACCGGTCTGGCTTTCCCCCCTGCCCCGGACAGCCCGGGGTACGGACAGGACTGACAGGGCTCGAGCCGCCTGTTCGCAGCGACATGCTGTGCGTCATGGCCGCGCGGGCGCCCGGGCGACGCGGTGCGGCGCACGGACAGCGGCATGCCGCGCGCTTCACCCGTACCCGCGCAGCGCCTTGTGCGCTCCGTACGCCTCGATGAAGCCGGTGATCGCCGCCAGGGCGTCGGCGAAACCGGCGGATCGCCACTTGGCCAGTCACCGTTCCCCCCTTTGCGCTTGCCGGAAGGCCGTAGCCTCCCGTGCACCCGCGGGCGCCGGGCAGGCGTAGCGATCCGGGTCGCGCGATCCGGGTACCGAGCTGTCCTCGCTGAACTTCGAGAGTCTCATCGGCGGCACGATGGTGGCGGCCGTGCACGCGCAGGTTGAGTCCGCGCAGGCGAGGGTCAATCTTCGTCAAGCACACTTTCCGGCGGAGAAGACCACAAGAGCGGGGCGGTCGCCGTACGGCCACGTCCACACCCCCGGTGGCGGCCCGTCCCCGGGTACCAACGATTCCCGGAGCAGCGCGCGGAGGCCCGTTCAGCAGCCGCGGCAGAAGGCGCCCGTCCCCAAGGGTGCCCGCTGCGCCGAAGGCACCGGCCGCCCCGCCTCGCATCTCCGGGGCCGGAGATGAACAACCACGAGGAGACGCAAGCCGAGCAGTTCAGGGCTTGTTCGCGTACAGGGCCTCGATGACGTCCGCGTATGCCGCCGTCGCCGCCTGGCGCTTGACCTTCAGCGACGGGGTCAGCAGCCCGTTCTCTTCGGTGAAGTCGCCCTCGGCGAGGGGGAACGCGCGGATCGACTCGGCGCGCGAGACGGCCTCGTTGGCGTGATCGACCGCCTTCTGCACGTCGGCGCGCAGGCGTTCGTCGTGGACCAGCTTGGACAGCGGGGTGGCGGCGGGGAGTTTGCGGACCGCCAGCCAGTGGGCGAGGGCTTCCGGGGCGAGGGTGATCAGGGCGGCGGCGTAGGGGCGGTTGTCGCCAACGACGAGGCACTGGCCGACGGGAGGGCGGCTGCGCAGGCGGTCCTCCAGGACGGCCGGGGAGACGTTCGTGCCGCCGGTGGTGACGAGGATGTCCTTCTTGCGGCCGGTGATGGTGAGGTAGCCGTCCTCGTCGAGAGAGCGGGGGCGCCTGTGGCGAACCAGCCGTCGTCCAGGGCCTCCCCGGTCGCGGCCGGGTTGTTCCAGGAGGCGCCGAAGACGATGCCGCCCTTGATGAGGACCTCGCCGTCGCCGGCGATGCGGACGGCGGTACCGGGGACCGGCTCCGGCACGGCGACCCACGTACGAACACCTGACCACCCGAGCATGACCGCCCGCCCACAGCCCCCCGAATCGGGCGGCCGGGGTCTGAGTCGGGCGGGGCCGGTCAGGTGGGTGTGGAGGTGACGGTCTGGTCGGGGTCGGAGCCGTAGGGGTTCGTCATCGCTCCTCCCGCCTTTCGGCCGCCGTGCTTGGGATGCCCGGCGGCCGTGTCGGGTTCAGCCGCCGACGTGGATGCCGGGGCGGCGGTCGGGGTCGGGTTCGTGGCTGCGGATGATCTCGCGGGTGACCGGGGCGGTGTCACCGCGTCCGAGGAGGAAGTAGCGGAACATGTGCTTCAAGGGGCTCCCTTCGGCCCAGGCGAAGTAGCAGTGCGGCAGTACGCCCGTGGCGTCGCGCAGCGCGAGGAGGATCGCGGCGATGGCGTTGGGCGCGGCCGGTGCATGGGCGCGCAGGACCCGGTGTCCGTCGACCTCGACACCGCGGACGGTGAGGGTCTCGCTGAAGTCGGACGGGTCGACCACGTCGATCTCCAGGAACAGCACATCGGCCGGGCCGGGGACCGGATTGGTGCCGCGCTGTTCGCGTTCCTTGGCGAGGTACTCGGCCGCGTCCCCGGCCTGGCGGCGGTTGGCGATGATGTTGATGGAGTCGTCATGGGCGAGGGTGTCGGAGATGAAGCGGCGCGCGTTCTCGTCGACGACCAGGCGGTCGGCGCGCAGTTCGGTGGTGCGCGAGACGCGCGAGATCAGCGACACGGTGATGATGCCGAGGATGAAGAAGCCAGAGATGGCGATGCCGTCGGGCTTGTCGACGATGTTGGCCGCCAGGGCGTAGAACAGCACCGCGGTGAGCACGCCGAAGCCTATGGTCGCCACGCGTCGGCGGCCACGTGCGACGGAGACGGTGACGGCGAACGCGCCGGAGACCATCATCGCCAGGATTCCTGTGGCGTACGCGCCGGCCTGGGCGTCGACGTCGGCGTCGAAAGCGATGGTGATCAGGACGCACAGAGCCGTGTAGACGAGGACGACCGGGCGCACCGCGCGCCCCCACTCCGGTGCCATGCCATAGTCGGGCAGATAGCGCGGGACGATGTTGATCAGCCCGGCCATGGCGGAGGCACCGGCGAACCACAGAATCAGGATGGTGCTGATGTCGTAGACGGTGCCGAAGGCCTCCCCGACATGCTCGTGGGCGAGCCAGGCCAGCGCCCGGCCGTTGGCTGCGCCCCCGGGCTCGAACTCGTCGTGCGGAATGAGGACGGTGGTCACGAAACTGGCGGACAACAGATACACGCTCATGATCACGGCGGCCGTGGTCAACAGCCGACGGGCGTTGCGGATCCGCGCGCGCAGCCGCTGCTCGGCGCCGGCCCCCTTGGCCGCCACGAGCGGCATCATGCTCACACCGGTCTCGAAGCCCGACAGACCCAGCACCAGTAGCGGGAAGGCCAGCAGCGCCGGACCGGCCAGGTCGCCGAAGCCCCCTCCCCCCTCGACGAGTGCGTCGGTCCAAGCCGACAGCGCTCCGTCCGTCGTGAACACATGCGCCAGACCGACGCCGATGACGACCGCGTTGAGCAACAGGAAGACGGCGACCAGCGGGATGGCCACACTGACCGCCTCACTGAACCCGAGCAGAAAAACACCCCCGAGCACCAGCAACAGCACCACGGTCAGGGCGACCTCGTGGCCGTGCAGCACGGAGGGGAAAAAGGGGTTCTCCACCACGTGCACCGAGGCGTCCGCCGTCGACAGCGTGATCGTGATGATCCACGAGGTGGCCACAAAGCCGAGCAGGACCAGCACGAACAGCTTGCCCCACCAAAACGGCAGCAGATCCTCCAGCATCGCCACAGATCCCGCGCCGTGCGGGCTCTCCTTGGCCACCCGCCGGTACATCGGCAGCATCCCCAACAGTGTCAACGCCACGATCAACAGAGTCGCAAGCGGCGAAACCGCCCCAGCGGCGAGCGCGGCGATCGCCGGCACGTAGGCCAGACTCGAGAAGTAGTCAACCCCGGTCAGGCACATGACCTTCCACCAGGCATGCGGCTCGCCATGCCCCTCACCGGCCGCCGGCCCCACAGGCTGTACCTGATGACGCAACAGCCACCGTGCCCCCTTACCTGCCGGTTGCGTCCGCAGAGCGGGACTGTCCACCACCTCCGGCATCAACGGCCGACCCGCGTCACCCATATCCCACACGTCCTTCCCTATCCCTGTCTGCACATCGATTCGGTCACAGCAGCCACAGCTCAGGCGGCACCGCAACGATCACTGAGTATGAGTCCGTCTACTCCCTTCCCCCCAGTTCCCGAGGAGCGCATGGATGAGCAGGTGATCTTCCCGCCGAGCCTTCTCACAAGATCACCGCGTCGGACGGAGTCTGGCTGGTGGCAGTGAGGCACCGGCTCTACCAGCCGACCCACTGCTGCGTCGGCATAGCGTTCGGTCGGGGGTGGTGAAACCTCAAGAGCGTCGCAGGGGCGGGTGCCTCGGCGGCGGCAAGGTGCCTTGTGGCTTCCCAGCCGCAGCTGGTACTTCTGCGGGCGGAAGAACTCATCGCCGCCCTCGCGCGCGGGGTGTCCTCGCACAGGTTGTAGCCGCTGTGGAGGCTTCAAGTATGGCGAGGGCGGCGATCCAGGACGGCGTGTCCTTCGATGGCGGGCCGGCCGCGGTCCCAGCGGATAGGCTGGTTTTTGTTGACTGGTTTCGGCTCTGGTCCACTTCGTGTGGTTATGCGCGCAGGGTGACTGTCGATCTTCGTGCGATGGCAGTTGAGGTCGCCCGAAAATCGCCCGGCTGGACGGTGGTGTGGTCGACAGTCCTTCGCCGTGAACGAAGTGCTTCCGCACTTGGATGAGCTGCTGTTCTCCTCGGTCGAGGGCGTGTTGTTGGAGTCGGTCGAGGTGTCCGACACAGTCGTGCGGGTCGAGGCTCGTACGACCGCAGGACGGGCGGCCTGTCCCGAGCGCGGATACTGGTCGGGGCGAATACATGCCTCCTACCTGCGGTGTCCTCGTGATCTGCCGACAGCAGGCAAGCTTGTCGTGGTGTCGTTACGAGTGCGGCGGTTCGTCTGCGCGGAGGACTCCTGCACGCGCAAGACCTTTGCTGAGCAAGTCCCTGGGCTCACGCGTCGGTTCGGACGACAGACCGAGCGGTTGCGATCGACGCTGGTGTCGGTCGGTCTCGCGCTCGCAGGCCGGGCAGGCGCCCGCATGACGGATGCTTTCCAAGTGCCGGTCAGCAGGAACACCCTGCTGAGGCTGATCGCCTCGCTTCCGGACCCCGTCACCACCACACCCCGCGTGGTCGGCGTGGACGAATACGCCCAGCGCAAGGGCCGTATCAAAGCCGTGCGACCAGGCTCGACGACTACAAGACCTACATCGACCAGCGCTGGCAGGAAGGCTGCACCAACGCCTGGAAACTATGGGAGGAGATCATCGAACAAGGCTATCCACGCGGATACGCCAGCGCCCGTGACTACGTCAGCAGGACTCTTCGCGGCAAGCCCCAACCGGTCGGCCCCCGACCGCCATCGGCCCGCGCCGTCACGCGCTGGATCCTCACGCACCCCGACGCTCTACCCGAAGGCGACCGGATCCACCTCAAAGCCGCCTTGGCCAACTGCCCCGAACTGACAGCACTCGCCGAGCACGTGCGCTCCTTCGCCCACATGCTCACTCACCTGCAAGGCGACCGACTCCCCGAATAGATCGAAGCAGCCAGCGCCACTACCGAACTGCCCAGCCTCCACCACTTCGCTCAGCACCTCCAGCGCGACCTCGACGCCGTCACCGCCGGCCTCACCCTCCCCTGGCACTCCGGCGTCGTGGAGGGCCATTTCAACCGGATCAAAATGTTAAAGCGCCAGATGTTCGGCCGCGCGGGATTCGCCTTGCTTCGCAAACGAGTCCTCCTGGCCACGTGAGCGTTTGTCAGTGTCTGCTGGAATGCTGGCTTCGTCCGCGAGAGCGATACCAGGAGCCGTGCATGGGAACGTGGGGAACAGGCCCATTCGACAGCGATCTCGCTGCCGACTTCGTCGATGAACTCTAGGGACTGACCTCTCAGAAGGTCATCGAAGTGCTCGAGCGAGCATTCCAGCGAGTCACGGATTCCGGAGCACGCGTGGATGGCGGCGACGGCACCGAAGCGGTGGCCGCCGCGGCTCTCGTTGCCAGCACAATCCCGGGCAGCCGGATTGTGATCGACCCTCATGACGGACCCAGAGAACCTCTGCCGCAGCTTCCATTGGCTCTCCGCACGTCAGCCGTGCTCGCTCTGCAGCGTGTACTCCAAGACGGATCGGAACTGCTGACCGGCTGGGTGGACAGTGCCGACGCCGCTCAGTGGCGCCACGAAGTCCAACGGATCACGGAGGCCCTGGGACCGATCGGTCAGGAGCAGTAACCGCGCCACAAGAATTGGACCAGAGCCCTGGTTTCGACACCACTTGTCGCTCAGAGCCGAGAACGCCTTGTTTCGGGGGAGGGCGATGTCCGTGAGTTCTGGCAAGGCGTGAGGGCTTGTGGTGGGAGCATTGACGTGCTCTGCGGGATGAGGCTGCGATGGCGCCACCGAAATCCAAGCTCGACTTGTACGCGGCGATCCGCCATGATGCCCGGGCAGGGATGTCGTACCGAGCCTTGATGCGTGAGTACGGAGTCGGATTCCGCACGGTGAAGGCCGCGTTGGAGTCGGTCTGGCCGGAGCCGCGGAAGAAGCCGCGGCCGCGCGGCACCCGTCTGGATACCTACAAGCCGTTGATCGACGAGATGCTCCGGGCGGATCTGGATGCGCCGCGCAAGCAGCGTCACACGGTCAAGCGGATCTTCGACCGTCTCCTGGACGAGCATGGGGCGGAGGCAGTGACCTATCCGATGGTGCGGGCTTATGTCGCCGACCGACGGCCCCGGATCGCTGTTGAGGCCGGCCGCGGGGTGGTGCACGCGTTCATTCCGCAGTCCCACCGGCCGGGGGCCGAAGCGGAGGTGGACTTCAGCGACGTGAAGGTACGCCTGGCTGGTGAGCAGGTCACCTGCTTCGTGTTCGCGATGCGCCTGTCTTATTCGGGCAAGGCCGCGCACCGCGTCTTCGCCTCCTGCGGCCAGGAGGCATTCCTCGAGGGCCATGTCCACGCTCTCAGCGTGCTGGGCGGAGTGCCGACCGGCAAGGTCCGTTACGACAACCTTCGTTCTGCGGTCTCCCGGGTGCTGAGCTCGCGGTCCCGCGTGGAGAACGAGAGGTGGACCGCGTTCCGGTCGCACTTCGGCATCGATGCAGCGTATTGCCTGCCTGGCATCGAGGGCGCCCACGAGAAGGGCGGGGTGGAGGGGCAGATCGGCTGGTTCCGCCGCAATCACATGGTCCCTGTCCCCGAGGTCGCCTCACTCGCCGAGCTCAACGTGATGATCGAGCGGTGGGATGAGGAGGACGAGCGGCGCCGGATCGGCTCCCGGCCACGGCCGATGAGCGAGTACTTCGCCGTCGAACGGCCGCTGCTGCAACGGTTACCGGAGGAACCCTTCGAGACGGGGAGGCTGTTCAGCCTGCGGGGGGACCGCTTCAGTCAGATCAGCGTCCGCACCAACCGCTACTCGGTGCCGGTGCGGCTGATCGGGCGGACGGTTCGGGCCATGCTGCACGCCTCTGAGCTGGTTGTCTACGACGGGCAGATGGAGGTCGCCCGTCACGAACGACTGATCGCCAAGGGGCAGCCCCGGCTGGATCTGGACCACTACCTGGAAGCCCTGGCCCGCAAGCCCGGAGCGTTTCCCGGGGCCACCGCTCTTGAGCAGGCCCGTTCCGCAGGGAAGTTCACGCCCGTTCATGACGCGTGGTGGCAGGCGGCCAAGGCTGCCCACGGCGAACGGGACGGCACCCTGGCCCTGATCGAGGTCCTGCTGATGGGTCGCAACGTTTCCCACGAACACCTGGTCGCCGGGCTTGCCTCCGCGCTCAGGGCCGGCGTCCTGGAGGCACGGAAGGCAGCCGAAGCCGACGAGGTCGCGGATTCTGTCCCGGCCAAGCCGGACCGGACGAACGTGACCTCGCTGACCGAACGGCGGCTGGCCCAGTTGCCGCCCGACACCCGGCCGCCGCCCTCGGTCGCTGGCCTACGACCAGCTGCTGTGAGCACGGCAGCCGGCCGATCGCCCCGCCATCCAGGGAGAGATGCCGTGACCCTCAAACGCCACCGCGGGCTGACCGAACAGGCCGCCGACGCCGCCGTCGACCAGGCATGCCGCATGCTCCGGCTGCCCACCATCCGGGCCCAGTTCCCCGACCTGGCCGAAGCCGCCGCCCGCGACCAGATGTCCTATCGCGGCTTCCTCGCCGAACTGCTGATGGCCGAGTGCGACGACCGGGCCCGGCGACGCTCCGAACGGCGCATCAGGGCGGCACAGTTCCCGCGGGAGAATTCGCTGCGGACCTTTGACTTCGAGGCCAACGGGAACATCGATGCCGCGGTCATCCACACCCTGGCGACCTGCGAATGGGTCAAAAAGGGCCTGCCACTCTGCCTCATCGCCGACTCCGGCACGGGCAAGTCCCACCTGCTGATCGCGCTCGGCACCGAGGCCGCCATGGCCGGCTTCCGGGTCCGCTACACACTCGCCACCAAACTGGTCAACGAGCTGGTCGCAGCCACGGACGAAAAGATCCTCACCAAAACCATCGCCCGCTACGGACGCGTCGATCTCCTCTGCATAGACGAACTCGGCTACATGGAGCTGGACCGCAGGGTCGCTGAGCTGCTGTTCCAGGTACTCACCGAACGCGAGGAGAAGAACAGCGTCGCCATCGCCTCCAACGAATCGTTCGGCGGGTGGACCAGGATGTTCACCGACCCGCGGCTCTGCGCGCCATCGTCGACCGCCTCACCTTCGGCGGGAACATCATCGAGACCGGCACGGAGTCCTACCGGCTCGCCAGCACCAGGGCGGCCCGAGCGCGGACGCCGCAGGCTGACCTCATCATTGTCACGCTGATCCGTGCGCTGCTTAGTACCACGATCGGTTCAGCAGTGCGCGACGACTTCCAAAGTGATCTTGAGGTGCCGGCCCGTCATGCCCTTGGCCTTGGTGATGCCGAAGACGTACCGGTCGATCGTGGTAGTGCCGCTCGCCGTCATCCGCTTGCCCTCGTGGGCAACCGTGCCGAGCGTGACGGCGATCGGCCGAGTCACCCCGCATACCGTCAACTCGCCCTGCAAAGTGGCATCAGCGTCGGATCGTTCCACACGCTGGCTCCGGAAGCCGATCTCGGGATGCCGAGCCACGTCCAAGTAGTCAGAGGGCCTGACGTGGTCGTCACGCTGCTGATTGCCCGACTCGAAGCTTCCTGCCTCTATTACGACGTGCACCAACGACTCGTCTGCCGGGTCCGCCACAGTAATGCGGCCATGGCTGATGGCGAAGGTACCTCGGACTGGAAGCAGCCCGAACATGGCGCGTGTGTGGAAGCGGACTGTTGATGCCGCCTGATCGATCTCGTATGTACCTGCTGCTGGTAAGAGCTGGTTCCCTGATGCTGCCATGAGCTCGTAGCCTCCGTGTGCTGAAGATCAACCCGTGATGGTCAGCCTCTCGCAGCGGCAGCGGGTATGCCAGCCCCCACGTGCCGGCGTGGCTGACAAGGACGTCCTGGCAGGCGGCCAAAGCGTTGTCGGTTCTTGTCAACATTTCTGCGGCGTTGATCGCCAAAGTGCTGTCCGAAACCGTCGACAAACGTTGTCCGCTCTCGCATGCGAAACCAATAGGCCGAACTTGCGCACCTCGGTGTGAGGGAAGACGAACTCGACGTCCTGTCGCCCGAATGCCCACTGTGTGACGCAGTGGTTCCTGCGGAAAGTCGGTGATCGAGCGCATACAGCTCGAGGCCGGGCCGACGAACTCCACGTAGCCCCAGTACGGCAGAAGACGCCGTGCATGCCCTGCTCAGACGTCGAACCAGGAGGAGCTCGGTGCGGGTGAGCGATGTGGCACTATCGGCCGTCGGCGTCGTGGTTGCCCTCGCCGACCAGCTTGGGAGCGCCAGGGCAGGGCGAAGGACCCACGGTGGACGACGCCCGGAGTATCCGCGTGCTCCGCATCCAATCCTCAACTGCCTTCCACCACCCGGCGCCCGGCGCACGCCGTTCGGTTGCGGGGCGATGTGTGGGCGCCCCTCGCAGGCAAGCGTCAACCGCCGATCCCACGGCCCGAATTGCAGGGCCGGAAGGGCACGGCCTGTCCAGTACTCACGTTTCGGGCCGGGCGGCGGAATCCCGCAGCCCGGCCCGCAATGCCGGACGCAGCAGACCGCCGGTACCCGGCGTTGTGCGGGAACTGCAGGCGAGGGCCCGTCCGGCCCCGGCGGAAACCGGGCCGGCCGCCGGTTGTCGCCCGCCCGGTGCTGGAGCGGCTGAGACCCTGGTCCCTTTACTACTTGTGGCCGTTGCCGTGGTCGTTGGGATGCAGCACCACCTTGGTCCAGCCCTCGTCACGGGCGCCGAAGTGCTCGTAGGCGGTGGAGGCCTCGTCCAGGCCGAGCTCGTGGGAGACGATGAAGCTCGGCGCCGCACTGGTCTGGGAGGATGCCGGCAGCCGCCCGTACCGCGCCGGGGAACCGGCTGGCGGCGAGCGCACCGCACACGCCTCGTGTGGTGTTCGTCCTCTCGGGCGGCCAAGGCGACGACGAGGTCCGCTTCGAGGCGGACGCGACGGCCGACCGTCTGCGCGGACGCGGAGTGCCCGGCGACGGATCGTGCGGGAAGACCGAACCGTGAACACCGGGAGAACCTCCGCTTCAGCGCGGCCCTCATGGACGGCTCCCCTCCCGGCCACCGAGCCACAGTGGTCACCAGCGGCTTCCACGTCTACCGCACGACCCTGTATGAGCACGGCTAGAACCCGAACTCGCCGCCGACGTCAGCGAGGCCGGACCCCAGATCGTGCAGCGCGGCCTCTACGGGATGCTCCGCGGCCTGTGGCCGGAGGTGCGCAGCGATCCGCGCGCCGAACGCTTCTGGCTTGAGCGGCCACACGACCACGAGGTCGCCACCGGCCCGGTCGACACGCTCGTACTCGCCCCCAGCGCCTATGTGTGGCCGCACGTACGCGTCAACTGCGACGGTCCGCATCGTCGTACGGTCGGCCGCCCCGGGGGCGGGCACGGGTGTTCTCGTCCTCCGTGCTGCCGTGTCAAGAAGCTATGGTGCGCCCTTGCCGCAGCCTCCGCGGATCAGCCGTACACACGCTCACCAGGTACGCCGGATGCGTAGTGGGCGTAGTTCTTCCAGCAGTGCACGTTCAGGTTGACTGCCGTGCTGTCGACCCGGCACATACGGTTGCCGCGCAGGTCGATGCCCTTCGTGTCGCGTCCCGCGACGACGTTGACGTCGATCCAGACCCGGTCTCCGGGCTTGTACACGACGCCGAGCCGGAAGTCCGTGCCCAGCGGCTTGTTTCCGCTGCACGCGGCACGCTGGTTTCCGCTGGTGGTCGACAGCAGGCAGAAGTCGGCGACGAATAGGGCGCGGTGGGAGATCAGAATGTTGTAACTGCCCTCCGCGGCCTTGTTCCTGCTCTGTGACCGCAGGCCGCCGGCGCCGTCCGCCGTGGCGTAGGCGGGTGTGTACAGGGACGCCAGTAAGGCGACCAGGGCGGCCAGAGGCGCGAGTAGCCGCGCCAGTGTGATGTTGACGATCATGTGGAGTTCCTCCGTACCAGGAAGAGGGAAGGGGAAGGGACAAACGCGGGAGGTCAGCGGGGCTGAGCTACGACGACGCTGACCGTGGAGTGTCGGCGCCGCAGTGCCTTGAGCGGCTGGTAGTCAGGAGCGTCCCAGAAGGTGAGCGCGGCCTCCTTGCTGTCGAACTCATGGATGACCAGGGTGTTCGGTCGCCACTCGCCCTCCAGCACCAGGCACTCGTCGTCCACCACGAGGTTGCGGGCTCCCGCCTTCTCGATCAGAGGGGTCACAGCGTCCACGTACTCCTGGAAGCCGGCCGGGTTCTCGATGTCAAGGTCGATCACCACGTACGCACTCATACACAACTCCTCTGTGTCAGAGCTCGGTTGGTTCGGCGAGAGAACCGTATGAGCCGCCCTGGCAGAGTCTCCATGCGTCGTGCGCCGCAGAACATGCGCGATCGTCCGGACCGCCGGAGGACGGTACGTTTCCCCGCATGGATGTCCTGAGCGATGTCGTGACGACCATGAAGGCCGGACGACCCAAGATCACCCGCTCGCGGCGTACCGGCCGCTGGGGCAGCCGCTACGGGCCGTACCCCGGCGCGGGCTTCCACGTCGTACTCGGCGGCGCCTGCTGGCTTCTGTCACCCGGCGGCACGCCCGTGCGGCTGACCGCCGGCGACGTCGTCCTCCTGCCCCACGGGGTCGTCCACGGGATGAGCGACAGTCCCGATCGGACCGTCGACCAACTGCCACCGGACCTCACGACCACAGGGCCCACGTCCCTGATGACCGAGATCGGCGCCGAACTCGCCCAGGCGGATGACGCCGATGACCACACCCTCCTGCTGTGCGGCGCCTACCGCCTCGACCGCGGTGTAGTGCACCCCTTCCTGCGCAACCTGCCCGAGGTCATCCACCTCCCCGCCCGCCTCGGACGCCACGCCTCGTTACACGCCACCATCGACCTGCTGAGCAGCGACGTCACCGAAGGCCGACCGGGCGCGGACGTGGCCCTCCCGGCACTGCTCGACCTGCTCCTCGTCCACGCCCTGCGCGCCTGGCTGGAGGAGCAGTGCCCCCAGGAGGCCGGCGGTTGGTGCGCGGCTCTGAAGGACCCGGCTGTCGCCGCCGCCCTGGACCGCATCCACCGCGACCCCGCCCACCCCTGGACCGTGCACGAGCTCGCCGCCGCCGTCGGACTGTCCCGGACGACCTTCTCCGCCCGTTTCAGCACCTACGTCGGCCAGTCGCCGATGGCGTACCTCACCTGGTGGCGCCTCAGCAGCGCCGCACGGCTGCTCAGGGAGTCCGCGGCGCCGCTCGCCGGTATCGCCCGACAGGTCGGCTACGGTTCGGAGTTCACCTTCGCCCACGCCTTCAAGCGCCAGTTCGGAACCGCCCCGGGCAGCTTCCGCCGCGGCCACGCAGCCCTGCGCGAACCCCACGGACCCGGAAACGGAGCCGGGTGACCGCCACCGGTGCGGCTGACCCGTCGCCCTCCAATGGTGGAGGAGGCCAGAAGAGGCTCAAGTGCTGGTGCGCCGGCTTGCTGCTGGGCCAACTGCTCGACGGCGCCGGCGTCGTGGGCTCTGAGGGCCTCCAGCAGCTTCGCCGACCCGCCGCACGCCCGGGAGGTGAGCATGTTGTCCGTCGTTTCCCCGGGCCCCAGCAGCACCGGTACCACGAGGCTGGCCATCTTCCCCTCGCCCGGCTGCATCCCCAGCGCCCGACCCGCGGCCTGGGCCAAGTCCGGCATCGAGCCGCACACGTCCGCGAAGTACACGGAGTCGTACTCTCGGGTGTCTACCCCTTTCGCCCAGCACCCTCACCGAGCTCAGACAGCCCTTCTCCACCACGGTGCCGTCCGTGGCGACCCCGTCCGCGAACTCCCCGAGGGCGGAACGGGTGCGCCAGACTGTTGCTCTCACGCCGAAGGCCCGCAGCGCCGCGCCTGGGACTCTCGCGGCTGTTTGCGGGCCTGGGGCGTTTGCCCTTGTTTCGGTGGCATCCGGTGCGCGGCGGGTGTGGAACCGGATGCGGGTCAGGTGGGCTGAGGGCGGCCGAAGAGCAGGTCGTAGCCTGTCGGGAGCTGGAGCAGGATCTGGTCCATGAGGTCGGGGTCGGCGGCGTCGGCGACGGTGCTGAGGACGGCGCTGACGTCCCAGGCTGCGGTCCGCTCGGTGGCTCCCTCGATCCAGGCTGCCGTCGCGCGTACGAATCTCTCCGGCGTCAGCGGCTCGGAGCTCTGCAGGGGGTTGAGCAGGATCAGGGCGAAGTCCTCTGGCAGGCGCGCCGCCAGCTGGGCGCGCACCTCGCCGACCAGGTGTGCACCCAGCAGGGCGAGGACCACGCGCGCCGCCCGCTCGGCTTCGTGTTCCGTTGCGTACTCGCCGCGTTCCTTCACCCGCTCGAGGAAGGCTTCGCGTCGGAGGGGCATGTGGCAACCACCCTTCTTTGGCTCTTTGCTCCGTTGGGGACGAAGGCGGGGGAGGGGGAGATCAAATGCCCGTCCTCCGTCCTTCGGCCGGCCCTGGGCGCGGTCGGCCGGCCGGGGATGTCCTCGCGGGACTCGCTGATGGCGATCTTGCGAGGCTTGGCGCGCTCGGCGATCGGGATCACCGGCGCATCCTGGCCGAGTGGACGGATGCCGATCTGAGCCGGCGGCGTGACCTACTCGGGGTGCCCGGGGTTTCTGGTGTCAGCCGGCCAGATCGGCCTTGCCGAACAGGAGGGCGAAGCCGGAGGGGAGCTGGCTGACGATCTGGTTCAGCTCACCGCCGGAGACGGCGCCGGCCAGGGTGGTCAGGACCGCACTGGCGTCCCACTGTGCGGTGCGCGGTCGTGCGCCGGTGCGCTCGGCGACCCGGCGGTAGAACTCCTCGATCCCGAAGCTCTCGGCTTGGGCCTGCTTGGCCTGAGCCAGTGCCTGACCGAGCGGTGCGGGCAGCTGGGAGGCAAGGTCGTCGACCTCGCCGGGGCTGATGCGCTGGGCGAGCACACTCAGCACCGCGTCGGTGACCTTCGAGGCTTCGTCCTGGCTGGTGTATTCGCCGAGCTCGCGTACGCGTGCGAGAAACTCGTGGTGCTGCACGGTTCGTCACCTCCGCTTGCCAGTGATCTCAGGGGATCGAGGGCGATGCCCACTTCCCCGGTACCCAGGTAGGGGTAAGCCTGTCAGCTCCGCACGACAGGCAACGGCGGCTTGTCCGGGCGGGCGGATGACCGCGGCGCGCGGAGATCTCCTGCGCGGTGTACCGCTTGCCGCCGACGTCCCCGTGCTCGGGAAACCGCCAACCGTGGTCGCCCATGTGCCGCGTGACGGAGCGTGCGGTGCGCTCCACGTTCGTCACGTTCTGCCGCTTGGCCACCTCGCCGACGAGTACCTCGCCGTTCCTGGAGAACGCCACCACCGACGGGGTCGTCCGACCGCCTTCGGTGCTGGTGACGACGGTGGGCTCGCCGCCCTCCAGGACCGAGACCACCGAGTTCGTCGCGCCCAGGTCGATACCAACCGCACGCACCATCTGTAGCTCCCTTCTCGTCCTCACCTCGTTTCTCGTCTCACCGGCCGGGGATCCACCGGACCGGCCCCGCGCACAGCGGCGGCTCGGGACGCACGTCCCCGAGCACCGCGGCGTACCGCCGTGGGGGCCGCACGGGCTCCGTGGGGGCAGCACCTCGATCAGGCACAGGCAGCGTGCGCTCGAGGCGCTGGTCGTAGGCCGCCCGCAGGATGGGATCCTGCAGCGTCTCGTACGCAGCCCGCACCTCACCGAACCGTGCGGCGGTGTCCGCGTCCACGCGGGTGTCGGGGCGCAGTTCCCGCACCCGGGCGCGGTAGGCCGAGGTGATCTTCTCGGCCGTCGCTGAAGGCCGCACTCCCAGCACCGCGTACAGGTCCGATTCTGGCTCCGGCACCTGCACGTTCGGTCACCTCCTCGCCCATGGTGAACTGCCATTTCCTGCTCATTTGCCTGCCTTTCTGAAATAAAACGTGAGTCTTACCTTGTCAAGTCTGGCGACGTATGGGGGTGCCAGCTGTCGTCCTCGGCTGAGGAATGCTGAGCGGTGCAGTGGGCGCAGGGGTGGAGGCAGGGATCCAGGGCAGTCAACCGCGGCGGCTCGCGCAGGCACTGGGAAACGAAGAGCGGGGTGTGGAACGTGACGCTGTTACTCGCGGCGCACTGGCACCCCGACAACACCGCCGTTCCCTCCCCGTACCGCCCCAGCGCGCCCCCATGCGAGTACTGCGGCCGCCGCTGGGTCGGACGCCTGGTGGCGCGCCGGCCCGTGCCGCTGCCCGGTGACGTCGAGGCGCCCCGCAGCTGCGTCCAGGCCCAGGGCGGCCATCGTCCCGAGCGGCACACCGCACCGATGCTGCAGGCCGCCGGCCACCCGCAGCCGCAACCCGGCAGACGAGCAGGGCGGGCGCCCACGAAGCCGTCCGGATGATCCCGACAGTGTGCGCCTGCCCCAGGTTGGCGGGCACCGTTGTGTCCGGGACTCCGCACGCTGATCTCCTGGGCGCTGCGGCGGACCCTGAAAGGCGGCAGCATCGGCACTCACGTGTGAGCTGGGGCATTGCCGGTCCACACGGTCGGCCTCCACGATGACCGGACCAGACGAGGCCAAGGAGGGCATCTCCTCATGGGTCATCATGTGCACGTGCGGCTCAGCCAGGGGCTGAGCGTGTCGGCCGACGGAGAACTGATCGAGCACTCCCGCTGCCGGTGCGGCGCCACCTTCACCAAGGTGTTCGACGCGGACGGCGGGAAGCCGGAGGGCCCTGCCCCGTCCTGATGCGCTCCCGGCGTCGCACACGAGAGGCCGGCAAGGGTTCTCCCGGCCTGACGCTCCGCGGCTGACCGTCGCGCTTGTCGCACGCCGTATACGGGGCACGCGGGTAACCGTGCGGGAGGGCCCTCCCGAGACCAGAGGCCTGCCGGTCGGCCTCGTCAGTGTTGGCACCGGAGCGGCCCGAGGGGGTGTCCGCTGTGGTCTCCCTGGGCGGGAGGCCGGACCTGGCCGGTGATGTCCTGGAGCAGGTCAAGGCTCCCGTCGCTATCTACCTGCGCTCGCTGGGCATGCGCTCGGCCCGCACGGCCGCCTCGCTCCGGGCGGCACTGCCACACAGCGGCGGCCGCTGTTCCACCGCCCACACCCCCAGCACTGATCACCGGGACCGCACTGGGCAGCCACGGACGAGCGGCGAAGCGGCCCTCCGTGCAGCGGGCGGGCACTTCGGTCAGCGCCTGCACCACACGGTACGGGTCCTGGCAGCCCCACGCTTTGATGAAGCGGGATGCCCGGCGGATGATCCGCGAAGGCGGACGGGGCGAGCGGAGCACCGCGCTTGTCCTGTCGCAGTTCGCCGCGCAGATGCCGCAGAAGATCCGGCGGAGCCTGCGCCCGGCGCTTGAGAACGATGATGCCCAGCTGTCCTGTGCTGAGGGAGAAGCGACGCCCCAGCCAGCGCGGTGTGGCCAGGTGGTAGGGGCTATTGGAGATCAGCACCACCTGCGGGAGCTCGACGGTCCCCCAAGGTGTGTCCATACGGGCCTCGACCCACTGCTCGCCCTTGACATAGTCGGGTGCCACTGCGGCGAACGCGCGCGGCTTGTCCTCCCGGTACCCGGGCTCCAGCAGGGCATCGGCGTACACGCCGAAAGAGACGTTGCTGACGAAGACACGCGAGCCGAGCACGCCCAGGTCCACCTGCGCGGGCTCACCGTCGACCAGGGCGTCCAGCGCCCGACCCGGATCGCGCAGATCGAGGCCCAGGTCCCGGGCGAAGTGCCCGCCGGGACCACGATCAGCGACCGGCCCGTGTCGGCGGCCACCGCGGCGACCGCCGACACAGTGCCGTCACCGCCGGCGACCTCCAGCACCTGCGCCCCCTCCACCACGGCGTTCCTCGCGAGCGACGCCGCGTCCTCCTGAATGCTGCATGCTGGTCTTCCAGACCTGGCCTCCCATGCCCTCGGCCCGCTGTTTCAGGTTGTGACGAGCCGCCTTGTCGCCGCCCGAGCGTGGATTCATCACGATCACCACCCGGGCGCGTGTCCAAGCAATGGCCATCACCGCATCCCCTCTCGGTGTTCAGGCGATGACTTCGCATGGCCGGCCCATGTTCGCCAACGTCGCCAGGCTTCCGCCGAGCAAGGGTTCTGAGGTGCTATGTCGTGCGGGCGAATGGTGCCGGTGCCGGCTGGGGCTGCACAGGGGTAGGTCATGCCACCTCACCCTCCCGGTAGAGGGGTGGATCGGTTCCCCTCCATCCTCACTCCGCATCTGGGAGCCGGGCCGGAGGCCGCGGTGCCGGGCGAAGGAACGCGAACGAACGAGCCCTGAGCGCCGGATTGCCCGTAGATTGGAAGTCCAGGCAGTCGCGCTCGCGGCCACGGAGAGCGCGTGATGACAGCGGACATCGACTTCACGGCGTTCTTCGACGCCACCCCAAGCCCGTCCCTGGTGCTGGATGCGGACCTGGTGATCCGCTACGTCAACCCGGCCTGCCTGCGGACCGCAGGCCGGACCGAGGACGAGTTGATCGGGAAGTACTTCTTCGACGCCCTGCCGGAGAATCCCGGCTTCCGCAGTGACGCGGAACGAAACCTGAAAGCCTCCCTGCACCGGCTTCTGAGCACCGGGAGGCCGGAAACCGCGGTGCTCCAGCGGTACGACGTTCCCGCCCCCGATCAGCAGGACGAGTTCGAGGAGCGATGGTGGTCCGTGATCCACACCCCCCTTTACGGACCTGACGGCATGGTGAAGTGGATCATCCAACAGGTTGCGGACGTCACGGCCTTCGTCCACTCACCCCGGGCACCTCAGCTCAGCAAGGAGTCGCCCGAACGAACGGAGGGTATGGCAGCCGACCTGTACGCGCGCGCCCGCGAGCTGCACCGGCTGAACCAGGAACTACGCCAGGCCCACGCCCGCGAACAGCAGGTCGCCATCACCCTGCAAGAAGCCATGCTCTCCGTCCCGGACCTGGACCGGCACACCAACATCGCCGTGCGCTACCTGCCCGCCACCGCGTCACTGAACGTGTGCGGCGACTGGTACGACGTCGTCGACCTGCCACCCGACCGCTACGCCGTGGCGGTCGGAGACGTCGTCGGCCACGGCCTGCACGCCGCGGCCATCATGGGCATGCTCCGCAGCGCCCTGAGCGCCGTCATCCGCGCCATCCCCAGCCCTGCTCAGGCCCTGGAAGTTCTCGGCCTCTATGCCCGCTCCGTGGACGGCGCCATGGCCGCCACCGCGGTCAAGGTGCTCATCGACACCCGCAGCAGACTGATCATCTACAGCAACGCCGGGCACCCACCGCCGATCCTGCTCCACACCGACGGAACCTGCGAACAGCTGGACCAGGCCACCGACCCGCCACTCGGCACACGCGAGCACCACGTCCCCCGCCCCCAGGCCGGCCTCCCTTTCAGGCCGGGAGACACCCTCGTGCTGTACACCGACGGCCTCATCGAGCGCCGCGGTGAGGACATCGACGTCGGCCTGGATCGCCTGACCACTGCCCTGGCCCAGGACCGAACCCTCGCCCCTGACCTGCTGGCCGACGCACTGCTGACCCGGCTCGACGTCGCCGGGGGTGCCTCCGACGACATCGCTCTCGTCATCATCCGCCTATAACCTGCGCCACTTCTTGATAGCGCCCGGAGATACTCCAGCCAGGAACAGGCATTCATCGCGCGGTGGCGAGTTCGGTGTGGATCTGCTCGCGAAATTCCCGGCCTGCTGTGGTTCCGGCGTAGGGCTCGACTTCCCGATACAGTTCGCCGAGCCGGCGCCACCCACCACGCCGTCAAGGCCGCCGCCCGCGCTCTGGGTGCCGACCCCGTCGAGCGGGATGCCGAAGCCCGCGCCGGCACTGCGCTGGCCGCGCTGATCCAGGCGGGCCAGGCCGACGACGACGTCCACCAGGACGTCACCGTCGACGACATCTACCTGCTCTTCAGCACGGCCCCCACCGACCAGCCCCCCACCGCCCGCGCCCGCTGGCTCACCCTGGTCCTCACCGGCCTGACCACACACGAACCGGAGACACCGGGGCTGCCTCATAACCGACTGCCTTCCAGTAGGAGCGGCCAAGTAACGGTGCTGTACGGCCGCACGGACAGCCCGGCGCGGCGATCAGGCCGCACAGCCCTACGTCGGCCCAGGTGCACCAGCCCTCCGGGCCAGGGCGCGGGCGGGGTCGCGGTTCGCTGGTGCACTGTTCCAGCTGGGCGCGGGCATTGGCGTTGGCCAGGTCTGCCTGCCGCGTTGCCCGCACCGACCTCGGCGCCTCCACGCCCCGCACCGGGACGGCCCCCGGCCCTGGCCGCATCACCGACACCACCCCGTCCCGGGACGCCGGGGTGTACTTCAGTCAGACCATGAACAGACCGAGGTCCCGGCCCGCCACCGTCCACTCCCGGCGGGTTGACCGGCGTTACCACAAACAGAGCTCGACACCGCCGGCGTACGCCTTCGTCGTCAGTTGCGCACGGCCCCGACCGAACCGCAGATTCCGAAGCCCATCGATCAGCAACGACGAAGACCTCCAGGCCGTCGTCCAGGACCGTCCAGTACCTCTGCCCGGACGGCATCACCACGGGAAACGCCCCCACGGTCAACTCCTGCCACGAGTCGTGCAGCAACCCGCCGCAGAGCCACACCCCCCGAGAACGAGTCTCAGGGGCTCAACGAACCCCACCTCACCCCACAGTCAGCCCCGCGAGAGTGAGGCGAGCCGCTTCGGCCTACTTATGCATCTTGCACTGGCACCCGGAGCGCGAGCCGACCAGGTCGCCGCAGCAGATCAGGGCGGAGGGGTCAGGTTCTGTCACCGGCGGCGCGGGGAGTCGGCATCGTCGTTTCCTGTTCTGGGCGACCAGCACCGAGCGCCGTGCCCGAGGGATACGACCTGAATGACATTGCAGCCGCGCAGGCAGCACGTTCCCGGCAGCTCTTGCTGATCACCAGTCCGTCGCTTCGGCAGCAGCAATATGGGCGAACTGCGGTCACACCCCATCAGAAGGAGTCGATAAGCAGCAAAGCCTCCGTATGGCATATTCCGTTCCTAGACTCACGCAACACTCCATCGATGGACGCCACTTGGAGGTTCCGTGTGATGCACGCACCCCTCGGCGACGAGCAACAGCTCGTCCTGCCCGTCGGCTTCGACGAGATCGTCCGGGTGATCGACCGGTACGTCGCCGACCGGCGGGCTGGTCTGCCACCCCTGTCACGATCCCGCGGACGCCGACTGCCGGCCCTGCTGCTGGCCCGCGAGCCGGATGGCGACCCGGCCTCAGTCTCTGCGGAGCCGGATCCGGAGCTCACCGCACTCGTGCTGGCGTACGGCCAGCGCCTTGTGTCCCCTGCCGGGAACGTGACGACGCGACATCTGGCCAGCCTCGCGCCGCACGCCGTCATCGACGACGTGCGGCTCATCCGGGGCAGCGCACGGGAGGACGTCGTGGGCGGGCCGCACGTGCTGCTGCTGGAGGATGTCGCACGGCAACTGCGCACCTCCATGCCCGAAGGGGCCGGGGCCCTGCGGCTACCCGAGTTCGACACGTGCCTGGCGGTGCTGCGCGCTGACCTCCCGCCCGGGGACGCGGAGGAGGAGCGGCGAGCCCTGCGGGTCATGCTCTGCGACAGGTACACCCAGCGGTTCCAGCCGGCCGCCGAGACCGCGCAGCTCGGCGAGGCCATGGGCGGAAAGTGGGGCGCGGTCCTGCAACTGCTGACCGTCCTCCCCGGCTGGCTGCGGCGTCGGTGGTACAGCATGCGCCTCGACCGACGCCACCCGTGGGTGGGCCGCATGCTGGGCCAGACCGGCCGGAGCTTCCTCAATGCGGCGGCAGGACTGCGCGCGGCGCACCAGCACACGCTGGCCCAGAACGCGGCGGAGAGCCGGCATCCGGAGGCGGCTTCCCTGGCGGCCCGCGACGAGGCAGTGGTCCGCCAGGTCCTCCTCACCGCGCTGATCCGAGACCTGGCCAGGGCGGCACGGCCACGGCTGTGGAGTCGCCTCCGTCCGCGGCGCAGATGGGCCTTCGTCCTGCTCCTGCCGACCGTGGGCGGCGAGGGATCCGCCTGCCGCAAGTTCCTGGACACATACGCGGCCGTCTCCCGCGACAACGGCTCCAGTCCGCTGCTGGTGCTGGGCGCCGCCACGGACGAACTACCCTCGTACGCCGCTGGTCTGCCGCGCCAGACCGTGCAGGGCGGCGCCGACGCCCACCGAGCCGGCCGGGCGGCGGCCGCACTGTTCTCGGCGGCGGTCGCCGGCCGGGCCGCCGATGCCGCGCACGTGCTGCCCCTGCCACGCACGCCCGACGACGGCACCGCGGCGGAAAGGCTGGCCTCGCACCGCGCCGTCCACTTCCGTCGCCCCCGCCGCCTCGACTGGGCGCGTCCGGTGGCTGCCGCCACCGCTGCGGCGATGCTGTGCGCCGGCGGCGTCGCCTTGTCCAGGGAGCTGGTGGGGCTCTTCTTCGACGAACATCCCACGTCTGTCGGGCACCCCACCTCCTCCTGTCGGCAGGTGCCGACCGGAGAGGTGGTCGGCCTCACTGACGGCATCGACCGCTGCGACCTGGCCCATGGCCTGTACGCGCCGGACCTCAGAAAGCTGGTGCGGACCCTCGGCCGCCAGAACGCTCAGGTGGACACGGACCGGCCCTACCGAACGCTCGTCTTCTTCGCGCCGCTGAGCGTCGGCTCGGAATCAAAGCGCACGGTGCCCACGGGCTTCCAGATGCTGCGCGGCGCGCTGCTCGCCCAGAGGCAGGTCAACGACCGCCACCTGAAGTCCCAGGTGCCCGTGCGGCTGCTCGTCGCCAACGCCGGCGAGTACTTCCGCTACGGCTCACGCGGCGGCCTCAATACCACCAACCGCAGTGACGTGGACGTCACGCAAATGATCATCGACCGGGCGGACAAGGACCACATCGCGGCGGTCATCGGCCTCGCCCAGAGCCGTCCGGAGTCCCAGCAGGCCGCGATCGAACTGGGGACCCGGGGCATCACCGTCCTTGGAACCGGCGTCTCCGGCCAGCGCATGGTCGAGGGCAACTCACCCGTGTCGTACTTCCAGCTCTCACCGCCCAACGCGCGCATCTCCAAGGTCATGGCCGCCTTCGCTCGCCACTCGCCGCGGCTGCGGACCCTGGCGGAGCCGGCCTCCGGCCACTCCGGTCCGGCCGCCGTCGTCGTCTTCGATCCTCGGGACGAGTACTTCAGCGCCGACCTCGCCCACCGTTTCGACGCCGCCTACCGCTCGACCGGCCCCGTGCACCTCGTGCCGTACGGCGAGAAGGAAGACGGGCGCCCGACGAGCGACGTAGCCGAGACTGTCTGCACGTTGGTCCACCGCACCAACGGCTTCGTCCTCTACGCGGGCCGCTCCGGCGTCATGGAAGACCTGTTCCACTCCATGCAGGGCGACCGGGAATGCCGCGCTCGCCAGGGCCGCGTGGCGGTGCTGGCTGAAAGCCCTGCCCCGGGCCTGACCATGCATCCCCGGCTGATGTCGCAGAGGTACGGCGGGATGACCCTCTTCTACAGCCAGTTCAGCCGGCCGGCCCCTGGCGGGCCGTTCGCCAGATCCTTCCGGGAGGCGTTCCACCTGTCCGCGGAGAACGACGCCGCGGTGGGCTACGACGCCGCCAACATCCTCTCCGAGGCCATGAACGCGATCTTCACCACAGACCGCTCCTTCTCGCCCAGTGCGCTCGTCACCTACCTGCAGGATCCCGGCATCCGCGAGTACGTCGGGGAATCCGGGGTCATCACACTGGACAGCGGTCACAACTACCCCCCGAACAAGGAGATCCACATTCGCGAGATAACCCCCGAGGGCAAGCGGGTCACAGACCTCACCTGCGGAGTGCTCGCCGATGGCGCGCGAACCGTCACCACCTGGGGGCCCGGCGGCCGCTTTTCCTGCCCGCTGGACGA
The DNA here is from genome assembly GCF_040706515.1 of Streptomyces sp. NPDC047880. NCBI lineage: Bacteria > Bacillati > Actinomycetota > Actinomycetes > Kitasatosporales > Streptomycetaceae > Streptomyces > Streptomyces sp. NPDC047880. The sequence goes on along the minus strand of NZ_JBEZOK010000035.1, from coordinate 38,462 downwards.
AGTCCCCTGAAGATGTCGCCATCCACACCGAACCCAGAGGCCCTCGCCCCGTTCAAGGACCACTCAAGGCGTGTCGCCTGTCGCCAACGTCTCCGAACAGCACACCTAGGCGGTATCGACTACAGGTTCCGAACACAGTATCGGCGCGCAGGGGTGGGACCTCGCATCACCGCTGACACGCGCTCGGGCTACGGGAGCCCGGTATCGGGACGATGCGCTCTCCTGGTGAGCTGCGAGACGGTGGCCCCCTTGCCGGCGGTGAGTTCGGTGAGCCGCTTGACGGCCCTTTCTGCGACGGTGAACGCCCAGGACGCGACTCGGCCGCTCCGAGTGTCGGTGAGACGCTCGGAGCGGGCCGGGGCCGGTCGAGGTGCCGGCGTCAGCAGGGCTGGGGGATGCCGTTGCCGATGTGGGTGGGCACCGGGTCGGTCTCGCTGTAGATGTCGGTGTCCTTCATCCAGCCCCACTTGCCGTTGTCGGCCTGTGTCCAGAGCCACCGGTTCGGGTGCGGGCCGCCGATGTAGGCGCCCGTGTCCCTGCGGCACTCGAACCAGCTCGGGTTCGAGTACATCGTGCCGACCGGACGGCTGGTGTCGGGAGTGGCGTAGACCGTGGCCCCCGAGACGTTGTTGCAGTACATGCGCATGCCGCCATCACCCCACCAGCACGGATTGGCTGCCTCAGCCGTGCCGGAGAAGACGGTCCCCAGAGCGGTGAGTGCCAAGCCGGTGACGACGGCCGAGAGCTTGCGCGCGGAAGTTTTCAAGGTGATCCCCCTGTGGCGGAGTCGGCGGTGCGTGGTCAACAAGGACGCACCGATGTGGTCTCGCTGGTAATCGAGGTGTCCTTCATAGAGCCCCACTCCTCGCCGGTGTCCGCCTTGTTGAACAGCCGGCGGTTCGGTGCGGGCCGCCCACGCAGGGCCCGTCGTGACAACGACAGTGCAACCTGCTGTGAGTGCTGGTGAGCGACGCCGAGCAAGCCGGGTTGCCGATGTCTTTCCCCGGAGGACGCCCCGGCACCGTTGTCCGTGGAGGTGTCGAGGATGCCCAGAATCGGGAACGTTCGAGGCTTCGGCCGCACGAGGTGTGTTTTCCGGCCGACCGCAAGACTCGTGCCAATGACGCCCCGTCTGGAAGCACCCCGATCGCCGGGCAGTTGCTTTCAGTCGGGTGTGCACCGCGGCTGGACCGGACGGCTGTTACCAGATTCCGCTCTGGACGTACGGGTTGACGGCCCGGAGATTGCTGTCGTAGCTGGCCCTGAACACGTAGTTCGGGTCGGACTGGGTGAGCCACCCTGACGTGTGCGCGTAGCCGGTGCCGTCCGACAGATAGGTGCCGTCGGCGAAGGACCAGGTTCTGCCTCCGTCCCTGCTGATGTCCAGCCAGATCCAGCCACGCGGGTCCCAGCCGGAGCCGACCAGCCGCCCCCAGCCGTACTGGTAGCCGTTGTAGTAGCCGGAGCGGAGCTCGATGCCGATCGTTCCGCGCTGGTTGGGGGCGTGGGTCAAGCGATCAGTGGTGGCCATCACCTGGTCGGTGTTGATCGTCGCGGGTGCCGCTTGGGCGGGTGTGGTAAGCGCCGCGACTCCCAGCGCCCCCAGCGATCCCGCCACCGCCGCAGACCCGGCCGACCTCAGCAGCGTCCTGCGATCCATGGAGCGACTCATGCGTTCCCCTCGTCTCGAAAGGTAAGGCGTTGACCTACGGACAGCGCCGTGGACAAACCCTAGCGAGGCAGCGGGTGCTCAACTCCTGACAGATGTCAGGGCAACTCCTGTCCTGGGATCGCCGCGACTCCACTCGGAACGCGAGTCGAGACCTCCCGCCATCACGGTGCTGGAGGCGCTGTCCGTACCCTGGAACGCCCCGGTGGCCTTCCTGGGCGGGCAGACGCCCGGCCGCGTGGGGTCATCAGCGGCATCGCCGTACGCTCATGCGTCAACAGGCCGATGTGGACGGAGAGAGCGCATGGCACCGGGCAGGAACCTCCACGCACTTGCGGCAGGAGCCGGCCGAGTGGCCCAGCCTGGCGAGAACACTTCCCCTCGACGCCGAACGGGCCCGATCCACTGGCTTCTTGTTCTTGGACGCCGACCACCGCTGCTGCGGCGCCTGGCCCGTCTCACCAATGGGGGACTACGGCCTTATGGTGCTGCGGGGTCTGCGCCGTCGTTGACCTTCTTCACGATGTCCTGGTGAAAGCCGCGCACATGTGCCTCCACCAGATCGCCGGCCGCCTCCGTGTCTCCGGCCGCGATCGCTTCGTAGATCGCGTGGTGTTCCGCCCGCAGCCGGGAGGCGACCTGCTCCCAGTCGTCGAGCTTGTTGAACACAGTGAGCAGGGTGTGCCGCACCGCATTGCGGACTGCGATGGTCATGTCAGCCATCAGCCTGTTGCCCCCGGCCTCGGCGATGGCAACGTGGAAGTCGGTGTCGCAGTCGTTGAACTGCTCTCGGGGCAGGCTTGCGTCGTCCATCCGGAGCAGGGGATCGCGGATGCGCTCGAGACCGTCCTTGGTGACGAGTTCCGCGGCCAGGCGAGCGCTGGCCCGCTCCAGCGTGGCGCGGGCCTCGACGACGTCACCCATCGGAAAGTTCGCCAGCGCGATATGCAGCCGCAGCAACTGGGTGAGGCCGGCGTCCGGCATGGCCGCGATCACGGTGCCGGAGGACGGCCCGGTTCCCACGCGTGAGCGCAGCACCCCCTGGGCCTCCAGGACACGCAGCGCCTCCCGCACCGCGGCCCTGCTGACGCCGAGCATGTCGACGAGCTCCCGCTCGGGCGGCAACCGGTCACCGACCCGCAGTCGGCCCGCGAGGATCTGCTCTTCGATCCGGGCCAGCACGAGTTCGAAGGTGCGCGAGCGGGGCACTGGCTCCCAGGCAGCAGCCATGTCAGCCATAGAAAGCCCTTTCCCGCGCGGCTCATCACTCCCTGAGTGTTGATCATAGCTTGAGTGCCCCGCCCTTTGGTCCGACCAAGCCGTAATTCGGTCGTTCGAAGCTCTGGACAAGCCTGTGTCCGCTGCCTAGCGTGAGAAACCAAGTAATGGTCTGACCAAGCCCCCAATGTGAGGGTTCATGTACCAGCCAGATCTCTCTCCCGTGGCCGACAGCCCCGCGCTCTCGTCCCTCGTTGCCGTCCTGCCGCTGCTCACGCTCTTCGTCCTGCTCGGCGGACTGAGGATGAAGGCTCACTGGGCCGGACTCGCCTCACTGGCCGTCGCGGTGGCGGTGGCCGTGACCGCTTACGGCATGCCTGCCGACCTCGCCTTGCTCTCGGCGAGCGAAGGAGCGGCCTTCGGGCTGTTCCCGATCATGTGGATCGTCATCACTGCCATCTGGGTCTACCAGCTCACCGTCGTCAGTGGCCGCTTCGCGGACCTGCGCCGGGCCTTCGGCCTGATCAGCGCCGATCCGCGCGTCCAGGCCATCATCATCGCCTTCTGCTTCGGGGGACTGCTTGAGGCTCTGGCCGGGTTCGGCGCGCCGGTGGCAATCACCGGGGTGATGCTGATGGGACTCGGCTTCGCCCCGGTCAGAGCCGCCGTCATCGTGCTGGTCGCCAACACCGCTCCCGTCGCGTTCGGCGCCATCGCCACGCCCATCATCACGGCCGGCAACCTGACGAAGATCCCGTACACGGAGATCGGCGCATACGTCGGCCACCAGACACCGCTGGTCGCCTTCTTCGTGCCGCTCCTTCTTGTCGCCCTGGTCGACGGCCGCCGCGGAGTGCGCCAGACCTGGCCGGTCGCGCTGGTGTGCGGTGCGGTGTTCGGACTGGCTCAGTTCGTCAGCGCCACCTACCTCTCGGTGGAGCTGACCGACATCATCGCCTCGCTGGTCGCCCTGGCCGCTATCGTCCTCTTCCTCCGTGTCTGGCGGCCGCAGGGCGGTGAGGAGGCCAGGACCGACCTCCGCAAGGCGGCGGAGAAGGAGCAAGAGGACGGTTCGGCAGGACAGCCGCCGAAGCCCGGACACGGCGACGGGCCCGTGGCGCCGTCCGGAACGCCTACCGGGCCGGACAGCAGTGCCGTGACCGGAACACTCCCGATGGCCGGCACGGCTCAGCGGATCGGGGGCCCCAGGATCCTGATGGCCTTCCTGCCCTACCTGATCATCATCGGGGTCTTCTCGCTCGCCAAGCTGTGGACTCCCCTCAAGGAGTTCCTGGCCGCCTCCGACGCGAAGTTCGGCTGGCCCGGACTGGACGGCGAGGTCCTCACCGCCGCCGGCCAGGCGTCGGCCACCACGATCTACACCTTCCCCTGGCTGTCCTCGCCCGGGACCCTGCTGTTGCTGTCGGGCGTCGTGATCGCCGCCGTCTACCGGGTGACCACGGCGGCCGCCGCCCGGGAATTCACCGCCACGCTGCACAAGCTGCGCTGGGCGCTGCTGACCGTCGCCGCTGTCCTCGCACTCGCCTATGTGATGAACCTGTCCGGACAGACCATCACCATCGGCACCTGGATCGCCGGAGCCGGTACGGCGTTCGCGTTCCTCTCGCCCGTCCTCGGCTGGCTGGGCACCGCGGTCACCGGATCGGACACGTCCGCCAACGCCCTGTTCGCCACGCTCCAGCAGACTGCCGCGAACAAGGCAGGACTCGATCCGACGCTGCTGGTGGCGGCCAACACCTCTGGCGGTGTCGTCGGCAAGATGATCAGCCCGCAGAACCTGACCATCGCCGCCACCGCGGTGGGCCTCATCGGCCGCGAGTCCCAGCTCTTCCGGGCGGCGATCAAGTGGAGCCTGATGCTCTTGCTGGCCCTGTGCGTGCTGGTGTACCTCCAGTCCAACGTCCTGGCCTGGATGCTGCCATGAGCCTCAAACCCGTACAGCAGCCGTCGCCCGCCTTGCCCTCCACTCACGGAACCATGCGGATCGCATTGTTCATCACCTGCCTCAACGACACGCTCTTCCCAGCCACCGGCCGGGCGGTGGTGACGCTGCTGGAGCGGCTGGGCCACCGTGTGGACTTCCCGCCGGAGCAGACCTGCTGCGGCCAGATGCACTTCAACACCGGTTACCAGCGCGACTGTGTGCCGCTCGTCCGGCGCTTCGCCGAGGCCTTCGCCGGTTACGACGCCGTGGTCACGCCGTCCGGCTCGTGCGCCGCAATGGTGCGCGAGCACCACGGGCGGATCGCTGAGGTGTCCGGCGACCACCGGCTGTCCGCCGCGGTCCATGACGCACCGCGTGTGTACGAACTCTCCGAATTCCTCGTCGACGTACTTGGTGTCACCGATGTCGGGGCGTACTTCCCGCACAGGGTCACCTACCACCCCACGTGCCACTCCCTGCGCATGCTCGGCGTCGACGACCGGCCCCTCACCCTGCTGCGGGCCGTCCGCGGCATCGACCTGGTGGAACTCGGTGCGGCCGACCAGTGCTGCGGGTTCGGCGGCACCTTCGCCCTGAAGAACGCCGACACGTCGGTGGCCATGTGCACGGACAAAGTACGGCACGTCCTGGCCACCGGAGCCGACGTGCTGTGCGCCGGTGACAACTCCTGCCTCATGCACATCGGCGGTGCGCTGTCCCGCCTGCGCACCGGAGTGAACGTCATGCACCTCGCCGAGATCCTCGCGTCCACGGAGAAGGCACCGGTACACGGCGCGGCGGAACCCTCACCCGCCTCGTGGCGCGGCACCGAAAGGACGAAGACCTCATGAACGACGCGACGTTCCTGGGCATGCCGGCCTTCCCGACGGCGGCGGCGAGCGCCCTGCGCGATTCCCAGCTGCGCGGCAATCTGGCCCGTGCCACCGGGACCATCCGCTCCCGGCGTGCGGCGGCCGTCGCAGAGCAGGACGACTGGGAGCAGCTGCGGGAGGCCGGGCGTGCGGTCAAGGAACGCACCCTGCGCCATCTGGACCGGTACCTGCTGCAGGTGGAGGAGAAGGTGACCGCGGCGGGCGGCAAGGTGCACTGGGCGCGCGACGCCGAGGAGGCACGCCGCATCGTCGTCGGCCTGGTGCAGGACACCGGTGAACGGGAGGTCGTGAAGGTCAAGTCGATGGTCACGCAGGAGATCGGGCTCAACGAGGCGCTGGCCGGCGCCGGCATCGACGCGTACGAGACCGATCTGGCCGAGTTGATCGTGCAACTCGGCCAGGACCAGCCCTCCCACATCCTGGTCCCCGCCATCCACCGCAACCGCGCGGAGATCCGGGAGATCTTCCTGCGGTCGATGGGCGCGTACGGCACCGCGGCACCGGCCGACCTGGATGACGACCCGCGGCGGCTGGCCGACGCCGCGAGGCGTCATCTGCGGGAGAAGTTCCTGAGGGCCAAGGTTGCCGTCTCTGGTGTCAACTTCCTGGTTGCCGAGACCGGGACGGCGGTCGTGGTGGAGTCCGAGGGCAACGGGCGGATGTGCCTGACGCTGCCCGAGACGCTCATCTCGGTGGCGGGGATCGAGAAGGTCGTACCCACCTGGCAGGACCTCGAGGTCTTCCTGCAGCTGCTGCCGCGCTCCTCCACGGGGGAGCGGATGAACCCCTACACCTCGACCTGGACCGGCACGACCGCCGACGACGGGCCTCGCGCCTTCCATCTGGTCCTGGTCGACGGAGGCCGCACCGATGCGCTCGCCGACCCGGTCGGCCGGCAGGTACTCAACTGCATCCGTTGCTCCGCCTGCCTCAATGTGTGCCCCGTGTACGAGAGGGTGGGCGGACACGCCTACGGATCGGTGTATCCGGGCCCGATCGGCGCCGTCCTCAGTCCCCAGCTGCGGGGCACCACCTCGGAAGTGGACCGTGCCCTGCCGTACGCGTCGTCGCTGTGCGGGGCGTGCTACGAGGTCTGCCCAGTCAAGATCAACATTCCCGAGGTGCTGGTGCATCTACGGGCCCGGATCGTCGAGGAGGGGCGCGGGCGGCTCGTGCCGAAACCGGAGCGTCTGGCGATGGCCGCCGCACGCTGGGTGCTCTCCCGTCCCTCGCGTCTGACGGCCGCGCAGCGAGCAGGAGCCCTGGCCGCACGGTTCGTGGCCCGGCGCGGGCGAGTGGGCCGGCTGCCCGGCCCGCTGTCCCGCTGGACCGACACCCGCGACGTCCCCGTCCCGCCCGCGGAGACCTTCAGCGCCTGGTGGAAAGGGACGCATCGATGACCGTACGCCGGAAGGAGGCAGAGATGAACGCGCGAACCGAAGTGCTGGACCGGATCAGGCGCGCCCTGGACGACGTGCCCGCGAGCGAGCGTCCACAGGACGTCCCGGTGCCTCGCCAGTACTCCCGCGGCGGCCAACAGCCGGCCGGGTCGGCGGCGGCCGTGGAACTGCTCGCCGAACGACTCGCCGAGTACGGGGCGTCGGTGCACCTCGTATCCACGCAGGACGTCGCCTCCCGCGTGGCGCAGTTGGTGGCCGGCCTTGGCACCGGTTCCGTCGTGGTACCCCGTGGCTTCCCGCCCGAGTGGCGGTCCGCGCTGGACCCCGATCGGGTGCTGACCGACGAGCCCCGACTTCCGGTCGCCGAACTGGACCGGGCCCGAGCGGTGGTGACGACCGTGGCCGCCGCCATCGCCACGACCGGAACCCTTGTCCTGGACGGCGGCCCCGGCCAGGGCCGGCGCGCCCTGACGCTGGTGCCTGACGTCCATGTGTGCGTCGTACGCGCCGGACAGGTCGTGGCGTCCGTGCCGGAGGTGTTCACCGCCCTGGATCCGGTGCGTCCACTGACCTTCGTCTCCGGGCCGTCGGCCACCAGTGACATCGAACTCGACCGGGTGGAGGGCGTGCACGGCCCGCGCACGCTGGAAGCCCTGATCGTCGTCTGAGTCCGAGCATCTCGTCCTCACAGGAAGAGAGTTGAGCAGTGAAGCCCGCCCTTCACCCCATACCGCACCGGCACGCAGCAGCACCGACGGCGCCTCACTCGGGCCCCCTGCCCGACAACCCCTCGGCGTCGGCGAGCTGCACGCTCCCCGCCGAGAAACGCGCGGTAGCGACAGCCAGGGCGTTCGCCCGGGACCGGCTGACGGCATGGCGCCTCGGGGACGAAACGGCCGAGACGGCGAGCGTCGTGGTGTCGGAGTACGTCACCAACAGCGTTCAGCACAGCGGCGCCCACCACGTCACCCTGCGGCTCGCATGCTGCGAGTCACACCTGTGGATCGAGGTCGTCGACGCCGGCGTGTGGCAGAACCGTACGGGGCCCGAAGAGAACGGCCTGGCCGAGTGCGGCCGGGGCTTCTGGCTGGTCGAGGCACTGTCCCAGCGGTCCGGAGTGCACCACACCCAGCACGGCACCACCGCCTGGGCGCTGCTGCCCCACGCCCCCGCCACGTGCGAGCGCCCCGACCGCTCGTTAGCCGGGCGCACCGGTACAGGGACTGGCTCGCGCCGCTCACCCGCACGCCGCTCGGTCCTTCGCCTCCCCGGTTGAGCCGCACACGGCAGGGGCGAGCAGGGCGCTTTCGAACGGCCACAGCCGGTGCGGGCCCTGGCGTACGGGCAAGGGAATCGTGGGCCCCCAGGCCCGACCGTTGACAACGCCCAACGGCGCTTCGAAACCGGCGAGTCCAGGGGGGCAACAGGCGCGCGCGGGTTGTGCGTCAAAGGTGCAAGCCTGCGGAGAGGAGCGGCGGCCACCCTCGGCTTCCCCGCAGCGCCCTGACACACGACGCCGGCGCGTGCGACCACGCTCGGGGGACACCTCCGGCGCGGCTTCCACCAGCGCACGCCGGATCGACCGGTACGGCCTGTGCTTCCTGCGCTTCCTACGGCATCACGCCCCGCGTCGACCTTCCGGTGGGGGAGAACCTGCAGGACCATCCGCATGTCGGTCTGTGCTATCTCACCGAGACGGAGTCGTTGTTCACCGCCGAGACACCGGGTAACGTCCGCCTGCTGGAGACCGAGGGGCGCGGTCCCCTCACCTCCAACGTCGGCGAGGCCGGTGGATTTCACCGCACCCGTGAGGGACTGGACGCTCCCGGCATTCAGGTGGACGCCAACCCCGGTGATGTTCCACGAGGAGGGCATCAGCCCCGTGACCGACCACGCTTTCATGTCCGGCGCGGTCCTGCTCGCCCCCACGAGCCGGGGCAAGGTCTCCCTGAGGTCGGCCCCGCCCAGCGCCAAACCGCGCGTTCTGCACAACTACCTGGCCACCGAGGAGGATCGCGACACGATGATCCGGGCACTGCGGATGTTGCTCGACATCGCCGCTCAGCCCAGCCTGGCCAGGCACCGGCGTGCCGACTTCCGCGTGCCGCGCTCCACGGACGACGCCGGCCTGCTCGACTTCGCCCGGCGCGAGTTGCAGACTCTTTACCACCCGGCGAGCAGTTGCTCCATCGGCCCCGTCGTGGACTCCCGGCTCAGGGTGCACGGCGTGAGCGGCCTGCGAGTGGTGGACGCCTCGGTGATGCCCACCGTGGTGCGGGGCAACACCAACGCCCCGACGATCATGATCGCGGAGAAGGGCGCGGACATGATCCGCGGTCTTTGATCTCCAAACAGGGCAGGAGCAGGACTCCGTTGGGCCCGCCCGACCACCCGGACAAGGCGGGTTAAGCGGTCGGTGTGGCAGGGGATTGAGACAACGCCACGCCGAGTGCGTATCGCTTGACAAGGAGACCGTAGGCACACGTCTGCGGTCCGGCTCACCAACAGACGATATCGACCCGATCTCCCGCGCTGACCGGCCAGTTCAGCAGATCACTGGAGTGGCCGGCACGCATTCCACGGAACGCTACGCGGGCCGTGGTGGCGCCCCACCCCGGACCTGATTGGTCGAGGAGGACTACCGATGGGATTCGACGAGGCCGAACCGCCACGGGCCCTCAACTGGGGGCGCGAGCCCGCGCAAGAGATCCAAGATTCGTTTCAGGCGGTTCTGAACGCCCTGGATGCCGCTCGCGCCGATCTCTACGCGATGGAGGAGCACCAGGGGTTCGGAAGCCCGTTACCGTCCTTGGACCGCCCCAGCGCAACAGCCGGATACGGCAGCCCCACCCATCCCGCCCCGTCCCTGCCGCCACCGCAGCCGGGTACGCAGGGCCTGGGACCCCGGCCTGAGCTGGTTCCGGTCCGTCCGGAAGGCCTCCCACCGTCTGCCGACCCGCCCCAACCCGCTCGGTACCGGCCGGCCGCCGGGAACACCGCGGTCGAGCCGCTGTGGTCACGCGGTGTGCGGCGGGGGACCGACGCGCCACGGAAGGCGGGACAGCCACCCACTGCGCCCGGCGGAGGCCCGGCGCAGGTCGAACCGCCGGCAGCTGTCCCGCCGCCCCCAGTCGCTCTGCAGGATCGTGCGCGCCGATGGACCGACTCAACTGAGGACTCCCCCTACCCATCGCAGGCCGCGCAGCCGAACCGCTTCGTCGCCCCGCCCTCCCAGACGCCGCTGCGCCCAGAACCGGCCCGCCCCCCTGAGCCCAGGGGAAGCCAACGACATCGCCGCTTCACCGACCGGCGACACAGCCGGCTCGCCGGAGTATTCGGCCTGGGCGCCGTGAGCGGATTGGTCCTTGCCTCTTCACTGCTCAGCAACGGCGACTCCGCACCGGCTACGCCGCCTGCATCCTTGGAGCAGCCGGACCGGCCGTTGCCTGAGAATCCGGCACCTGCAGCCCCGTCCCCGCCGACCGGGCAACCGAACCGGCCGGCTCCCGGCAGCGCCTCGCTTCCCGAGATCCCGGGCACCGGGCTGCTGCGGCCAGGCGACACTGGCCACGGTGTTTACGAGTTGCAGGTACGTCTGCTCCAGATCCCTCACATCTATGACGGCGGTGCCATCAACGGCCGTTACGACACGGAGGTCCGTCAGGCAGTGGCCCGATTCCAGCATGCATACGGCATCCATGGAGACGAGACCGGCGTCTACGGGGACAACACCCGACACGCCCTCATGCTGCGGACGAAATAGTCGCCCCAGCCACATGCCAGATGCTGCGACGACTGCACGGGCTGCTGGAAGTCACCTCGTGGAGCAGTTCCGCGTCGGCGGAAACCACGGCCTGTGCGGCACGGCGACCCATCCGACGGAACACCCCCGCGTCGGTGGGGAGGACACGAGGTAGTTGGTCCCCGGCCCGGTGCGGAACGGAAAAAGTCACACACGACGTTCGGAATGAGAACGACCTCTGAGGCTCCCGTCCCCGTCAAGGTGCGCTCCCGGGTATCTGGCTGGACCACCCGCACGCCGGCCGCCAAGTCGGTCAAGAAGGCGCCGCCCGCGGCACGTCTCGCCGCCCTGTTCCTGGCCTCCCACGCCTCCTCCAAGCTCCACGGCACACTGCCCGACACGACCAGCGGATTCCCGACCCTGCGTACGCCCTCCCACAGCGGCGTAAACCGTGCGGCCCCCGCTCGATGCGCGGTGGCAGCCGTCGACGCCGCGTGACGGCGGCGGGCCAGCGCAGGAGTACTTCGCGCAGCACCCGGCGGGCGCCGGGCTCACCGGTGACGGCCGAGGTCGCGAGACGCGCGCTGGCTCTCATGGCCACCGGGAGCGGCCGGCGCAGCCACAGGGTCAGCACTTCGTTGCGGCGCACCAGATGGCTGCGGCCGTCGCGGCCGCCCGGCTCCGGGAAGCGCTGCGGTGACGGCCTCGTCGGTGCTGATCCGCAGCAGCAGCGGGTCGGGGACGTCGCCGTGCGGATCGTCCGGCGGGCCGGGCTTGTGCAGAGCAATGTGGCGCTCTGCGCGCGGCGGACCCCACTGCCGGGGTGAGACCGGTCCGAAGAGCGTCACGGACGGGGTGCCGTGGGCCACCGCGAGATGCGCCAGGCCGGTGTCGCCGCAGACCACGAGCGCGGCGTGGGCGACGAGCGCCGACAGCTCGCCGAAGGGCAGCCCGCCGCGCAGCAGATCCCGAGCGGGCAGGTCGGCGCGTGCGGCGATGTCCAGGACCAGCGCGTCCTCGGTGGGGCCGCCGTTGACGATGACCCGCCCGCCGAGGGCGCGCAGCCGCCGTACGACGACGGTGTACCGTTCGGCCGGCCAGCGCCGGGAGGCGGACTCGGCGCCTGGGTGGACGACGACGGCGCCGGACGCCGGGGACGGCGTGGCGGGCGGTGGCAGCCGTACATCGTCGGGGGCCGCGGTGATGGCGTTCGCCCCGAGGAAGCGGCACCATCGCTCACGCTCGTGCTCGTCAGGCCGCCACTCGGGAGGGTGGACGGGGTGCTCCCCGGGTTCGGCTCCCTTGCGCAAGCACCCGCGCCATCCATGGCGCCCGCGCCGCGTCGGTGTTCACCGGCCTCGACAAGCCGGAAGTCCCGGCGAAAAAGGCCTCCACCTTCGTTTCCTCGTAGGTGAACTGCACTGTGAGGTACCGCGCTGACAGTTGACATCCTCCCCCTGAAGGGGGGTGAGGATGTCAGGAAGTGTTCTCGGTGCTCTTGTTCTCCCCGGCACCTTCCGTGGTCAGTTCCTGTCGGTTCGGTGTCCCGGTGAGCTGTTGGTCCAGGCGGAGTTGGCGTAGGCGTGTCAGGAGGTCCCTGGACCGCGGGCAGCGGGAGGGTGGAGAGGTAGTCCGAGATGTCACCCCCGCCGCCGATGAACTTGTGGGACGCCGAAGCCGGCGAACTCCCGCACGATGCGGATCATCGCCACGTTGTCGCGGCCGAGGGCCTCGACTTCGGCCTTGATCTCCATGCCGACACGGCGGCTCTCCGCACGGGCGGGATATTTTGCCCACATCCGCAGCCGGTTGTAGACGCCCCGCCAGTTGGCGTACTTCTCCAGCAGGTGGACCCACTGGGTTCCGGTCTGGAACTTGAAGGCGATCGCGTCGATCACCTCACGATGATCCCGTCAGCGACCACCCCGCTTCGGAGTACGGTCCGGGAGCAACGGCTCGATCCGCGCCCACTGCGCATCTGTCAACGGCACCCGGACCAACGACCGACTGATCCAAACGAAACTGCACAGCAGTCGTTCATCACCGGCTGTCATCCTGCCGCCGGACAGCCGCTACGGCTGTCCGGCGACGTCTCCACCCGATTGAGCAGCGCAGTACTGAGGAACGAGTGTTTGATCAGGGGCAGTTGACGGCCGTGTCGCCGGTGTCGCGGTTGCAGGTGTCGAAACCGAGGCCGCCGTCGAGGCCGTCGTTGGCGATCACGTTGTCCACGGCGTTGAGGGTGTCGCTGCCCTCGCCGCCGTTGTGCGTGTCGTTGCCGCGGCCTCCGTTGAGGGTGTCGTTGCCCTGGGCACCCTCGAGTGTGTCGTTGCCGTCGTCGCCGTTGAGGGTGTCGTTGCCGGCATTGCCGTAGATGGTGTCGTTGCCGGCCAGCCCGGAGATCGTGTCATTGCCGGGGCCGCCGTTGATGGTGTCGTTGCCCGGCGTCGCCCGCAGGCCACTGGCATCTGGGTCGTCGCCGACGAGCCGGTCCGCCCGGGGGCCGCCGTTGAGGCGGTCGTCACCCGCACCGCCGATCACCGTTCCGGCGGCTTCCAGGTTCGGGGAGATGCTGACGCTGTCATCGGAGTCGTTGGCGTTGACCCGTATCGACGTGACGGGCAGCGGACACTCCGCCGTGTGCCTCCCCGTCGACTGACACGGGGCAACGGCGGACACGGTGCCCCCCGCGTCCGTCACCACGACAACGTTGCCCTGACGCCGGATGGTGATGTCATTCGCCACACCCTGGGCGGCCGTGACGCTAAGGGTGTCGCCCACCTCCTGCACGACTGTGGTGTCCGCCAGGCCTCCGCGGGGGGCCGCACCGGGCGCGGCGGAAGCGGCGGTCAGCGGAGCGCAGGTGAGTGCGCCAAGGGCCACCACCGTGGTGCAGATACCTCGTGTTCTCATCGGTGCCCGCCTTTCGTGTTGTCTCGCCGTGTACGGGTACTGGCGTGCTGCTCACTCACGCTGGTCAGGGGCATCCGCTGACGTTGTCGCCCAAGTCGGCGCGGCAGTCGTCCACGTCAGCGCCGCCTTCGATGTAGTCGTTGCCGCTGACGTTGTCCACGGTGTCGATGGTGTCCCGGCCGTTGCCGCCCTCGGCGTAGTCGTTGCCGGCGCCGGCGACGATGCGCTCGTTGCCGCTGCCGCCGTAGATCACGTCGTTGTCGGCACCGCCGTCCACGATGTCCGAGCCGCCGCGTCCCTCGATGGAGTCGTTGCCGGAGCCGCCGAAGATCCTGTCCGCCTCGGCTCCACCGGTCAGGGTGTCGTTTCCTGCGCCGCCGGAAAGGAAGTCGGACCCCTCGTCGCCTTCGAGGGTGTCGTTGGCGGATCCGCCGTAGAGGTTGTCGTTGCCGGCTCCGCCGATGAGGGTGACGCCGAGGGCCGCCAGCGAGGAGGTGACGGTGTCGTCCTGGTCGCCGGCGTTGACCACCAGTTCGGTCGTGTCGGCGGCCCTGCAGGCGACTTCGGTCGTGCTGATGGCGGTGCAGTCGCCGGACGGTGCGACCGTGTCTCCGGTGTCTCTGATTCTGATGTTGCTGCCCGACTGCCAGACGCTGATCGTGTTGCCCCGGCCGACTCCGGCGGTGACCGTGATCGTAGTGCCGGTCTTGTTCACCAGCGTCGTGGCGAAAAGATGCGGCGTCGGTGCGTCGGCCGCGTGGGCCACGCCAGGGAGGCACAGAGTGAAACCGCACACCGTGGCCAGAAGTGCCCCGGTGCGATGGTGCGTTCTCTTCATGACCTGCTCCTGAAATAGGGCGTTGAATGTCGATCTCGCAACTGTGCGCAGTGCTTTCCGGCCGAAAGTGCCGTGTTCACGCGAAGGAGCGCTACCTTTTGGCGGTCTGCCGACCGCGGCCGGGACCCGATAGCCGGCTCCGGCGGAGTACCGGGGGAAAGGGTGTGGCCGCAAGCGCCGAACGTGCGGTGCGGCCCACCCCGGCGCGACACCCGAATGTCCCTGCTGCATTCCATAGCCTGAGTCCGCGCAGACTCCTCCCATACCGCCATGGCAGACGCCTGCTCGACCGGTCATCGGCGCTGGCGCTTGGGCACCCAGAGCATGTCGGGATGTGAAGCCGTGCTGAAGCCGAATTTGCGCCATTGCCGAACACAATGGTCTCCGCGCGTGGATCGTCGCCCTGGCCGGGAATGGGATCACCTGGGGCATGCCCACCGTTTGACTTGCATCTGCCCCGGAGGTGTCAATTAAAGATTCATTCATACTGCATTCAATTGATCGCGGTACGGGTGATCCGCGAAGCCCGCGAGCTGGACCTGCCGATTGTGGCGCTGCGCTCGCGCGACGAGGGGGACGCGCTGCACGTCCGCATGGCCGACGAGGTCGTGGTGCTCGACGGCGAGGGGTCGGGGGCCTTCCTGGACGCGGCAGCCATGGTCGAAACGGTGGTGCGTGCTGGCTGCGCCGCTGTCCACCCCGGCCACGGGCTGCTGGCCGAGAACGCCGACTTCGCGCAGCGCTGCACCGGCGCCGGACTCACCGGGGTCGGGCCTCGCCCCAAGATGCTGCGGACGCTCGGCGACACGACCGCGCCCGTGAACTCGCGTCGCGCCTCGGCGTGCCGGTGCCGTACGGCGACACCGGCAGCAAGGAGGCGCGCGCGTTCTGGCCGGCCTCGGCGAGGGTGCCGCGTTCATGGTCAAGGCGGTCGCCGGCGGCGGCGGGCGCGGCAGCGGGCGGTGTACGAGGCCGGTGCCGTTGCAGGTTGCAGTCACGGTTGCCGTGGCCGATGACGGCGTCCATGTCGTCGCTCTGGCAGAACCCGGGCACCTGGCGTCCCCAGGTCGTCGTGGTCAACCTCGGCACCAACGACTTCTCGACCGCCACGGCTACGTCTTCTTGGGACCGCGACTGCCACAGCCCTCGCCATCCGGCTCCGTTCGTGAGGGTCAGAATCAGTCCTCATCCTCAGGCAGGTGGAAGTAGACGGCCCCTGACCGCCCGGGGCCGTGCTCGGTCATCTCCGACGCGATGACCACGTCCTGGATCTCGGCGGGGCCCAACGCCTCGATGGAATCCGCCAGCCGCCGCACGAGCGCCGGAACACTGTCGCAGCCGGAGCCAGCAGGGTTGGCCTGCGAGAAGTGGCGCACGGTCCAACGCGTCGGCTTATCCATCACGGACGGATCGCAAGACCTGCCATCGGTCGGTCGTCAAGCGAGGGGAGGGCGAGGCGACTCATCCGGAACAGACGGCACGGTGTTCGACCAGACAAGTCCTAGAAGGCGGAGTTGGTGAACCAGTGTGTCAGGAGGTCCTTGTCTCCGTCGTGTGTGAAGGCCGTCGCGTCGTGGTGCAGGCGGCCGTAGAGGAGCAGCAGCAGGTCCGCTGCGGTTCCCTGGACGGCCGCGTCGGCGGTGTCGGTCGAAGCGGGGCTCGCCTCGAGTCCGAAGCCGTCGGGCCTGAGGCGGACGGACCAGTCGCCGTCACCGTCGGTCGCCTGGAAGCGGATGGCCTTGTCGGGAGCGCGGAGGTTGGCGACGTCGGGTGCGAAGAAGGTGGCGAAGGGGAGGTTGACGAGGAACTCGTCGATACCGTCGATCGCCAGCGGGCGGTCGATCGTGGGCCGGCGACCGAGTGCCAGGTCGGCGTCGACCCGGTGCAACAGGGTTTCGAAGAGCATCCGGCGCACCCAGAAACGGGCGTGCTGGTCGACGCCCCATGCCCACATGGGGAGGTCCGGGTCGGTGGCGGCGAAGGCCTGGGCGGCCACGGTCGCGCTGTCGGCCAGCCATTCGGCGTACTCCTCCTGCCGGTCCGGGAGCCGCAGGTCCACCTCCCGCTTGCGCGGGGGTTCCTGAACGCGTGCGTGCAGGAGGCTCGAGAACCAGCGCTGGACGCTGCCGGTGTGCTTGACCAGGTCGGCCAGTGTCCAGTCGGGGCAGCTCGGAACCGGGGTCGTCAGGTCGGCGTCCTCGAGCGCCACGACGAATCGGGTGGTCTCCACCGCGATCGCGGCGCGGTGGTCGACCGTTGTGGCTCCGTGTGCCGGGCGGTTCAGGGGGTTCATCGTGGGTGCCTTTCCAGGGATGAGGGGTGGAGGTGACGGCGGGTCGGACCGCCGTCATGCGGGGGGACTTGCGTTGTGCCGGCGCTGCGGGGGGGGGGGGGGGGTGCTGGTCTTCTCCGGGCCTCGTAGCCCGTCCTGCGGGCGACGGGTTCGGACCGCCTCGTAGCCCGTCCGGAGGGAGAGGGGTTCGGATCCGGCACGTATCGACCACCTCGCCCGGTCAAGGTTCGAGCAGCCTGCCGTTCACGCTGACCTGGCCCCGGACTCGGCCCCCGCGAGCTCCGCCGTCTCGGATGTGGCGAGCTTGCGCATCACGGGAGTGCGAGGCGTGGACGCCGTCCTGAGCCCGATGAGGGCGACAGCGGTGACCAGGATGAACGCGGCTCCGGCGAGGGCGAAGCTCAGCGTGAACTGGCTTTCCTGGGGAAGGGCGGGCATGCCGGCCGGCAGCGGGACGGACTTCGACGCCAGGAGCGATGTGATCACCGCGCTCGCGACAGCGCTGCCGACGGAGCGGGAGATCGAGTTGATGCCGTTGGCGATGCCGGTCTGGTGAGTTGGGACGCCGGCGACGATGAGCGCGGGCATGGAGGCGTAGCCGAAGCTGATCGCCAGACCGATGAGCATGCCCGCGCCGATGACCGAGGCAGTGGTGTCGTGTGCGGTGGTCAGCCAGGTGAAGCCGAGCACTCCGAAGCAGGCCCCGGCTGCCAGCGTGAAGCGTGCGCCGAGCCTGCCCACCAGCACGCCGCCGAACTGGGCGCCGATGAGGGAAACGAGCGTGGTCGGCAGCAGGTAGACGACGGAGGCGGCGAGGACGGACGCGCCGAAGCCGTAGCCGACGAGGTCTTCGGGCATCTGAACGAGGTACGAGACGCCGATGAAGTGCGTGAACATCGCGAAGCCCAGCAGCAGGCCCGCCAGGTTGGTGAACAGAACGGGCCGGTGGACGAACATCTTCATGTCCACCATCGGGTCTTTGACCCGGCTTTCGGTGAGGACCCACACACCCGTCATCACGACCGCACCGGCGAAGGCGCCTAGTGTACGGCCGGACGTCCAGCCCCACTCGTGCCCCTGCGAGATCGGCAGCAGCAGAAGCACCAGCAGCATCCCCAGGGTCAGCGCGCCCAGCCAGTCCGTGCGTCCGCCGGCTTTCGTCCGGGAAGCGGGCACCGTGATCAGCACGCCTGCCAGGGCCACCACGGCGAGTACGGCGGCCAGCCAGAAGACCCGGTGGTAGTCGGGGTCGGAGCCGCGGGTGAAGAGGCCCGCACCGACCAGGGCGAGTCCACTGCCGAACGCGAGGGTGCCGCTGACCAGCGCCATCGCTCCGTGCAGCTTCTCCGGCCTGATCTCCTCACGCAGCACGGAGAGGGCGAGCGGGAAGATCGCGGTCGCCGCCCCCTGCATCACCCGCCCGACGATCAGCCACGTCAGCGAGGTCGTGGTGGCGGCGAGTACTGACCCGGCGATCATCACGATCAGCACGCCGACGAGCGTGGGCTTCTTGCCGTGCTGGTCGCCGAAGCGGCCGAGCAGCGGGGTGAACACGGCGGCCGACAGCAGGGTGGCCGTGGTCACCCAGCTCACGTTCGCCGTGGTGGCCTTCAGGTCGCTCTGGATGATGCCCAGGATCGGGACCACCAGGGTCTGCATCATCGAGACGACCATCGCGGCGAGCCCGAGGACTACGACGATCCCGGTGTGCCCGGAGGGTCTCGTCGACGCTGCGTGCGTTGCGTGGGACACGGAAGCTCTGACCTAACTGTTTGAGAACCTCGATGCTTGATAACTTCAAGCAATGGCCCAGACCGTATCCGGCGATATTTGAGATGGTCAAGCTTCCTGGCTTAGGGTGACTCACATGACAGGAACCCGCGGTGTCGACACGGCGCAGCTCATGGAGCTGCTCTCGGTGTCGCTCGGTGCCTACTACGGCGACTTCACGGTGGCCGCGGCGAGCGAGAACCTCACGGCCAGCCAGGGCAAGACGCTCAACGTCCTGCGCCGCGGCCCCGCCGCGATGCGCGTCCTGGCTTCCATCCTGAGCTGCGACGCGTCCAACATGACCGGGATCGTCGACCGGCTGGAGAAGCGCGGGCTGGTGCGCCGTGAGCCCAGCCTCACCGACCGTCGCGTCAAGAACGTCGTCCTGACCGACGAGGGTGAACGCGTCATCGACGTGATCCGCGGCAAGATGCACACCACGCGCGCCGGCCTGGACAACCTCAGCGCCGAGGAGCGGGACACCCTCTACGCCCTTCTGGAGCGCGCTTTCACCTCGCGGCCCACCCGCGTCTGACCGCCTGCCACGGGTCCCGGCTGCGGTGAGCCGGGCAGGCCCGTCAGCGCTGCGCATGGTTGACGTGAGCGGCCGTACGGCGTCCGCGACGAACATGCTTGTTCACTCGCCCCACGACAGGAGCCACGTCCGCCCCGGCATCAGGTCCGCAAAGGACCGCTTTCCGGCCGGATCAGGCACTCGCCGCTGCCCGACGAGTCGACCGGGGCAACGGCATCCCGCGCCCAGCCCGCCTCGTCCCATACGGCCACGTCCGCCACCAGCAGGCATCCTGCGGTGGCCGAGCAGGCGACGAGGCCGGGTGCGGTGACCTCACTGTGCGGGTCATGGCATCACTCAAGGCTCAGGCTCACCCTCCTGCCCTTACGGCACCGCGTGCACCGAGGACGAACTGGAGGCGGCCGCCAAAGCAGGCGGTGTGTCTGCGAAGGTCGTCGTGGTCAACGGCATCGCCACCACCATCACCGACGACCACTGACCCGGATTCCCGCCCCGGAGGACGCCGCGCTGCCCTCACGCTCCCTTGCGCAAGCACCTGCGCCATCCATGCGCCCGAACCGGTCCGCGGTCCGGTCGCGGTTGCCAGGATGGGCTGGGTGACCACCAGCACCGCAGATCTCTGGCACCACTACGGCCGCGCCCGCGCCACCAGTGACCGCACGGTCCCCGACACCTTCTACTGGAGTTGGGGCCAGAACGCCGGGCCCGGCCCGGAGGTCCTGGGTGACCTGACCGGCCGCTGTGTGGGCGACCTCGGCGCCGGCACAGCCCGGCACGCAGCACACCTGGCGGTTCACCATCAGCCGGCCCAGGTCGTCGCCGTCGATGCCTCGCCCGCCCAGCACGCCATGGCAACCGACCTCTACGCACACCTCGCCCCGCGCCTGCACATCGTGCAGTCCGGCGCGATGCCCCACCTGCAGGCGATGACCGGCACGTACGACGTGCTGTACAGCGTTTTCGGCGCCGTGGACTTCACCGACCCACGCGAGGTGCTGCCCGCGGCGGCCGCCGCTCTCAAGCCGGGCGGGCGCCTGATGTTCGCGACCCTCGCCCACTACCTGAACGGGGCACCCGCCCAGCCCGATGCCGTGGCTGCCGACATCCCGGCAAAGACACCAGACGGCGAAGCCACCACGATGCGCCGCTGGGTCCTCCAGGAACACGTGTGGACCAAGCTGCTCGACGAGGCCGGATTTACCGACACCACCGTTGACGTGCTGCCCGCCACCGGCGGGCCTCGCACCGCCGACACCCTGCTGGTGAGCGCGTACCACCCGTCCTAGAACAGGGCCCAGCTCCGCCAGCGACCTGCGGAAGCCGCGCGCGGCGCGGCGAGGGGTTCACGTCCACGAGGCGCTGAACAGGGCGTATTCGAGCAGGTCGGGCGCAGCGTCGGGCGGCCAGGTACCCGTTGCCGCTGCTTGGCCGGAAGCCGCCTGCATGTAGGAGAGGTGTTGCGGGTGCGTAGAAGAGTATGGGAGTCCGGGCTCGACGGGTGACTGCGGTGACCCTCACCACCGACTCCTCTGGCCACCTGTCGATGGCCGAGCAATCGCACCAAACGGACGGCGCGCGGGCATACTTCTGCCAGCACACGGAGCGACAGGGGGGCTTGATGTCGGTGGAACATGTGCCGCTCGGCGGTCAGCGCCTGGACGAGCTGGTGACCAGGTGGGCGAACACCACGCCGGCGGCTGAGGCGATCGTGTGCGGTGTCGAACGGATTACCTATGGGGAACTGGGCCGTCTCGTGGATACCGAGGCCGACCGCCTGCAATCCGTGGGCCTGAGGGACGGCGGACTGGCCGCTGTCGTGCTGGACAACCCCGTCGCCGCCCTGGCCGCCATGCTGGGCGTCCTCAGGGCCGGAGGCGCCTACCTGCCGCTCGACCCGGCCCTGCCCAGGGAGGAACTGCACCGCGTCCTGGCGGACGTCGATCCCTACGTCGTGCTCACCCGCGAGCTGTACCGGGTGGCGGTCGGCGACCCGCCGCACCGGCGGGTGGTGTGCGTCGACGCCGAAGCGGGGCCGACGGACGAGGGCGGGACACAGCCGCACGCGCACGACGCACAGGACGCGCCATCCGTCCGTCGCGCCACCGCATGTGTGCTGCTCACGGCCGGGACGACGGGGTCGCCCAAACTCGTCCCGGTCAGCCACCACGACCTCGCCATGGCTCGAAGCGCCTGGCAGCAGGTCTTCGGCTTCGACGACCGCGACCGTCACATGCACACGGCCCCGCCCGAGTCAGCGGAGTTCACGGCGAACTGGATCCGTGCCCTCGGCTCCGGAGGCACCCTGATCCTCCCCGACGGCGACGAACCCCATGACCCCGGCGCCCGGGGAGCGGCTCTGCGGCGGCTCATAGCCGACGAGGAGGCCACCGTGCTGGCCTGCGGTGTGCCGACTGCGCGGCTGCTGACAGTCCAGGGGCCGCCCCAAAGGACGCGGCTGCGCCTGGTGACGGTCACGGGCGACGTCTGGTACCTCGACGAACAGCGTGCCCTGAAGAAGGCGCTCGGCGACGACGTGCGTGTGGTCAACACCTACACCGTTACCGAGGCGTTCGGCGCCGGCACCTACTTCGAGCTGCCGGAGCGACATCCGCCGTCGGAGCACGGGAGCGAACCGGTCTCGCTGATCGGCGTGCCGCTGCCCGACACCTACCTCACCGTCCGCGGGCCCGTTCCCGGCGCGCGGGGCCCCATCGTCCTGAACGGCGTCCACACCGGCGACGACGGACGTGTCCGGGAGGACGGCCTGCTGGAGTTCCTGGGCCGACAAGGCACGTACGCCTCCGCCGAGCGCGCGCTGCACGGCCACCCGGACGTACGCGCGGGCCTGGTGGCCGAGGTCGAGACCAAGGACCCCCGAGACATCAAGGTCGTGGCCTACGCGGTCTCCGTCGAGGGCCGCGCAGTGGACCCGGTGGACGTCCACCGACACGTGTGCCGCGCCCTGCCCGGTGACGCGCAGCCGCACGCGGTGGTGCCTGTCCCGTCGCTGCCCCGCACCCGGGCCGACAAGGTGGACCGCAAGAACCTGCCCCTGCCGGTCGACCCAGGCACGGCCCTCAGCAGCAAGGGAGGAATCATGCGCGGCCCTGCGTCGCCGGAGCGGGCGACAGGGTGCATGTCCGTCGGCGTCCTGGTCCTCGCCGCGTTCTTCGCGCTGCTGGCATGGTTGTTCACCGATCTCCTGTGGCCGTACTCGACGGACGTCTCAGCGGTGCCCAGTCCCCACGCGGAGTACTTCCGGGTCCTTTACTTCTGCGAGAACGTCTCTTTCGGCGCGGGCATGGCCTTCCTGCTGGTGGGGCGGCCGGGCATGGCACGGGCCGGGCACACGGGCTGGTTCACCACGGTGGCGCACCTGTCCGCGGTCTGGCTCTTGGTGGCGTGGTGGCCGCAGGACAACTTCTACCGGCTCACCGCCAAGACGAACTGGCCGGCACAGGCCGCCCTCGTCTACACGTTCAACGTGTCGCTCATGATCGCCGCAATCGTGGTCGCCGCGTTCGCTGCCGTGACGCCCAAGTGGCGGCGGCGGCTGGGCCGGTGAACGAGCCGCTCAGCGCGCCGTTACCGAACCGGACCAGCGCCTCGGCCTCGTCGAGCGCCTGGCGCGAACGTGCGGCGAGGGCGACCCCCACGTACGGCACGGGTTCCAGGCTCGCCGTGGGGATGGTGGTGAGCAGGACGGCGCCCAGGGCTCTGCACCGGCGGGCCAGGCCGTCGCAGTGCTCGAGCAGGGCGGGAGCGGGCAGCCGCGCGCCCAGGGGCAGGCAGTCCAGGGTGCGCACCAGGTGACGGCCTCCCCGCACGCTGTCCAGTCGGGTCTGGAGGACGAAGGCGACGGCGGGGCCGGTGAGCCGCAGATTGATCTCGGTGGGCGCCGCCCGTCCGGCCGTGTCGGTGACGAAGTCCACGTCGTACCAGCCCTGGTAGCCCTCCGCCGACAGCGCCTCCCCCACGGCCGTACCGAACGCGGTCGCGGTCGCGGTCAGTTCCGCGGGCAGGACCCCCGGGCCGACGGTGACCCCCCGGTAGGCCGTTCCGGTGACCTCCATCAGGCCCGTGCCGACGACGTGGACGGTCCCGTCCTCGGCTATCACCCCGTCGAACGTCGGGTTCCGGTACAGGTCGGCGCCGGGCACGAACTCCTCCACCAGCAGCCCCTCGCCGAAGAGCCGCCGCGTGACAGCCCGCGTGCCGCCACCCGACCGCACGTCCTCCGGCGTGAGGACGAAGGTGGCCGAACCACCAACGCCGTACGCGCCCTTGACCACGCTCGTCAGCCCGGCCGACGCCCGGGCCGCCAGCGCCCGCGCCAGCTCGCGCCGTGAGCGGACGGGCTCCTGGGAGGGAACACGGATGCCGGGGTGAGCGGCGGCGAGCGTGCAAAAGAGCCGGTGGGAGGCGGCCTTCGACTCGTGGCCGAGCCGGAGAGGCGGCCCCGAGGTGAGCCGTTCGGACGCCTCGGTGCGTCCCCAGGGCAGCACCGGAAAACCGGAGTTCCTGATCCGCCGCGTCAGCGCCGCCTGGCCCAGAAGGGCCTGAGTCAGGGCGCCGCCAGGGGCGTCGACGCAGTGCACCTCCACCTCGTCCCACTCCAGCAGCCGGGCCAGGCCGCGCATCCAGGCCGCTTCGACAGGCAGCGGGAGGACCACCAGGGCGGGATGCGGGCCTGCGAAGGCCGAGAGGCAGGCGTAGTGCGGGACGCCCTCCGTGGGTGCGACGCCGGGGAACTGGGCGTTAAATTCCGCGACGTTGCCGAGGTGGACGGACCGCCGACCACCTGTCCACGCTCGCACCCATGAGGGATCCGCCCCGGACGTCCACGCCTCCATCCTGACCAACTGTCCGGAGGACGGCGAGGCGTCGGCGCGCCGCGCGCCCATCGCGATGTAGAAGGGCACGGCGTGCGAGTCGGCGGTGATGGTCACCCGGTCGCAGCCGAGCCGACCGGCCTCCGTGAGCACGTGCCGGTAGAGCAGCCGGCCCACTCCCCGGCCGATCGACATCGGCTCGACGAAGAGCATGCCGAGCTCCGCGCGGGGCGGCTCCCCGTCCAACGTGGCCACCCCCAGGATCCGGCCGCCCGCCTCGGCCACCCTCACCCTGCGGCCGGCCATATCTCCCGGCGCCAGCCGGAGATCGTCCGCACAGTCCGCCAGATACGCGTCGTCGTACCCCCAGTGAGCCTTGGAGCGCAACGCGAGCGCGCTCAGCGCAGCGGCCTCCTGTGGCAGTCCCGCCCGGATACGAACCCCGTTGGTGGTCATGAAGGGATTGTTCCAGCGTGACGACTACCTCCAGCGTGCCGCGTGACATGACGCTTTCTGTCCTGCGCGTCAGGCGTGCTCACCCCGGCCCGAACGGGCGGCACCAGCTCGCCTACGGTCCGGCGCTCGAGGGCCTACGGCCAGTCGGGAGCGACCGATGCCCAGCCCTCAGCGCCGCGCGCCATGAGCTCCTCGGCGCAGGGAAGCTGGTGCAGCACGCGCCCGTCCCCGCGCGCGAGCACCAAGTTCAGGCACGCCGGGCCAGGACGGGCAACTGGTGGGCGGTGGCAACATCGTGGGGTTTCCGAGCGAGGGCGACGTCGTCTGCGCGGGCAGCGCGGCGATGTTCGCGAGTTCCGCGGTTCCGGTGAACGCATCCTGGCCGACCGTGTGCGGGCGTATCCAGATCACCCCGACCAGCTCGCCTAGCCAACGGCGTGATGGCCGGGCGGGGCACGGTCCACTACCCCAAGCCTGCGGTGTACGCCTCCTTCATCATGCTGACCAGTGCGTCCTACGTCTGCGAGTCCACGGAGCCCCTCAACTCGGCTGTTCGTGATCACAGCCAACCCTGCTACGTCGAGTGCGGTGTCAGGACGATGATTAGCCAGCCCCTTCGAGCGAGTGGGGGAGCGGCACCCTAGCGAAATCGCGGCCATCATCTACCTCCCGGTCCGCGATTGCGCCTGGTGGGCTCTGCCGCCCTGTCCCGACATGTCGGAGCCGGACGGCTCATCGTCGGTTCCTGACATGTCGCTGACTGGCAATGCTCAGCTTCGCAGGGGCCCTTCGCACCGGTAGTTCGAGGTGCCTGCCTTCCGGTCGGGCCAGATCTCCACCTCGCCGAACGAGCAGTTCATGTCAGCGAGGTTGGTCGAGGCCGTGGAGGTGCGGTCGAGCAGGAAGTGATCGACCGTCTCAGACATGTCCCGGAAGACCCTGTCCGGGCTGTCGGCGTCTTGAAGGCGGGCGGTGACCCGGCCGGTGCAGACGAATCGCCGTATGCCCGGGTCTCCGTTGTCGGTGCAGAGCGGCGTCAACCCGGTCGCCGCAGCGAAGGAGGAGCCTACCGCGGCGGCGGTGGCGTCCCGCAGCCGGTCGTTGGGCTGGTACCGGGTGTTCGGCACGAACAGGTCGTCGACCTCGGCGATGCGGGCGTCCAGGAAGCCGTCGTAGCCCCGCTGGACCGCGGTGTCCCGGCCCAGCTTGTCGCGCCAGGCGTCGAAGGCGGCCGGGTCGTCGGCCCTCAAGTGTTGATACATCTCCCGCAGCCTGGCAGGGCGTTCGCTCCACAAGTAGGTGAAGAACGTGCCCGCGTAAGCGTAGAAGCGGAAGCCGTCGCTCTCGTAGGCGGCGTGCAGCAGCCGGTCGACATTCATCCGCGGGCGGCCGTTCGCGGTGTCGGCGATGATGCTCCTGACCAGTGACCTGCGTGCGGCGACACCGTCGTCGCGAGTGGCCCCGCCGAAGAACTCAGCCGTCCCCTCGTCCATGGCGGTGGTTCGGTCCCGCTCGTACCAGGGGCCCTCGCCGAAGTAACCGGGCACGGCAAATCGGCCGTTGAGATAGTGCACGTACTCGTGCCGGAACAGTTCCTCCAGGGTGAGCGAGGAGTCCTGCGGGACGCGGCGCTGGTACGTGTAGAAGGTGGCGTTGCGCTCGATGTAGATGCCGCCGTTGTCGGTGTCCATGCCGGTCAGCAGCGGATGGTAGTTCTCGTAGTCCGCGCGGGAGGCATACAGGATGATGACGAGGCTGGTGTTGGTGTCGCCGACGAGCGGCTCCTCGGTGCCCAGCACCCGGTGGAACTGCGCCTTGACCTGCTTGCTCGCATAGTAGAGCTGGTCGACGGCGGCGCGATCGAGGCCGGTGCGCACCTTGATGGCCTCGTTGTCGTAGCGGTATGTCTGGGGGAAGATCTCCCGTTCGATGTCGTCCTTGCAGACGGCGTAGGGCCTGCAGGCTCCGTAGAAGTCGAGCCAGGACGCGAGCCGCGCCCAGGGCGCGCTGCCGCGACCGAAGTTACGGACGACCGGGGTGAGGAGCGCACCGAGGTCCGGCACGATCGCGGGTGTCAGGGGTGCGATCTGCCCGAAGCGGCCGTACTCGGCGAGGGCGTCGCGCGCGACCCACTCGTTGGGCGTTCCCTTGAGGTGGGTGTAGGTGGAGAACGCGCGGAAGGCATCGCGGTAGGGGGCGTTGCGGGCGACGAGCGTGTGGAAGGCGGTGTCGTTGTTGCCCGGGTAGACGCCGAGGTAGTTCACGGAGAGCGCGGCGAGGGCCGCTCCTCCCCAGGAAGGGTCCTTGTAGGTGATGGTGTGGTACTGGTTCATGGTGGCCAGCACCTTGCGTATCAGGTCGAGTTGTGAATGGCGCAGTCCGGTGGCGCTGCCCGCGTAGAGCGTCTCGCGCAGCGACTCGGCGTTGGTGCGCGTCGCGTCGAAGGACCGGCGGGCGGTGCCGAAGGCGTGGATGGCGCGGCGCATCGCCTCGGTGGTGGGCGGGTCGGTGACGTCGATTTCACTGCGGGAGAAGTCGTGGTAGGCCACGGCGTGCAGGTAGGTGAGCATCTCCAGCAGGTGGCTGCCGTTCCTGCCGTCGTGGGCGGCGGCCAGGGCCGAGATGCGGCGGGACACGGCTTGGACGTGCACATCGGACATGACCGGCGTCAGACGCGCGTCCCAGGTCCAGAGGAGGTCGCGCAGACAGCCGTCGGAGGTGACGGCCGGGTCGGCGAGGAAGTCGGCGAACTGCTCCGGTCCTAGGCGGTTGACGTCGTCGAGGGTGCACGCGAGGGCCGTGGAGGGCGTAGCCCTCGCGTCTTCGGCCGTCTTGGGGGTGGTCGGCGTCTGCGGGCCGGGAACGCGGATGCCGGCATTCGTGCCGGGTGCGGGTGCGGGCCGCCGCATGGGCCGTGGTGCGGAGGCGAGACGCTCAACCTCGTCGTGTGGGTGGTCGGCAGGGACAGCCGGGTCGGTGAAGTTGCGGGACGGGGGCGGTACGTGCGCCTCAGCGGTGGACACGTTGCAGAGGACGGCCCCGAGCAGCGTCACCGTGGCGAGTGCGGCGAGGAGGGCTCTGCGGAGAAAATGACGGCTGCCGTTAGATCGCTGGGACACCTGCGGCTCCTGTGTCGGAGGTGGGGGATGGGTCCTTGCAGCGGTGCGTACGGCGCGGCAGACACTGACGGGTGCATGCCACTACTGTGTGACGTGCAACATAGTAATGTGACATTGCACTGACAATCCCTCAGTCGGCACGGGATCCGGAGGGCTACATTCCCGGGGGTACCGGAGGACGCCGACCGGCCGCTGTCGGCCTCGCCGTCCGGGTAACAGGAGGGTCACCCCGTTACCGTGCCGCCGGTGGCTGGTAGCGCCCCCGCCACGCCGGCAGCGTTCCGCCCGCCGCACCGCGGCCCGCCTCGCTCTTGTCGGTTGCGCGGCTGTCGCCGCTGAAGCACAAGAACCTCAACCTGCCGGGCCGCTACAGCTTCACCGCCTCCGTCCCCGCGGCCGGGAGTCTGCGCCCGCTGCGCGACCCGGACGCTCCCGGACTCGACGACGACGAGGGCGGAGACGGACTGGCCGGGCTGCTGAACGACGCCGAGCACCACCTGCTGGGCACGCCGGACCAGTGCCTGGCTTACCTGGGGCGGTGGGCGAAGCTGCTGCACCGGCTCGTGGGACACCGGTGATGAGTCCTCCCGCTACCTCGTGCAGGACGCCTGAGGCCCGCTCCCCGCGATCGTGACATGGCCAGGACCGTGCTGCGGCGGCGCGGGCCGGAGCTGAGGCTCTGGCCGCCGAGTGCGGCGACCCGCGCCCGGCCGGAGGTCCGTCACATCCCTCCGTCAGGGCGCCTGGGGACTTCCGGTCCCGTGGCGGCTTGTCAGGGCCTGGGCAGCGGCAAGGCCGGTCACGTGTGGATGCCGCAGTGCTGCCTGCCGTCGTAGACGTGCAGGGTGAACGTCTCCTGCCTCGGCTGGCCCGCCTCGTCGTACGCGGACAGCACAGTCTTGATCCGCTCCCGGAGTCGCACGGGGCCGCCCTCGCGGACCTCCCACCGGCCCTCGCGCGGGGTGAGGGTGGCGGCCGAGCCGGTGACGACGTCGACCAGGTGCACGACATCGCCGACGGTCGTCATCTGCGCGTCCGACGCGGCGCACTGGGCGAGGAGACCGAAGGTGGAACGCCTCCTCGGTGGCGGCCGTGGTCCGCTCCGGGGAGTCCCGGGCCGCCCGGCCGATGGCGGGTAGGCCCGCGGCCCGTGGGCGGGGTGGCCGAACGCCGGCGCCGCGTGGGGGCGGGCGGACATGAAAGAGACGGTGCCGCCCAGCAGGTGGCCCTCGGCGGTGCCGTCGCGGTTCACGGTGAGCAGGACGCGGGCGTATCCGTAGAGTCAGCCCGAGAGGGTGAACAGGATCTTCCCGCCCGGCCGGGCCTGGGCGAGGAGGGCGGGCGGCACCGGAGACGAGCCTCCGCACCGCCGACGAGCTGGTGGCCGACGGCCTGGGCGACGACGTCCCCGAGCAGATCCCGGAGCCGGTCGTGTCCAGCCCGTGGCGGACCGGGGGACGGGCCCCGGCCACGGGTGACGACCTGGCCGTACAGGAAGGGACCAGCCCTGGCCGTGTGGTCACACGGGGCTGCGAGGGTGGTAGGCCGTTCTCCTGCCCGATTCGCCTCGCTTCTGAAATCGCGGGCCGCAGCGATGGCTTCGATCAATGTGTCCTTGCGGGCGGGACGTGGGGGCACAGTTGCGCGGCCCGGCCACGATTTTCCGGAAACGACGTCGTCATGTCCGTGCTCCGCCTGGAGCGCAGCCGGCCGCCCGGCGGATCCGTACGGGGCTCAGGACATGCTGCCCCGGCACACCGTCCCCGGGGCCGGGGTGCGGCCCGTGCGGAGGTATTGATCGACCGCCCCCTTGACGCAGCGGTTCTGCGGGTATGTGCCGTGGCCCTCCTCCTCGGCCTTCAGGAGCACGCCGACACCGTCGCCCAGGGCGTGGGCCATGTGGCGGGCGCCGGGGTATGGGGTAGTCGGATCGCCGGTGCCGCCGACCACCAGGATGGGGGCCGCGCCGTCGGCGTTCACCTGGCGTGTGGCGCGCTCGCCGTCGAACGGCCAGTCGTAACAGAGGTAGACGCCGGTGGACCAGGCCGCGCCGAAGACGGGGGAGGCGGCTTTGATGCGGGCCTCGTCCCTGTCGAGACGTTCGCAGCCGGGGCGCAGGCTGGAGTCCGCGCAGGTGATCGCGGTCTGGGCGACGCGGCTGCTGTCGGGCGGGGGCGCCGCGTCGTCGGCGGAACCCATGTCTGCCGCGCCGTTGCTCAGCGGAAGGCCGTCGTTGTGGTCGATCAGCGCGGTGAGGGCCTTGGCGAGCGGGGACGCCGTCGTCTGGTCGGCCGGCGGGCGCACGATGCGCTGCCATCCGCGGCTCCGGGAGTTCCTGTTGGAGCAGTTCGAGCACCGAGACGACCATAGCTGCGCCGGATCCGCCGGGCCCTCGGCCAGCTCCTGGCCGGCGAGGGCCACGGCGAGGAGGCCATCGAGGTATTGAGCAGGCCGGGTGGCCTGGTAGGCGACCCGCCATCAGGGTCGACGCCTGTTCCTGGAGTGAAGCGCTTGCTGCTGGGGCTGATCTGCCACCACAGACGCCGGCCGCTGTGCGAAGCCATCTCTTCGAGCCTTTGGTGCTCTCATCTATAGCACCATGTTGCTAAGGCTGAACACTGCGAACAATCGCCCCCTGCATGAGCAGGTGGCCGGTGCCATCCGACGTGCCATTGCTGAGGGGGAGTGTGAGCCGGGTGACCGGCTTCCCCCAGCACGGGACCTCTCCCATGCGCTGGGAATCAACGTGAATACGGTTCTGCGTGGTCTTCGAGCGCTGCGTGACGAGGGAGTGTTGGAGTTCCGGCGCGGCAGAGGCGTGACGGTGACCCATGGGGCGGCTGAACGCTCGGTGTTGCTGGATCACGTCCGTGATGTCGTGGCCGACGTGGCGCGCCTCGGATACAGCAAGAAGGATCTCATCGACATGATCAGGGGGATTTCGTGATCGACCGTGCGGGACGCAGGAGCGCTGCGGCGTGGGGTGTCACCGGCTGGGTGTTAGGGATCCTGGCGCTGCTGGTGGCGTTGCCGCTCGTCGCCGGCCACCGGCTTCCGGACCGGCTGGCGACGCACTGGGACGCCGGCTCGGGCAGGCCCGACAGTTCCATGCCTTTGTGGGCGGCGTCGCTCTTCCCGGCGCTGATCTGGGGGGTGGCAGCGGCGCTTGTGGCGCTGGTGTGGTGGCGGGCCCGTGTCACTTCGAGCGGCGGAGTAGGGGGGTGGGCCGGCGCGACGCTCGGATTTGGGGGTGTGATGCTCCTGGGCGGCCAGGCCTCTGTGGTGCGGGCGAATCTGGACCGCGCGGACTGGCGCGAGGCGGACTCGGTGACGTTCTCTGTCGTCGTGACGCTCATAGCGGCTGTTGGTGTGGGCGCGGCCGCCTTACTGGCCAGTCGCCGCACTCCGGCCGTGGTGCCGACAGGAGGCGGACCGACCATGGAGATTCCCGCAGGAGAGCGCTTCGTGTGGCTCTCCCGCACGTCCAACCCCTGGCTCCATGTGACAGCCGCCGTGACAGGTGTCGTAGCAGTGGCCGCCGTCGTGGCGGGACTCGGGGGTTTGATGGGGGCTGAGGCTGCCCTGCTGGCCGGGCCGTTTGCTCTTGCCTCTGTCCTGGTGCTCGGCTTCGCCTCGGTGCAGGCACGGGTCAGTGAGCGAGGCCTTGAGGTGGCCTTCGGGCCGCTGCGCTGGCCGGCGCGACGCTGGGCGGCCGATGGCATTGCCTCTGCCCGCGTCGAGACGCGTACGCCTTCCCAGGTCGGTGGCTGGGGATACCGGCTGGGCGGGCTGGGCACAACTGTGATGCTGCGCAGCGGTGAGTGTCTGGTAATCCGCACCCACAATGGCAAGGACTTTGCGGTCAGTGTCGACGATGCCGAGCGTGGAGCTGCCCTCATAAACTCCATGAACGCTCGACGTTCAAGTTGATAGCCGGTCCTGGTCAGGTGATCCCCGCACCTGACCAGGACCCCTTCTGAGCGAATCGCCCATACCCCGCTCTTTGGTGACGGGTGAAGTGAAATTTTTGAGTCCGCGATCGTTGTTCGGCCACTGACACGGTGCGCCCTGGGGGGCGGTGTTCAATCAATCTGTTACTGGTGGCTGTCATTCCTTGTGCGGTACTGATCAAATATGAGTGCGCGCTCGGTGACTCCCGCAGAAGTGGAGGGGGTTCCGTATCCCTCGGTGAAATGGAATGGGTTACGCGCCAGCCCTCTTCCGCCCTCTGTGCGATTATCCGGGCGCACACCGTCCAGACGCCAGCGCACTCGGCACTGAGGCAAGTCCCGCAGCGTCTGCTCAGCCGCCTGTCGCGTAACACGGGTCGAGGTCCCGGTGATCTGCAGCTGGAGATCACCATGGGACCGCGCGGGATCCAATAGGTCGCCGGTGAACGACGGCATTTGCTTGAGCTGGCGTGGCCTGTCTGCCTCCAGGGCCAGCGCGCTCTCACCCAACGCCAGCCAGGCGGTGATCTCTCCGCCGTCAATCGCAGCGACAGCGTGGTGGGCAGCGCGCAGGGCGCCGAGGCGGCCTTGGCCGTCTACTAAGTGCAATGAGATGACGTGCGCATGAGGGAGTGGTGCCGTACCACGCAGCGGGGCGGCAATATGGTCTTGCCGGATGGGCGGGCCCTCCCAGGCTGTGAGGCGTGAAGCGATCAGCCCGCCGGTTCCTGGGACGGCGACGGCCACCGTGCCGCCGATGACGGCCCGCCTGCTCACCTGCCTCACTTGTCGCCTCTTTCCTTGGCTCCGGCGGACTGCTGAGCTTGATCCGCGAGGAATTGCAGTAGCTCGGCGGCGGCGCGGGCGACATCAGGGTCTACCGATGCTGTCAGGCTCTCGAAGACGTGCCGTCCTGCCAGGACGGCCTCCTGAGTCGCTTTTTCCCACGCGACCTGCTGGGCCAGGTGGGTGTCGTGCCGGGAGGAGAAGGCCTGTGATGCAGCACTCCACTGCCGTCCGGTAAATACCTTCCGAAGGAGTTCAAGTACCTCTGTCTTGCAGCTGACGTGGGGCGCACCGGCCAGTTCAATGAGGAAGGGCACGGTGGGGGCCGTCGCCTCTTGCACGACGAAGCCCCTTTCGCAGACAAGGTCACCCAGTTCGTCCACGGCCCGCCGTGCCGTGTCCCGGTCGGACCATGCTGCTTTGGACAAGAGAGCCGGCACCGTACGTGCTGTTGACTCTCCGGCTGCCTGGAGGCGTGTCCACTGCACGCGTTGCAGATCACTAAGGATGGTACCCATGTCGTTTCCCGTTTCAGGAGGCGCCGGTGATGCTCAGCCGCCTCATGAGACGCTGGCATGCGGGATATAGGGGACTCCAAGACCGGGCGAAGCCCCGTCGGCCGGGGCAGGACGGGCAGCGAACACCACCTGATCACCGACGCCACCGGTATCCCACTCGCCGTCACCCTGACCGGCTGCAACCGCAATGACGTCACTCAGCTCATTCCGCTTGTGCAAGCTGCGCCGCTGGTGCGAGGCAAGCGCGGCCGGCCCCGACGCCGCCCGGACGTGTTACTGGCCGACCGCGGCTACGACCACGACATACCGCCGTCTCGTCTGGGGATCTCGGCGTGAAACCGATGATCGCCCGCCGCGGCACCGAGCAAGCTTCCGGCCTGGGCACCCAACGCTGGCTCGTGGCGCGCGCGTTCGCCCACCTGCACTGGTTCCGCCGCCTGCGGATCGGCTGGGAGATCCGCAGGCGGCATCCACGAAGCCCTCCTCACTCCGGGGTGCAGCATCATCTGCTGGCGTCGGCTCAAGAACCACCATGCCTGAGGCCAAACGACGGCGGCTGTCTACAGCGAGACCTTCCGCTCGTCGGCCTTGAGGCCGCGGAGTGTCCAAAGTCCGTACAGAGCCAACAACGGGTTTGACGAACATCCACTCGCCAGGGCGGTAGTCATCCGCGCGCGCCAGCCTGTCCGCAAGATCGGGGCGCTGCCGCCGCAAGTACGCACGGGCCTTGAGCGCATGAGCTGGCTGGGAGGCGATCTTGATGCGATCCACGTCTTCAAGCAGTGGGATCACGTTCACGATGTTCTCCCAGGTCGTCGCGCTTTGATCTTCGAGGAGCACCGTGCCGTCGAACTCAAGCACTGACTTCGCGTAGTCAGCCATCAGATGGGCCTCCGTGGCGCCGCTGCTGGTCGCACCGCCGCTGAAGATCACGCAGGTCCCATGCGCCCCGTCAGCGCCGATAAAGCGGATTCCAGCACGGACTCGCCATCGGTTGATCAAATTCGCCGTCGCTTGTGGATTCCGGTACCCCAACACCACTACGGCCGCGGAAGCGCCCCCGCTACTCCCCACGACCGCCCGAGACCAGCGCCAGTTCAACCACTCGCCCCAGACCAGGGCCGCAACCCCGGCTGTCGCCAGTCCTGTCCTTCGCCGCATGCGGCGACTCCAGGACACCTCGGTATCGGGCCGCGGAGGAACCAGC
Source organism: Streptomyces sp. NPDC047880 (assembly GCF_040706515.1). NCBI lineage: Bacteria > Bacillati > Actinomycetota > Actinomycetes > Kitasatosporales > Streptomycetaceae > Streptomyces > Streptomyces sp. NPDC047880. The sequence continues at coordinate 4,378 of NZ_JBEZOK010000035.1, read as the reverse complement.
CACGCTAGAGACGACGCATTCTGTTAGGAGTTGTACGTGGTGGGCGAGCACCCCACGGTTCGGCCGTCCGGCCCCGGCCAGCAAGATCACGTTCTCCAGCTCGAGTACTAGCCGTGGAAGTTGATGTAGCCGTTGCCGTCGGGGTCGTCGCTGCGCTGGTGTTCTTGTGGACGTTGGCGCGGCTGCCTGAGGGCTTGTACAGGTAGATGGTGTCCTTGTCGTTGTTGCACAGGAAGTTGCAGTTGGCGCGGTAGTCGACGTTGTGGGTGTCGGCGTCCGGGTCGTGGCCGCCGCGCAGCTTCACGTGATCGCCGGGCTGCAGGTAGTGGTTGGCGGTGAAGGTGAAGCGATTGCCGGTGGCGTCTTTGACGACGTAGCCCTTGAGGTTGTGCGTCGAGCGGGAGGAGTAGTTCTTCACCGTCAGGTACTCCTCGTCGGTGTTGCCCGAGGAACAGCTGTTGGAGTCCCGGGCGCGTCGTACTGCACTCGGCGGATCTTCAGCGCCGAGCTGTACTCGGCGGATCTTCAGCGCCGAGCTGTACTCGGCGGCGTGTGCGGGCACGAAGGGCAACGAGGTCTGTGCGCCGCCGCAACAGGGGCAGCCGAGGCGAGGGTCGTGCGCAAGAGCGGGCTGCCCATGGTTGAGCGGGTGGTGTCGCCTGTGCAGGAAACGGCCCTGGGGCCCGCGGTTGCGCGGAGACGATGACCTTCACTCGTTCGAAGGATGCAGGGTACGTCCGCCTGAGGCGGGGGAGGCCCGGCCACCGGCGCCACCTGCCTCCAGTTGATGCTTCTGGGCCGTGGCGTGTGGTGAGAGGCGAGGTTCCGGCGTTGGGTGAGGCCGGAACGACCCTGCCGATACGGGCTCTTCATCCGCAACACGCGGGCGGCCGCGTCGTTATTCCGTGTAACACGTTGAGGGACCGAGTGCGCTCTCGGCGAGAACTCCTGGGGAGATGGATCAATGATCGAGGTTCTGCGGTGCTGGCTGCGCCGGGTCGTGGTGTTCGCGGCGTCGGTCGCGGTCTGCCTCTCACCGGCCCACGCCGGTGCGGTCGGCAGCGGGCCGGTCCTTGACATGAATTTTCCCGATCCGGACGTGGTCAGGGCGCAAGGTGTGTTCCACGCCTATGCCACGAGCGGAAACGGCAGGAACGTGCAGCGGGCCACATCACGTGATCTGGTGCGCTGGTCGGCCGCCGCGCGTGACGCGCTGCCCGTGCTGGGTGCGTGGGTGGATCCGCATGAGCCGCGGGTGTGGGCGCCTGAGGTGTTCGACAACGGCCGTGGTTTGACCCTGTACTACACCGCGCACCACCGGGTCAGCGGACGGCAGTGCATCGGCGTCGCCCTGTCCGCCGGGCCGCAGAGGCCCTTCCGCCCAGTGGGCGAGGAGCCACTGATTTGTCCCGTGGAGCAGGGAGGCGCCATCGACGCGGCCCACTACAGCGAGGACGGGCAGCGGTATGTGGTGTGGAAGAACGACGGGAACTGTTGCGGCATGCGGACCTCGCTGCACCTTCAACCCGTTTCCGGGGACGGCACCCGACTGCAGGCCGAACCGGTCACGCTGCTGACGCAGGATCGGGAGTGGGAAGGCGACGTCGTGGAGGCACCCACGCTGATCAAGCGGGGCCAGCAGTACGTGCTGCTGTATTCGGGCGGGCCGTACCGCACGGACGACTACGGCATCGGGTACGCGGTGGCCGACCGTCTCACCGGCCCCTATGTCAAGGCGGACGCGCCGCTGATGACGACGGGCACTCTCGCGGGCAGGGTACGGGGCCCGGGTGGTCAGGATGTGGTGGAGGGTACGGACGGCCGGGACCGGATCGTCTTCCATGGTTGGAACGCTGACCGATCGCAGCGCATGATGTATGCGGCGGGTCTGTCTTTCAGTAACGGTCGGTTGACCGTGGATACTGGTCCGGTATCGCCGTGATCGGCATAGCCACATGATTGGTCGTGTGGCCCGCCGGCGGTCCGTACCCCTGAAGGGGACCGGGCGACGCGCTGGGCGCTGTCCAGTCTGCCCGGCTTCGGGGCGCGTGCCTACCCCGCTTAAAGCTGCCGAGCCCCGGAAGGTCCCGGGGCTCGGCGGGTTGTTCAACGGCCGGTTCTCTCACGCCGTACAGACCTCGCCGGGCCTCACCGCAAGACGGTGTGGTTTTGACGGCTCGGGCCCGTCCGGTCGGTCAGCACCTTGCGCTGATCCAGGCATCTTCGACGGTGTGCAGATCACCGAGCCGCTTGGCCATGCCGGCTTCGACACATGCCCAGCTGACGTGACCGTCGACCCACTTGATGGTGATGCGTGCCGGGGCCCAGGTGCAGTTGTAGTACCAGTCCCCGTACTGCGGGACGCCCTTGTGGTGCGAGAAGCCGCACGGCCAGGACGCCTTGGCGGTCGGGACCGCGGCGGGCCCGGCCGGCGAGGCAGAGGCGGCCTGCCCCGGCGCCGCGAAGGCGCCGAAGGCCAGCACGGCAGTTACGCCGAGCAGAGCGAGTCGGTTGCGCACGAGTTGCTCCTTTGGGACGTGTGTCGGTCGGCGGGTCAGGGGCCGGGGCACTCGTACGCGTAGTTCGCCTCGATGTTCTCCTGGAGTGTCGAGATCCAGTGGTACCGGGCGGACTGACCGGGCGCGAGGGCCTGGCATGCGGGGTCGACGTGGTAGTCGAGCTGGACGGTGACCCGGTCGATGTGGCGCCCGCAGTCGTTGCGGACGTCCGCCCACCGGTTGAAGATCGTCGGGTGGCCGCCTCCCTGGGCGGTGATCACCAGGCAGGCGGCGCGCGGGCTGGCTTCCACGGGTGCGGCCTCCGCCGCGACCGGGACAGGTGCGGCGGCAGCGGGTGCCCCCGCGCCGAGCCCCCATCCAGTGACAGCGAGCGCGGCAAGGGCAGGCAACAGCGTGTGTACACGCATGTCGGCGTTTCCTTTCACTAAGAGGTGAGACGGCCTCAACCGGCGCACGCCGGCACGGCCAGGGACGACCGGTGCGCTCACCCCTGGAGGTGATCTCCGCAGCCGGTACGCCGAGTTTGCAGCCATTGGTGACTTATGGCCATGCGGTCCCGCTTGCTTCAGCTATTTCGGGATCCATACATTTCTGACCTGCTGGGACGTCTGTGTCCCGGGACTTGAAGCAGTCGGCAGAACACCCATTTGCGCGCCTTCGGAGACCACCGTGACGACCGGCCGGCCACCCGCATCTCCCTCCCCCGCACGTCAGCTGGGGCAGGCACTTCGTGAACTACAGCAACGCTCAGGGCGCACTCTGCGCACCCTCGAACAGCAGGTCGCCATCAGCGACTCATCGCTCTCCCGCTACTTCCGGGGCGACACCGTCCCACCGTGGACAGTCGTCCGCGACCTGTGCCAGGCGCTGGGCGCCGACCCGGCCCAGTACCGGATCCTGTGGGAAGCCGCCGACCGGACCCGCCCGAACGATGCCCCGAGCACGGCCGCCCCCGGCCCTGCCCCGGCAGCCACACCGCAACCCGCACCCAGCACACAGCGGCGCCCAATGCGTGCGCTTCTCACCGGCCGGTGGACCTTCGCAGCCGCCGGAGCCACAGTAGGCATGCTCGCTGCCCTGCTCGTCGTGGACAGTTCCCCCACTGCACCTGCAGCACACGGCTCGGTCACCGAACAGCAGGGCGAAGGCGGCGCCCCATCCAACCCCCGTAAGCCCCCGCCCACAACCCAGATCTTCATCAACAGAAGCACTGGGAGCTGCCTCGACGACAGCCTCGACTACGGGCTGCGCTCCTACAAGTGCAATCACCTGCCCTACCAGTGGTGGACCCTCCGCACGCTCTCCGACGGCACCCGCCAGATCCGCAACCAGGCCACCGCGAGGTGCATCGCCGACACCCGCACCGGCCTGCGCATCCAGGACTGCACCGTCTCCTCCGCCCAGCACTGGACCATCGACGCGGGTGGCGACGACGCCATCACACTCAAGAACGCCGTGACCGGACACTGCCTGGACGACAGCACCGCGGGACTGCGCACTCTGCCGTGTGCCGACACACACCACCAGAAGTGGGCCTGACCTGCAGAACCCAGCCGTCCGCTCCTCAGTGCCACGACATGTGCGGCAGGATGCCACGGCCGAAGATGCCTCAGCACTATCCGCAACCGATCCATGTCGATTCGGCCGTGGTCCAGACCGACGTACATCGCTCCGTGCCCACGAAGATGCCCGGCAGCAGCGTCGATCCCCCGGCAACCTCACCGCCACGTCCGCACACTCCAGATCACCGAACGACTCCCCGCCCCTAGGCCGTTTCTGATGGCTCTTGGACGGTGTCTCGGAGCCAGATGACGATCGCGGTGACGGTCAGGGTGCCGTTGAAGATGTAGTCGCGTTTG
>NZ_JBEZOK010000034.1:0-87778 GCF_040706515.1 Streptomyces sp. NPDC047880 | reverse complement strand
CTGTCCTTCGAGACACCGATGCTCTGGGCGACCGGCTTCCTGATCACCTTCACCTTCGGTGGTCTGACCGGTGTCATCCTGGCCTCGCCGCCGATCGACTTCCACGTCTCCGACACGTACTTCGTGGTGGCGCACTTCCACTACGTGATCTTCGGGACGGTCGTGTTCGCGATGTTCTCCGGGTTCCACTTCTGGTGGCCCAAGTTCACCGGGAGGATGCTGGACGAGCGCCTCGGGAAGATCACCTTCTGGACGCTGTTCATCGGCTTCCACGGCACGTTCCTGGTCCAGCACTGGCTGGGCGCCGGCGGCATGCAGCGGCGGATCCCCGACTATCTGGCGGTGGAGGGTCTGACGACTCTCAACACGGTGTCGAGCGTCTTCTCGTTCCTGCTCGGCATGTCGATGCTGCCGTTCTTCTACAACGTGTGGAAGACGGCGAAGCACGGCGAGAAGGTCACGACCGACGACCCGTGGGGCTACGGGCGCTCCCTGGAGTGGGCGACCTCCTGCCCGCCGCCGCGGCACAACTTCGTCGCCCTGCCGCGGATCCGCAGTGAATCCCCGGCGTTCGACCTGCACCACGAGGCCGTCGCGGCGGCCGAGCGGGAGCTGACGCACCGATGACCGCCATGGAGCGGCTTCCCGTGGACCTGCGAGCGTTCCACAACGAGGTCGAGGGCCACCTCCTGGCCGCCGCCGCCCGCGAGGAGGCCCACACGGCGGCCGCCCGCTTCGCCGCCGGGCTCGACTGGCTTACGGAGGGACAACAGGCCGAGGTGGAGCGGCTGTTCGCGGCGGAGCATCTGGCCCTCGCCCGGGCTTCGTGGCAGCACACGGCCCGGCGCGATGAGGAACTGCGGAGCGAGTACGAGGCGGTCTACCGCAGGCTCCGCGCGCGGCTGCTGGCCGGACTTCTTCTGGCGGTCGCGCTGGTGGTGGCGGCGGATCTCGTGGTGCTGGTTTCGGTCTGAGCGGTTCTGGTGAACCTTCGGGTTCTCGCCCGAGCCCCCGCCGTTCCAGGAGCGGGGGCTCGGGTGGAGCCCGGGTCGCGGGGAGGAGAGGCGTCAGCGCGCCGTTCGGCGCGCCGCGTTCTCTCGCCACTCCCGGCCGATCGACCGCATCAGGGCCGGGTACACCCCCAGATACCGGAAAGGCTTGATGCCGAGCATGTACAGGGAGCCGAGGCGGCCGTTGGGCTTCACCAGGACGGCCATCTGACCGCGGTAGCCGCCCTTCCCGTCGGGCACCCAGCCGATGTGCATCACCCCGTGCATGGTCTTGTTGGCGCACTCGGCGGCCCACTCGTCGTGTGTCTGGAAGACCGATGTGAAGGGCGCAGCGCTGAGGTCGGGCCCCTGCGGCCCCACGCGCAGGTCGTCCGGCAGCCGGTCGCGCAGCGTCGCCACCCGGCCGCCGACACCCGAGTCCGGCTTGTCCCAGCCCAGCAGCGCGCCGAGCTTCCAGCGCACCGCGAAGAGGAAGCGGCCCACGGGGTTGCCGCCGTCCGGACCGCCCTTGCCCTCCGCCATCTGCTGGACCAGGTGATGCAGGTCGTCCGGGCCGCCCGGCGTCGGCAGCGCCCACAGATCCTCGAGCCGGAAGTCGCCGGCGATCTCGTGGATCCGCCAGGGGCGGGACGTGTGGTCGGTTGAGGGAAGGCGCAGACCGCTCATGGCAGATCCTTGTCTATACGGTGGCGTATAGATCGAGCATAGACCCATCTATACGCCTCCGTATACTTGGGCGGGACACGTGAGGGAAGGCACAGCATGGGCGCGATCCGTACACCGCGGGACAAGTGGATCGAGGAAGGGCTGCGGGCGCTCGCCGCCGGCGGCCCCGAGGCTGTCCGGGTCGAGGTCCTCGCCCAGGCGCTCGGCGTCAGCAAGGGCGGTTTCTACGGCTACTTCCGCAACCGTGCCGGCCTGCTGGAGGAGATGCTCGACACCTGGGAGCGAGCGGTCACCGAGGATGTCATCGAGCGGATCGAGCGCGACGGGGGCGACGCCCGCGAGCGGCTCGGGCGCCTCTTCGACTTCGTGGGGTCGGGTGAGAAGCGCGTGACCAGCGCCGGGGTCGAGCTCGCGATCCGGGACTGGGCCCGGCGCGACGAAGGCGTCGCGCGTTGCCTCCGCCGGGCCGACAACCGGCGCATGGACTATCTGCGTGAGCTCTACGGAGCCTTCTGTCCCGACGAGGACGATGTCGAGGCCCGCTGCCTGATCACCTTCTCGCTGCGCATCGGCGACCACCTCATCGCAGCCGACAACGGCCCGCGCAGCCGCACGGAAGTCCTCGCCGCGGTCAGGACGCGGTTGTTGAGCTGATAGCCGGTCAGACCCTGATCAAGCCGGGCCCGTCCGTACCTGGCTCAGGAGACCGCCGTCGTCCGCTCCGCGGTCCGCGGTGCCGGTCTCACGGCGGTGGCCGTGACCAGCTCGGGGGCCACCGGCGCAGGTGCCGCCCGGCAGGGGCCGCGACCGGCCGGGGGCCGGACGGCGGGCGGAGGGCACTCCCCCGCACCCGGCAACCACCGTCACCCTTCCGGCTTCCATCCCGGCGGCCACAGGATGCCCAGCAACTGCCGGACCAGTTCGTCGACGACCTCGTCGAGGGTCGCGTCGACCCAGCCGGCGCTCCAGTCATGCAGCAGGCCGTTGACGCTCCCGATGAAGCCCGTGGCGGGGAGGCGGTAGTCGCGCGGTGCGGCCTCCCCGCGTGCGGCGGCGGCGTCGGCCTCGGCGCAGATGAGGTCCACCCAGCCGGCCCGGCGGGCGAGCCGCTGCTCCTCCAGGCGCGGGCTGACGCCGATGATCTCGACGAAGGTGATGCGGATCCGGCGCGGATCGGCGGTGACGTTCCCCGCGTAGGCGCGGAAGACAGCCGTGGCGCGCTCCACGAGCGGCAGGCCGGCCGCACCCGAGGCCGCCTCCAGCGCCGCGGCCTCGGCCCAGCCGTTGACCTGGAGGTGCAGCGCGGCGAGCACGTCCTCGAGGGTGCGGAACTCCTCGTAGAACTGCCGGGTGGACAGCCCGGCCGCCTCACTGAGGGCCGCGACCGTGGTGGAGCGGAAACCGGGGGTGTCGCCGAACAGCTGGAGCGCGGCGTCGAGAAACCGCCGGCGTCGCTCGGCCTGCCGTTCCTCGGCGGTCTTGCCGCCGTAGCGGCCGGTCGGCGCTCTGAGTCTGCCCGGCACCGGCTATCCCTTCGTCGTTCGAACACCGATTTTGTCGTGCACGCGGTCTTGTGGAGAAGGCCACCCCTTCCTTACTTTGCAGTAAGTTGACTCTGAAAGCACGTGTGTTCAGTTTCCACGCGCCATCCGCTTTGGCATGTCCCACTCACCATGCTCGTCCCCGCAGCAGCGACCCCACAGCAGAGAGGGGAGCCGTCATGCCCGTCTTCCGACGCCGGCACCTGTGCTCCGTAGCCGCAGCCCTGGCCCTGACCTTCACCGTTCCCGCGACCGCCGCCACGGCGGCCCCGGGCTCCTCCGCCGCGCTGCGCGAGGTGCTGTTCGTGGGCAACAACTGGGACGGCACCGCCGATGTCATCCGCTCCGGCGGTGACTTCGCGAAGATCGGCCGGATCAACGTCGTCCCCGACAAGGACGAGCGGATGGCGGCGATCAACGCCGACCCGATCAAGTGGATCTACTTCATGGCGATCCGCAACAGCGTCGGCGAGGGCCATGACCAGTTCGTCGACGACATGTACTCCACGCCGGACGGGACGGCGGTGGTCGTCTCGCGGCCCAGCTTCGCCGACGTCGTCTCGATCGACCTCGCCTCCGGGAAGCTCAACTGGCGTTTCCCGGTGTCCGGTTACCGCTCCGACCACATGGCGGTCTCCCCCGACGGCAAGCGCGTGGCGGTATCGGCGTCGACCTCCAACACCGTGCACGTGCTGGACATCGTCTCCGGCAGGGAACTGGGCAAGTTCGGCACCGGCGACAAGCCGCACGAGAACATCTTCACCCGCGACGGCAAGTACATCTACAACATGGCGATCGGGGACGTGAACACGCAGACCGACGCCCCGTGGCTGGACTGGACGAAGGGCGACCGGCGCATCACCGTCGTCGACGCGGCGACGTACAAGCAGGTCAAGGTCATCGACATGCGTGCGCACCTCGACGCGCTCGGGCTCAAGGACCACTCCGACGCGGTCCGCCCGGCCGTCTTCTCCCCGGACGAGTCGAAGCTGTACTTCCAGGTCTCCTTCTTCAACGGCTTCTTCGAGTACGACATCGCCGCCGACAAGATCACCCGCACCAAGACCCTGCCGAAGAACCCGGCGACCGGCGACGACCGCACGACCTTCGTCAACGACTCGCGCCACCACGGCATCTCGATGAGCCCGGACGGCCGCAAGCTGTGCGTCGCGGGCACCATGGACGACTACGCCACCGTCGTCGACCGCGCCACCCTCCAGGAAGGCCCGCTCGTCACCGCCGCCAAGCCCTACTGGGCCACGGTCAGCGGTGACGGCAAGTCCTGCGTGGTGTCCGAGAGCGGCACCGACCAGGTCACGGCCATCGACTTCGCCTCCGGGAAGAAGGTCGTGTCCGTGCCGGTCGGTGACCACCCGCAGCGCGTCCGGCTCGGCCAGGTCGCGGCCGGCTGGACGAGCCCGTCCGCTAACTGACCTCCTTCGCGGCCCACACGGCGAGTTCGGAGCGGGCCGCTGCGAGCAGTTCCGCCGGGGGAGCCGTCGCCCCGTTGGTCACCAGCGCGTAGTGCAGGACGCCCGAGTCCGGCGCGGTGAGCAGCAGGCGGCGGCTTCCCGTGCCGCCGGGTTCCTGCGCCACGCCGACCGCGCTCGTCGAGGGGTAGGCCGGTGGGGCGTGGACCGTGGCCAGGTCGGAGACGACCGTGGTGGACCCGGTCGGGAAGCTCGCCGGCAGGTGCAGTTCGGTGGGTGCCGGGCCGCCGTTCGAGCGCCACAGCAGCAGCCCGTACTGTCCTGACCCCACCAGCCGCCGCACGTTCGGCAGGGAGCCGGGCACCGGGTTCCAGGTCAGGGTCGTCGCCCCGTCCCGGGAGCGGTCCTCGTAGGTGAAGGCGACGGTCTCACCGGCGGTGGCGCTCGGGTAGAGGCGGTCCAGGAGCCGGGCGTCCTGGCGCAGCACGGGCGTGCCCGTGTCGTCGAGCCGTACGGCGGACAGGTCCTCGTCGTTCCAGGCGTCGCCGGTGGTGAGCACCTTGCCGGGGTTGCCGTTCATCGGTTCGCGATGGCGGCCGTTGTAGATGTCCCACTGCCACTGCGAGCCGGAGAGCACGGGGCCCGAGGCGGCCGGGTCGGACCACCAGTCGGCGCCCTTGAGGCGGGAGTCGAGCGCCTGGTACATCGCCTTGAGGACGGTCGGCGCCTTGTCGGAGACGGTGCCGGCGAGGGGATGCCCGAACTCGCTGACCACGGCTGCCGTCCGTGCGGCGGCGGCCCGCTCGCGGACGGTGCGGAAGTCGCCCGCGTACTGGCCGTCGGCCGCCTTGCCCCACATGAAGACCCCGGAGATGGCCTTCTGGTCGTAGAAGTGCGTGTTGAACACGTAGCGCGGTCCGAGCGGGCCGGCGTCCAGCAGGCCGCCCTCCTGCTTCTGGAAGTCCAGGTTGGCGTTCCAGAAGAGGTTCGGTTCGACGAGCGCGGGCTTGTCGCGCCAGCCGGCCGTGTCCATGCGGGCCCGGAACTTCTCGTAGAAGGGCCAGAGCACGTCCTTTTCCCAGGCACGGCTGGTCTGCCCGGAGTCGTACACGCCCGCGTGCGGCTCGTTGTAGGGGTCGAAGCCGGCGATGCCCTTGAACTGGTCGGCGCTCAGGTGCTGTCGCAGGTGTTCCATGGTCTTCTGCGCGGTGGCGAGGAAGGCGTCCTGCACGCCGTGCGCGTTGTGCCAGAAGTCGTACGTGGCCCGCTTCACGGCCTCGTTCTGGGTGATGTTCTGTCCCCAGAACAGGCAGATCCCGCAGGACTCGTCCGGGTAGTTCCCGGCGTCCACGGCCCACTCGGGGGCCCCGTCGCCGGTGTACCAGCTGTCGGTGTCGAAGAGGTGGCGGGAGTAGAGGTCCTGGTGGAAGTCGGGATAGACGCGGATACCGGCGTCCAGGAAGGCCTTCATCTGGTCGGTCGCGGCGGCCAGATAGCCAGTGTCCACCTGGCCGCGCTCGGGTTCGGCGTAGGCCCAGGACAGCAGGAAGCGGACGGTGTTGCCGCCGCCGAGGGCGCGCAGCGCGGTCGCCGACGTGCGGGCGTCGGCGACCGAGGCGAAGGGCAGGCCCTTGTTCTCCGCGAGCTTGGTCTCGCCGGAGACGTTGTAGCCGCGCAGCACGATCTCGCGGCCGTGGGCGTCAATGAAGCGGCCGCCTCGCACGGTGACGGTGGGATCGTCGAACCAGAGGGAGCCGGGCGGGGGCGCGGCGGTGGCCGGCGGTACGCCCGCCACCGAGACGGAGCCGAAGAGGACACCCAGGACGACCAGCAGACGCGCTCGGATAGTCGGCATGTGCATTACAGTCCGGCCATATCAGGACACCGTCAACACCCCTGACTCCGGAGTAAGTTCCCGCCCGGAGAACCCTCACACGTCAACCACCCACCCTTCGTGTCACGTTCAACAAGTACTCCTTCCTGTTCAGCGGGTTGTGGTCGGTGCGCGGGCGTTCGGGGATCGTGCCGTGCGTGACCGGCGCGTAGTGGGCGAAGGAGCTCTCCAGCTCGCCCTCCCCACGGGTGAGCCCCGGCAGCTCCTGCTGGAGGGCGTGCACCCGGGCGGCCGGCACGGTGCCTTCCAGGACGCAGAGCTCCGCCCTGTTGCGCGTCGTCTCCGGTACGGCCGCGAACCGGGCGAGGGCCGGCAGCAGGGCGCCCAGGGTGTCGGCGGGCGCCTCGATGCGGAAGCGGTGCAGCGGCTCGTGGACGCGCGTCCCGGCCCGCCGCAGCGCCTCGAGGAGCACCAGCGGGGTGACACCGCGGAAGTCGGCGCCCGTGCTCGACATGCTCTTGTCGAAGCCCTGGTGGGCATGGCTCTGGCGGGGCGAGTAGCCGCAGTGGGTCATGGTGACCACGCAGTCGGTGACCCGCCAGCCGTGCAGTCCCTGCTCCAGGGTCTCGCGGACGGTGTCCTCGACGGCCTTGAAGAAGGCGTACGGCATCGAGCCGAGCTCCACCTCCAGCCGGAAGCCGACGCCCGAACCGACCGGGGCGGGGTCGACGCGCAGGCCGACCGTCGCGAGGAACGGATTGGGGTCCTTCTTGTTGAACTCCACGGCCTGCCCGCTGCCGAGGAGCCGCTCGACGCACAGGGGCGTCGTCTCGCGGAAGGTGACGTCCAGGCCGTACTCCCCGGCGAGGGTGGCCTGGATGACCTCCTTCTGCACTTCGCCGTACAGGGAGACGGAGGTCTCCCGGCGGCGTTCGTCGCGGCGGAGGCCGATCAGCGGGTCCTGCTCGGCGAGCTGGGTGAGCGCCACGTGGAGCGCCCCCCGGTCGACGTCCGGGCCGGGGACGACGACCGTCTCCAGGGTCGGCGGGGCGAAGAAGTGCTCGTGCGCCGTGCGGGGTTCGCCGATCGCGTCGCCGATCCGGATGTCGCCGAGTCCGGTGAGGCGGGCGATCCGGCCGGCCGTGACCGAGTCCGCGCGGGTGTCCGTGCCGTGGCCGAAGACGCTGATGCCGGTGATCCGGCCTTCGGCCCCGTCCGCACCGAAGGGGACCCTGTCGCGGGTGCACAGGGTCCCGGAGAACATCCGGGCGTAGGCGACCTTCTCCCCCGCCGGGCCCCGGTCGATCTTGAACACGGTGGCGGAGACCGGCCCGTCCGCGTCCCCGTCGGCCACCGGCAGCAGGGTTTCGACACCGGACAGCAGCGCCGCCACGCCCGCGCCGGTGGCGGCGGAACCGAAGTAGACGGGGTGGACGAGCGACTCCCGGGTCTGCCTGACGAGGGACGCGTGCAGCAGCGCGTCCGTGACGGTGTTCTCGACGTACGCCGCCAGCAGGGTGTCGTCGTGCTCGGCCAGGACGTCCAGGGCTCCGGCCGTCCCGGGCCCGGGGATGAAGCGGGCCGTGCGGGTGCCGAGACCGGTGGCGGTCCCCATCGGCACGATCGCGGGCGTCAGCCGCGCCGAGATCTCCCGCAGCAGCGCCTCGTGGCGTGCCCCGCCGCGGTCGATCTTGTTGACGAAGAACAGGGTCGGGATGCGCAGCCGCTGGAGCGTCCGCATCAGCACCCGCGTCTGCGCCTGCACGCCCTCCACGGCGGAGATCACCAGGACGACACCGTCGAGCACGCCGAGCACGCGCTCCACCTCGGCGATGAAGTCCGGGTGGCCGGGGGTGTCGATGAGGTTGACGGTCACGCCGTCGAGCGGGAACGACACGACGGCCGACTTGATGGTGATGCCGCGCTGCCGTTCCAGGGCGAGGGTGTCGGTGCGGGTGTTGCCGTCGTCGACGCTGCCGATCTCGTCGATCACACCGGCCGAATGGAGCAGCCGCTCGGTCAGGCTGGTCTTACCGGCGTCGACATGGGCGAGAATTCCAAGGTTGATCATGTGCACGAAGCGTCATGTCCTTCGGAGAGAGGTCCTTTCCTGACTGGGGGGACATGCACGCAGTGCGCATTCGGGAACTCCTCGGAACGGTCGGTGTCGCTGTCCTGTGCAGTGCAGCAGACCGGCGCGGGAGGCCACAACGGAATTAACCGCCGCCGGGGTACCCGGCGAGGGAGCCCGGATCGAGAGGAGCGGCTCGTGCGTGACGTTCTCCCGGTGCTGAGCCGGTGGTACGCGGCCGGGGTGCCGTTCGGCCTCGCGACGGTGGTCGAGGTCAGCCGCAGTGCGCCGCGCGACCCGGGCGCGGCGATGGCGGTGGGCCCGGACGACGAGGTCGTGGGCAGCGTGTCCGGGGGCTGTGTCGAGGGAGCGGTGTTCGAGCTGGCGCAGGCCGTCGCCGCGGACGGCGAAGCCCGGCTGGAGACCTTCGGCTACAGCGACGAGGACGCCTTCGCGGTCGGCCTGACCTGCGGGGGCGAGATCACACTGCTCGTGCGTGCCGTCACGCCCGAGCGCGATCCCGGCTTCGGCGCGGTCGCGGACTCGGTCGCGGCGGGCGAACCGGTCACCGTGGCGACCGTGACCGACGGACCGGCACCGCGCGGTGCCGCCCTCGCCGTGTGGCCGGACCGGGCCGTCGGCTCGCTCGGCACGAGCGGCCTGGACGCGGCCGTGACCGCCGACGCCCGCGGCGAACTCGCCCTCGGCGCGACCGGTCTGCGGCACTACGGGCCCGGGGGGCAGCGCCGCGAGGACGCCGTCAGTGTGTTCCTGCAGTCGTTCGCCCCGCCCCCGCGGATGCTGGTCTTCGGCGCGATCGACTATGCCGCGGCCGTGGCCCGCATCGGCGACTTCCTGGGCTACCGGGTCACCGTCTGCGACGCCCGCCCCGTCTTCGCCACACCGCAGCGCTTCCCCGAGGGCGTCGAGGTGGTCGCCGAGTGGCCGCACCGCTACCTTCGGGAGACGGCCACGGACGAGCGCACGGTGATCTGCGTCCTCACGCACGACCCGAAGTTCGACGTGCCGCTGCTGACGGAGGCGCTGCGCCGCCCGGCCGCCTACATCGGGGCGATGGGCAGCCGCCGCACCCACGCCGACCGGGCGGCCCGGCTGGCCGAGGCCGGGCTCACGGCAGGGGAGCTGTCCCGGATGCGCTCACCGGTCGGCCTCGACCTCGGGGCCCGTACGCCCGAGGAGGTGGCGGTGTCGGTCGCCGCGGAGATCGTGGCGCTGCGCTGGGGCGGCACGGGAGCACCGCTCACCGGGACGGAAGGGGCGGTGCACCCGCGCCGGTCCCCCTGAACACCGGCGCCGCGCAGCAGCTCCGTGACACAGCGATTCAGCAACTCGGCAACCCAGCAACCCAACAACCCAGCAACCCAGCAACGGAGGGAACCTCATGATCTTCATCACCGCCAAGTTCCGGGTCCGCCCCGAGCACGCCGACCGCTGGCCCGAGATCGCCGCCGATTTCACCCGGGCGACGCGCGCCGAGCCCGGCTGCCTGTGGTTCGACTGGTCGCGAAGCGTGGAGGAGCCTTCCGAGTACGTCCTCGTCGAGGCCTTCCGCGACGAGGCGGCCGGAGCCGCACACGTGCAGTCCGCGCACTTCAAGGCCGCGCAGCGGACGCTGCCCCCGCATCTGGCCGAGACGCCGCGCATCGTGAACGCGAACGTCCCGCAGGACGACTGGTCACTCCTCGGCGAAATGGCGGTGCCCGGGCAGGAATAGCCCGCCGCCCCGGCATCGCCGCCCGCATGAGCCGTAAGTCGTGCCGGACCGGCTCTTGCCCCGGACGGCGGGCACCCGTACGCTCACGGCCGTACCGACTGGACGGTATGCAGCCGAGGAGAGTCGCCGCAGATGACTACGATCAACCGCCAGGTACGCCTGGCCGCACGTCCCGTGGGAGAGCCCGCTCCCACCGACTGGGAGCATGTCGAGGAGCCGGCGAGGCAGCCGGGCGACGGGGAGTTCCTGGTACAGGTCCTCTGCCTGTCGATCGACCCGGCGATGCGCGGCTGGATGAACGCCGGCAGGTCGTACATCCGCCCGGTGGAGATCGGCGAGGTGATGCGCGCCGGGGCGGTGGGACGGGTGGTCGCCTCCCGGCACTCCGGGTTCGCGGTCGGCGACCATGTGTCGGGCACGTTCGGTGTGCAGGAGTACTGCGTGTCGGACGGGCGCGGCGTGACCAAGGTCGACCCCGCGGCCGCTCCCCTGCCGACCTATCTCGGCACGCTCGGCATGTCGGGGCTGACCGCCTACTTCGGCCTGATCGAGGTCGGGCGTCCCGAGCCTGGGCAGACCGTCGTGGTCTCCGGAGCGGCCGGAGCCGTCGGCAGCGTCGTCGGGCAGATCGCCAAGATCCTCGGATGCCGGGTCATCGGCATCGCCGGCGGCGAGGCCAAGTGCCGTCTGGTGGTGGACGAGTTCGGGTTCGACGCCGCGATCGACTACCGCAGCGAGGACGTCCGCAAGGCGCTGCGCGAGCACGCCCCCGACGGCGTGGACGTGTACTTCGACAACGTCGGCGGCGACGTCCTGGACGCCGTGCTGCTGCGGCTGGCGCGCGGTGCCCGCGTCGTGGTCTGCGGCGCGATCTCCCAGTACAACAGCACCAAGCCGCAAGGCCCCGCCAACTACCTGTCGCTGCTGGTGAACCGCGCCTCCATGACGGGCATCGTGGTGTTCGACTACGCCGAGAGGTACGCGGAGGGCATCGCGCAGATGGCCGCGTGGCGGGCGGAGGGCCGGCTGAAGTCCCTGGAGGACGTGGTGTCCGGCCCGGTCACGGCGTTCCCCGAGACCCTGATGCGCCTGTTCCGTGGTGACAACCACGGCAAGCTGGTGCTGAAGATCGCGGACTGACCAGGCCCGGGGAAGGGGAGATCCGATGAAGGCACTGACCTACCACGGCCGTCACGACATCCGCTTCGGGGACGTCCCCGACCCGGCCGTCACCGGCCCCGCCGACGCGGTGGTCCGGGTGACCGCGGCCGGCATCTGCGGCAGCGACCTGCACATCTACGAAGACAACGGGTTCAGCCCGGAACTGGGCTACACACCGGGACACGAGTGCGTCGGCGTGGTCGTCGACACCGGCAGCCGGGTCACCCGGTTCAAGCCCGGCGACCGGGTCCTGGTGCCCGCCTCCGTCGGCTGTGCCCAGTGCCGGCAGTGCGCGGCCGGGTTCACCGCCCGGTGCGAGCGCGCCACGTCGAGCACGGAGCTCTGCTACGGAGTCGGTCCGAAGCTCCCGGGCAGCCAGGCCCAGGCCCTGGCGGTACCCCAGGCCGATGTCAACCTGGTGCACGTGCCCGAGGACATCTCCGACGAGGCCGCCGTCGTCCTGACGGACAACGCCCCCACCGCCTGGTACGGCTGCCGCCGTGCCCGCATCCAGCCGGGCGAGACCGTCCTGGTCGTCGGCCTCGGCCCGGTGGGCCTGATGGCGGCTCAGTCCGCCTTCGCGATGGGCGCGGCACGGGTGCTGGGTGTGGACCTGGTCGCGGAACGCCGCGCCTTCGCCGCCGGCCTGGGCGTCGAGCCGGTCGAGGGTGACGACGTGCGGTCGGCCATCCGGGACATGACCGCCGGCCGCGGGCCGGACGCCGTGGTGGAGGCCGTCGGTTCCGACGCCACCATCCAGCTCGCCTGCAAGGCCGTACGGCAGGCGGGCCGGGTCAGTGTGATCGGAGTCAGCCAGAACAAGGCCTTCCCGTTCCACATGTACCTGGCGCAGGTCAAGGAACTGGAGTTCGCCATCGGGCTGTGCTCGGTGCACTACGAACTCCCTCCCCTGATCGCCCTCACCCGTGCCGGACGGATCACGCCCGAGGCCGTGGTCTCCCACCGCTTCGCCCTCTCCGAAGGGCCGGCGGCGTACGAACTGTTCGCGGGCCGCTCCGACGGCGTCCGCAAGATCGTCCTCGACCCGACGGGCTGACCGCTCCCGGGCCTTCCCTGCCGGGCGTTCAGCCGGTCTCCTGGGGTGAGTCCCTCGGAAAGCGGAGGCCGCCATGTCACAGCGCGACGAAGCCGCCCGAACCAACCGTCCGCGGGTCGCGCCGCTCCCCGGGGAGCGGCGGGACCCGCGGACCCGGGAACTGCTGGCGCTCGCTCCCCGCGACCCGGGGGGCGAGGTCCCGAACATCTTCACCACGCTGGTGCGCCACCCCGATCTGTACGAGCGGTTCCTGCCCTTCGGCGGGCAGTTGCTCGGCAGGGGCCGGCTGCCGGGAGACCTGCGCGAGTTACTGATCCTGCGCACCGCGTGGAACACCCGCGCCCGGTACGAATGGGGGCGGCACCTTCCCCTGGCCAGGGCCGCGGGCCTCCCTGACGCGGACATCGACCGCATCGGCGAAGGACCGGAGGCACCCGGGCTGGCCGGACCTCCAGCGGCAGCTGATCCGCGCGGCGGAGGAGTTGCACGGCGACGCCACACTGCCCGACGCGACCTGGGAGGCACTGGCCGGGCACTTCGGCGACGCCGAACTGATCGAGATCCTCATGCTGGTGGGGCAGTACCAGATGGTGGCCTTCTTCCTGAACGCCACCGGTGTGGAACTGGAGCCCGGCTTCGACAGCACCGGGTTCACGGAGAGGCAGGTCGGGACCTAGACGGCTCGCCGCAAGTCGTCCCCTGACGGTCTGCGGCCCCACGCCGAGATCATCGGTGAGGTGGCGAGGTCCAGGCGGCCCGCCTCCACCGCGGCGAGGTGCCCGTCGACCTCCTCGTCCGTGGCGAGGCCCGCCGCGACGAGCCGGTCCCGCACCTGCCGGACGGTGGCCGCCTCCAGGACGTCGCAGGCGGGCGAGGTGACCGGGAAGTAGGCGTCGGCCTCGACGTCCACGAGGCCCGCCTCGCGCAGCAGCCGCGGCAGTCGGCGCCCGTAGGAGAGGTCGGCGCCGCTCTGCCGCAGCAGTTCCCTGAAGCCGTTGCGGAGCCGGTTGGCGCGCTGCTGTTCCGGGCCGTGCTCGTCGGGACAGATCAGCGGCTGGAGCGCGGGGTCGGCGTCCTCGACCAGCAGCAGGCCGCCGGGCCGCAGCGCCTGGACCATGGCGCGCAGCGCGGCGTCGCGCTCGGGGACGTGGACCAGGACGAGACGGGCGTGCACCAGGTCGAAGGGGCCGGGCGGAGGAGCGTCGCGGCCGACGTCGTGCCGGAGCACCTCGACGCCCTCGGTGGCGGCCGTCCCGGTCCAGGAGACGTCGATGTCGGTGGCGATCACGCGGCCCCGCGGTCCGACGCGCTCGCGCAGCCACGCCGCGACGCTCGGGCCGCCCGCCCCGACCTCCCAGCACCGCCAGCCCTCGGCGATGCCGGCCGTCTCGAAGTGCCGGAACGTGGAGGCGTCGAAGAGGGCAGCCAGCGCGTCGAAGCGTGTGCCGGCCTCGGCCTGCCGGTTGTCCAGGAGGTACCGCTCGTCCTGCCCCATGCGGCGATCACGTCACGGGCACGGCGGGCGGTTCAGCGCGGTGCGCGGGGCGGCAGCCGGTGCAGTTCCACATCCGTGAGCCGCCCGTCGGCGACCATGGCGGTCATGTAGGTGCAGTGGGGCTGGCGGCGCCGGTCCGTCGGGGAGCCCGGGTTCAGCAGGCGCAGGCCGGTGGCGGCCGTGGTGTCCCAGGGGATGTGGCTGTGGCCGAAGACAAGCACGTCAAGGTCGGGAAATCGGGCGGCGCACCGCTGCTCCCGGCCCTGTTTGGCGCCCGTCTCGTGCACCACGCCGAAGCGCAGCCCGCCCAGCTCCGCGAAGGCCACCTCCGGCAGCCGGGCCCGCAGATCCGGCCCGTCGTTGTTCCCGTACACCGCGACGAGCTTGCGGCAGCGCGCCTCCAGCAGATCAAGGGTGTCCGTGTCGACCCAGTCCCCGGCGTGGAACACCACGTCGGCGCGCGGGAGTTCGGCGAGCAGGGGGGCGGGCAGTTCCCTCGCACGCCTGGGCAGATGGGTGTCGGACATCAGGAGCAGTCGCACATCATCACCCTAGAGGGTGCGGGACGCTCCGGCCCGGAACCCGTTTGACCGCGAACAGACAGACGCCGCAGCTCAGTTGCCCTCTCCGTGGAAGTGATCACGGCGAGGTCTCGAAAGGTGAGGCGACCTCGCCGAGCGGGTTAGCATCGGGCACCACGCAGTACAACAGGACGTCTACGGCAAGCGACCCGAAGGGGCCCGGAAACCCGATGCCGGTCAAGGTCAGCGTCATCGTCCCCGTGTACAACCCGGGGATCTACATCGAGGACTGCATCTCCTCGCTGCAGCGGCAGTCGCTGCCTCCCGACGAGTTCGAGGTGATCTTCGTCGACGACGGCTCGACCGACGAGACCCCGGCCCGGCTCGACGCGCTCGCCGCCGAGGACCCCCGGATGAAGGTCATCCACCAGGAGAACTCCGGCTGGTCGGGCAAGCCCCGCAACGTCGGCATCGAGGCCTCCCGGGGCGAGTTCGTGATGTTCGTCGACAACGACGACTACCTGGGCGACGAGGCCCTGGAGCGGATGTACGACTACGGCACGGCCAACGGCGCCGATGTCGTCGTGGGCAAGATGGCCGGCAAGAACCGCGGGGTGCCGGTGGAGCTGTTCCGCCGCAACCACCCGCGTGCCACCGTCGAGAACGCCCCGCTCATCGACAGTCTCACCCCGCACAAGATGGTCCGCCGGGCCTTCCTGGACCGTATCGGCCTGCGCTTTCCCGAGGGCAGACGGCGCCTGGAGGACCACGTCTTCATCGCCGAGGCGTATCTGCGCGCGGAGAACGTCTCGGTGCTCAGCGACTACGTCTGCTACTACCACATCCGGCGGGACGACGGCTCCAACGCGGGCTTCGAACGCTTCGACCCCGTCGGCTACTTCGAGAACCTGCGC
The DNA here is from genome assembly GCF_040706515.1 of Streptomyces sp. NPDC047880. NCBI lineage: Bacteria > Bacillati > Actinomycetota > Actinomycetes > Kitasatosporales > Streptomycetaceae > Streptomyces > Streptomyces sp. NPDC047880. The sequence goes on along the minus strand of NZ_JBEZOK010000034.1, from coordinate 72,343 downwards.
GAGGCCCTCGACGTCGTCGAGCAGTACACGGAGCCCGGTCCGGTGCGCGACCGGCTGTTCCGGCGGTGGCTGCGCGTGGAGATGGTGGAGCGGCTGCGGGCGCGGCGCCTGCTGAGCCTGCCGGACGACTACCGCAGGGAACTGTTCGGGGAGATCCACGAGGTCGTCGTCGAGCGCTTCGGGCCCGGCGTCACCGCCGGTCTTCAGCCGACGCAGCAGGTCATCGCGGCGCTGACGGCGGCCGACCGGTACGACGACGTGGTGGCCTTCGCGGAGTGGGAGGCGGGTGTCGCGCCCACGGCGGCCCCCGGGGGCATCGAGTGGCGCGACGGCTCGCTCCGCATCGGCTTCACGGCCGAGTACCTGTCCGGCGGCGAGCCGATGCTGTTCCCCGCCGACGCCGAGGCGGCGCCGCTGACCGACGTGCCGAAGGACGTCACCGAGGCGGTGCGCTGGGTGGCCTCGGAGACCGCCGCGCGGTTCGGGCAGGCCACGGCGGATCTGCTGCTGCGGGAGCGCTCCAGCGCCGCGCAGTACTTCCAGCCGGTGGAGTTCACCCGCGAGACGGTGCCGGCCGGGGACGGCGAGGAGGTCCGGCTGGTGCTGCGGGCGACCGCCACGGTCGACCCGGCGGATCTGCCCCGCGACGGCGTCTGGGACGCCCTCGTCCGGGTGAAGTCGGGCGGCTGGACCAAGGAGTGCCGCCTCGGCCCGGCGCCGCGCGAGGAGCGGCCCACGCCCCGTGCGGGAGTCGTCGGCGACCGTGCGGTACTGCCGTACTGGACCGAACCGCACGGCAACCTCTCCCTGGAACTCGGCGCGCGCGGCAAGCGGCTCGGACTGGGCCGTGTGCAGCTCGGGGACGTCTCCGTCTCCGACGGGCGCTTCCGTGTCCTGCTCCCGGTGCACGTCCCGGCCGGCACCCGGGCGCGGCTGCGGTTCGTCTCCTCCAGCCGGATCCTGGAGACCTCCGGCGCCCTCTCCCCCGACGCGGACCGGGCGGGCTCGGTGCTGGCGGCGGATCTGCGCGGCGAGGACCTCTCCGGCGACGTCTGGCGGGTTGCCGTGTGTCTGAACCCGGGCGCCGAGGGAGCCCGCTTCGCCGGCCTGCCGTTCGCGCTGCGGGCCGGGGGCGGAAGCGTGCTGGTGACACCGGTTCCCGGGCCCGGTGTCGCGCTGCGGCTGGCCCGGCGTGCGCGACGCGTGCTCGGCGCCGCGCGCCGCAAGGTGAATTCCCGTATCAAGACCGGAGGGCGGTGACGACGTGCGACCCCTGGGAATAGAGGGCGCCTGGGTCCTGGAACCCAAGATCTTTCCGGACGACCGGGGCAGCTTCCACGAGTGGTACCGCGGTGCCGAGTTCCGTGAGGCGACGGGGTACGACCTGTCCCTGGCCCAGGCCAACTGCTCGGTCTCGCGGCGGGGCGTGCTGCGCGGTGTGCACTTCGCCGACGTGCCGCCCAGCCAGGCCAAGTACGTCACGTGCGTACGCGGCGCCGTTCTGGACGTGGTGATCGACATCCGCGTCGGCTCCCCCACCTACGGGAAGTGGGAGGCCGTACGGCTCGACGACGACACGCGTCACGCCGTGTTCCTCGCCGAGGGCCTCGGTCACGCCTTCATGGCCCTCACGGACGACGCGACGGTGGTCTATCTGTGCTCGGAGGGCTACGCCCCGGGCCGCGAACACGGCATCCACCCGCTCGACCCGGCCCTGGGCATCGAATGGCCCGAGGGCATCACCCCGCTCCTGTCCCCCAAGGACCAGCAGGCCCCGACCCTGGCCGAGGCGGAGCGCCGGGGGCTCCTGCCCTCGTACGAGGCCTGCCTGGCGTACTACGGGGAACTGCGGGGCGGGCAGGGGGCGTAGCTCCCCCAGCCGAGGAACGAGGGACATACCGCAGGCCCGGACGCGAGCAGCGTCCGGGCCTGCGTCGTGCGCGTCCCGGGCCTGTGTTGCCGCCCGGGGCCGGGCCTGTGTTGCGCCCGGGGCCGGGAAGAGCGTCGGCGCCGGCCGCCCCCGGGCGGTGGCCGGCGCCGTCGTCTCAGCGGCTGACGCCGACCTGCTGCAGGGCCTTGCGCAGGGGCTCCCAGCCGACGGAGCGGGGCAGGCCACGGTTGCGGGCCTGCGTGAGAGGCCGCCAGAAGCCCGCTTCCAGGAGGGCCTCCGGGCGGACCGCGCCGGCCCGCTCCAGGATCGCCTCCGGAACCTTCTGCGGGTCGGGGATCTTGTACTCGGCCATGATCTCGTCGTACTTGTCGTGCAGGACCCGGTTGTCCGGGTCGGCACCGAAGACGACCAGCTGGCCGGTGGGGGCGGTGTCCACCTGCACCGTGACCAGGTCGGGACGGTAACGCGCCAGCACCTCGGTGATCTTGAAGACGTCGCCGGTCCAGGCGTTGGTGTGCCGGTCCCGGGCGGCCTCGTCCACGCTGCGCGGCAGCATGTCGTCGAGGACGATCACGCTGCCCCAGTCCGAGTACTTCTCGACGTTCATGAAGTCGCGCAGCGCGAACTCGAACAGGTGCATGCCGTCGATGAACGACAGGTCCAGCGTCGTGCGGCGCCAGTAGCCGATCGGGCTGCGGCCGCGGCGCAGGTTGCGCAGCGGGTGACGGCCGCCCTTGAGGTGCTGGAGCGGATTGTCACGCGCGAAGAAGTCGTCGCTGGTCGCCTTCACCAGGTGGACGTCGCACCTCAGCTCCGAGACCACCTTGAAGGCCGGGTCGATCGCGATGCTGGGCACGCGGGACAGCGTCAGGCTGCGCCCGTCGTTGACGCCGATCTCCAGGTAGTTGCGATTGGCGCTGACCTTGTGCAGTTCCCGGAGGAACTCATGGCGTTTCACGAGGAAGACCTTCCTTGCGGATGCGGGGCAGTGCTTCGTGCAGGGCGGAGCGCCAGTCGCGTGGCAGCGGCAGGCCGATCTCCTGCCACCGCCGGTGCGCGAGGGCGCTGTACGCCGGGCGGGGCGCCGGCCGGGGGAAGGCCGCGCTGCTGGTGGGGCGCACCCGGTCGGGGTCCGCGCCGATGAGGGAGAACACCTCGCGGGCGAGGTCGTACCAGGAGGCCTCGCCGGAGCTGGTCGCGTGGAAGACGCCGTGCGCGCCGGGGCCGAGACGGGGTCCGAGATCGGCGATCCGCTCGGCGACGTCCGCGCTCCAAGTGGGCTGCCCGCGCTGGTCGTCGACGACGTCGAGGGTGTCCCGCCGCGCCTCCAGTCCGATCATGGTGCGGACGAAGTTGGGGCCGTGGACGCCGTACAGCCACGCCGTGCGCACGATCGCGCTCGCACCGGGGAGCTCCTCCAGCACGGCCCGCTCCCCGGCCAGCTTGGTACGGCCGTAGGCGGTGCGCGGGCCGGTCGGGTGATCCTCCGGGTAGGGGGTGGTGCGGGCCTCGCCGGAGAAGACGTAGTCGGTGGAGACGTGAATCAGGCGGGCGTCGTGCGCGGCGCAGGCCCGGGCCAGCAGGCGGGGGCCGTCGCCGTTGATCTCCAGGGCGCGGCCCTCGTCGGTCTCGGCGTCGTCGACGGCCGTGTAGGCGGCGCAGTTCACGACGAGGCCGGGGCGGTGCTCCCGTACGGCGGCGTCGACTGCCCCGGGGTCCGTGATGTCGAGGGCGGCGCGGCCGAGGCCCACGACCGTCTCGCCGCGCCGCGTGAGTTCCTCGACGACGTCACGGCCGAGCATCCCGCCCGCCCCGGCGATCAGCCACCTCATGCCCGCTCCTGGGCTACGCGCCGCTTCAGAGGCTCCCACCAAGCCCGGTTGTAGCGGTACCAGGCGACGGTCTCGGCGAGGCCGGTGGTGAAGTCGTGGCGGGGGCGGTAGCCGAGTTCGTCGCGGGCCTTGGACCAGTCGACGGAGTAGCGCAGGTCGTGGCCCTTGCGGTCCTCGACGTACTCCACCCGGTCCCAGCCGGCGCCGCAGGCTTCCAGGAGCAGGCCGGTGAGTTCCTTGTTGGTGAGCTCGGTGCCGCCTCCGATGTTGTAGACCTCGCCGGGACGGCCCTTGGTGCGGGCGAGGTCGACGCCCTGGCAGTGGTCGTCGACGTGCAGCCAGTCGCGGATGTTGCGGCCCTCGCCGTACAGCGGCACCTTGTGGCCGTCGAGGAGGTTGGTGACGAAGAGCGGGATGACCTTCTCGGGGAACTGGTGCGGACCGTAGTTGTTGGAGCAGCGGGTGACACGCACGTCCAGACCGTGGGTGCGGTGGTAGGCCAGGGCGAGGAGGTCGGAGGAGGCCTTGGAGGCCGAGTAGGGCGAGTTCGGCTGGAGCGGGTGGTCCTCGGGCCAGGAGCCGGACTCGATGGAGCCGTAGACCTCGTCGGTGGAGACGTGCACGAAGGGGCCGGCGTCGTGGCGCAGGGCGGCGTCCAGCAGGGTCTGGGTGCCGAGGACGTTGGTGCGGACGAAGTCGGCGGCGCCGCTGATGGAGCGGTCGACATGGGACTCGGCGGCGAAGTGCACGACCTGGTCCGCGTCGGCCATCAGTTTGTCGACCAGTTCGGCGTCGCAGATGTCGCCCTGTACGAACTCCAGGCGCGGGTGCGTGAGTTCGAGGTTGTCGAGGGTGCCGGCGTAGGTGAGCTTGTCCAGCACGGTGATGCGCGGCGCGTCGGGCGCGTCCGAGGCGAGCAGTGCCCGGACGTAGCGGGAGCCGATGAACCCGGCGGCGCCGGTGACGAGGAGGTTCATGAAGTGATCTGCACCTTGCTGTGATCTCCGAGGACGAGACGGTGGGCGCTGGGGACGCTGGGGGCGGGGGTCACCTCGACGTGCCGGCCGATCAGCGAGGCCTCGATGCGGCCGACGCCCTGGATCGAGGAGTCCCGCAGCACGATGGAGAACTCCAGCTCGCTGTCGGTGATCCGGCAGTTCTCGGCGACGGAGGTGAAGGGGCCGACGTAGGAGTTGCTGACGACGGTGCCCGAGCCGATGACGACGGGTCCGACGACACGGGAGTTGACGATCCGCGCGCCCTCTTCGAGCACGACGCGTCCGATGGTCTCGGACGCGTCGTCCACCTCGCCGTCGATGCGGCGCTCCATGGCTTCGAGGACCGTGCGGTTCACCTCGAGCATGTCGCCGACGTTGCCGGTGTCCTTCCAGTAACCCTTGATGACCGTGGAGCGCACGTCGGCGCGGGTGTCTATCAGGTGCTGGATGGCGTGGGTGATCTCCAGTTCGCCGCGCCAGGACGGTTCGATGGCGCGCACGGCCTCGTGGATGAGGGGCGTGAACATGTAGACGCCGACCAGCGCGAGATCGCTCTTGGGCTGCTCGGGCTTCTCCTCCAGGCCGATCACCTGGCCCGACGGGCCGAGTTCGGCGACCCCGAAGGCGCGGGGGTCGGCGACGCGGGTGAGCAGGATCTGCGCGTCGGGCCGGTTGCGGCGGAACTCGTCGACGAGGCCGGTGATGCCGCCGACGATGAAGTTGTCGCCGAGGTACATCACGAAGTCGTCGTCACCGAGGTAGTCCCGGGCGATCAGCACCGCGTGGGCCAGCCCGAGGGGCCGCTCCTGGGGGATATAGGTCACCTTGAGGCCGAACCTCGACCCGTCCCCGACCGCTTCCTCGATCTCGTCGGCCGTCTCTCCGACGATCATGCCCACGTCGGTGATGCCGGCCTCGGCGATCGACTCCAACCCGTAGAACAGCACTGCCTTGTTGGCCACGGGCACCAGTTGCTTGGCCGACGTGTGTGTGATCGGCCTCAGTCTTGTTCCTGCGCCGCCGGACAGCACGAGAGCCTTCATTCGGTTCACCTTAGTCGTGAACCGGCGGATGTGAACATCACTTCTTTTACTTGTCGATGCGCGGAGTTGCTCGGATCGTCACCGCGCGGGGCCGCGGGGAGGGATCAGTCCTCGCCCCGGACGATGTTCCACTCCGAACCGGAGCGTGACGTCACGGGGGCGCCGCGGTCCTCCACGGCCGGGAGGCAGGTGCGCAGGGCGGCCTTGCCGCGCAGTCGGCGTGCCTTCGACCAGCCGGTCTCGTGCTGACGGACGACGGGCTTCGCACTGGTGTCCATGGACTCCACGACTCATCATCTTCCTTCTTCTTGCCACTGCCGTTCGAGTTCCCGGCGGAAAACCGAACAAACCCGGCGCGGAGCGCCTGTGCCGCCGCGTCGAACTCCCCTGCGCGGACCCGGCGTTCGCGACACGCGCGACGGCCCCGCACGCCGTGTGGTGCGCGGGGCCGTCCAGCGGGGCGCCGGTCACGCGTTGGGGCGCGCGGCGCTGATGTCGCCGAGCGCGGACTCGGGGTCGCGCTCTATGGCCATGTCCCCCAGGGAGATGATGCCGACGGGGTGCCCGTGGTCGACGACCGGGATGCGGCGCACGGAGTGCTCGCGCATCAGCTGAACCGCCTGCCCCAGGTCCTCGTCGGGGCCGACGGTGACCAGTTCGTCGCTGCACGCACCGGCCACGCTGATCCGCTCCGGGTCGCCGCCACGGCTCACCGAGCGCACCACGAGGTCACGGTCGGTGACCAGGCCGCGCAGGTGGTCGCCGTCCGTCACCAGTACGGCCCCGAGGTCCTCGTCGCGCATGATGCGCGCCACCTCGGCGACGGAGGTCTGCGGCTCGACGGTGACCGGGTCGCCGGTCATGATGTCGCGGACGTGCTGAGCCATGATGTTCCTCTTCCTTCGGCTCGTGGCGGTCTCTCCGTCCTACGCCAGGGCGGGTACCCGGCTGGCCCGCGGCGTCACCAGGTGCGGCCGGCCTCCAGCAGTCGGTCACGGACGAGGGTGACGTGTGGGCTGCCGGAGGCGCCGGGCCGCTGGACGAGGAAGCCGGTGTTGATCGGCGCGTCCTCGGGGGCGTCGAGGAGGACCAGGGCACCGGACGCCAGTTCCCCGGCGCACAGGTAGCGCGGCAGCACGCTGAAGCCGGCGCCCGCCGTGACCAGTGCGAGGACGCCCCTCAGGTCCGGCACCGAGACCGCGGCACGGCAGTTGAGACGCCGGCCGAAGACGTGTCGCCAGTAGCGCCGCACGATGGGGAGGTCCTCGGCGTACGTGATCAGCGGCACGTCGTGCAGGGCGGCCGGTACGTCGAGCGCCGCGGCCGGTCCGCCGGCGGCTGTGCGTCCCAGTACGCGGTCGGCCCAGGCGGGGGCGGCGACCAGGACGAACTCCTCGTCCGTCAGCGGCACCGCGGACAGGGTGCGGCCGCGGGGCCGGGTGGTGGCGATCACCAGATCGTGGCGGCCCGCGCGCAGCTCGTCGAGCAGGGGATCGGTCAGCCCCGTCGTGACGCGCAGCCGGACGCCCTCCGTGACGAGCGGGGCGAGGGCGGGCAGGGCCCGGGTGGACAGCAGTTCCGCAGGGCCGGCCAGGTGGACCGGCTCCGCGTGCGCCTGCTCCCTGGGGCCGTGGCCGGTGGCGGCGGCGAGCGCGTCGAGAGGGGCGGCCACACGTGCCGCGAGGTCGTGGGCCACGGCCGTCGGGGCGACGCCGCGCGGCAGTCGTTCGAACAGCTCCCGGCGGGTCTGCCGCTCCAGGGAGCGGATCTGCGTGGTGACGGTCGGCTGGGACAGACCCAGCAGGTGCGCGGCGGCCGTGAAGGAGCCGGAGCGGTACACGGCCAGGAAGGTGCGCAGCAGGTTGAGGTCGGGCTGCGCGGGGGTCCCGGCCGCGCCGACGGGGTCGAGGGGCCTCACGGATCCGACCCTACCGGGGTCCGCCATGGAAAAACCTATGGCAGCCATCGGTCATGCCATTGGAAAACATGTGATCCGGGCGCCTACGGTCGTCATCGTCCGAGTCATCGCCGCGCTGCTGGACCGCGGCCCGTCTGATGGAGATGCACCACCATGTCGAAGATCCTCTTCGTCGTCACCGGCGCCGACACCTGGACCCTGGCCGACGGCACCGGGCACCCGACCGGCTTCTGGGCCGAGGAGGCCGTCGCCCCCTGGGAGGCGTTCCGGGCCGCCGGTCACGAGGTCGTCGTGGCCACGCCCGGCGGTGTCGAGCCCACCGTCGACCGGGCGTCCCTGGCTCCCGAGGTGAACGGGGGACAGGAGAACGCCGACCGGATCGCGAAGGCACTGGAGTCCTTCACCGAGCTGCGGCATCCCGTCCGGCTCGAGGACGTCCGGCTGGAGGACTACGCGGCCGTCTTCTACCCCGGCGGCCACGGTCCGATGGAGGACCTCGCGGTGAACGCCGACTCCGGGCGGCTGCTCGCCCGGGCCCTGGAGTCGGGCAGGCCGCTCGGCGTCGTCTGCCACGGGCCGGCGGCACTGCTGGCCGCCGTCGGGAGCGACGGCCGGAACGCCTTCGCCGGGTACGAGGTCGCGGCGTTCACCAACGCCGAGGAGATCCAGGGCGGTCTCGCCGACCGGGCGAAGTGGCTGCTCCAGGACCGCCTCACCGAGGCCGGGGTGACCGTGCGGGCCGGTGAGCCCTGGGCCCCGCACGTGGTCACCGACCGCAACCTGGTCACGGGCCAGAACCCCGCCTCGTCGGCCCCGCTGGCGGAGGAGCTGCTGAAGCGGCTGAGCTGAGCAGACACCGCCGGGGCGGTCCGGCCCCGCGGCGGCTCGACCAGCCGGTGGACACGGGCATGCCCCCCCTGCCGGCCGGTCATGTCCCTGCGGCCGAGGGGCCGCCATTCGTGTCGCAGCCGAGAGGCCCGGCCGGTCGCGTCCCTGCGGCCGAGCCGCCGGGCCCGGGCACGCACACCCCTTCGCACGGCGACGGCCACGCCACCGCGCGCAGCCGGTCACGTCGTCGGCCGGTGCCCGAGCGGCAGTTCCGCCCACACCTGTTTGCCGCCGCTGACCGGCAGGGTGCCCCAGGTCGCGGCGAGGGCCTCGACGAGGAGGATGCCGCGGCCGCCGGTGGCCTCCCAGCCGATGCTGGTCGGTCTGACCGGTGAGCGCGGGGAGGCGTCGGCGATCGCGATGCGCAGCCGGTCGTTGACGAGGGTGAGATCCATGCGGACCTTGCCGTCGGTGTGGACCAGGGCGTTGGTGACGAGTTCGGAGATGACGAGGAGGACGGCGTCGTAGTCGGCGGTGACGCCCCAGGAACGCAGGGTGCGCCGGGCGAAGCGGCGGGCGTGCCCGACGGCCTGCGGCACCCGCCAGACCGTCCAGCTCTCCCGCAGCGGGCGCAGGTCCATGCCGTCGTAGCGCAGCAGGAGCAGGGCGACGTCGTCGCTGCGCGGGGCGTCGCCCAGGAGGGCGTCGGCGACCAGCCCCAGGTCGGCGGGGGTGGCGTCCGCCAGCCGCTGGGCGAGGTGGTCCATGCCCTCGTCGATGTCGGAGTCGGGTGTCTCGACGAGCCCGTCCGTGGCCAGGGCGACCACGGTGCCGGGCGGGAGCCGCAGCGGGCTCATGGGGAAGTCGGCCCGGGTGACCACCCCGAGGGGCGGGCCGCCCTCGGCCTCCGCGATCTCGGTCCGGCCGTCCGGGTAGCGCAGCACCGGCGGCAGGTGCCCGGCCCGCACGCACCACGCGGCGCCCTCCTCCAGGTCGACGTCGACGTAGCAGCAGGTCGCGAAGAGGTCGCTGTCCATGCCCGTCAGCAGCCGGTTGGCGTGCGCGACGACCACGTCCGGCGGGTGCCCCTCGACGGCGTAGGCGCGCAGGGCGGTGCGCATCTGGCCCATGAGGGTCGCGGCACCGGCGCTGTGGCCCTGGACGTCGCCGATGACGAGGGCGACGTGGTGATCGGGCAGCGGGATGACGTCGTACCAGTCGCCGCCGAGTTCGAGTCCGGCCGTGCTGGGCAGGTAGCGGGCGACGGCCACCGCGCCCGGCAGCCGGGGCAGGCTGCGCGGCAGCAGCTGGCGCTGGAGCATGCCGACGAGTTCGTGCTCGGCGTCGAAGGCACGGGCCCGTACCAGGGCCTGCCCGGCGAGTCCGGCGCAGGCGGTGAGCAGGGCGCGTTCGTCGGCGCCGAAGTCGTGCGGGGTGTCCCAGCCGATCAGACAGGCTCCGGCCATGCGGTTCCCGGCGGGCAGCGGCAGCACGGCGAGGCCGCCGGGGCCGACCTCGGCCAGGGCACGTTCGAGGGGGCTGCCGGCGGGCCAGATGCGGGCCCGGCCCTCGCGCAGCGCCGCGGCGAGGGTGGGCATGGCGCGCACAGGCGCGTCGGGCCACTCGGTGCGCCACTCCGACCGCCACAGCTCCGGCCAGGCGTCGGGTTCGGGCGGGTCGAGGACGGTGACGACGAGCCGTTCGCTCTCCAGCTCGGCGAGCGCGATCCGGTCGGCCCTGAGCGGCCGGCGCAGCGCGGCGACCACGGCCTTGCCGACGTCGCGGACGGTCACGGCGGTGGCCAGCGCGGCGGCCAGGCGCTGGACCCGGGCGACGTCGGTGACGTCGGAGCGCAGCGTGGAGACGTCGACCACCGTGCCCACGAGCCGTGCCGGACGGCCCTCGCCGCCGGGCAGCAGGCGCCCGCGCAGCCGGAGCCACTTCGGCGGGCCGGCGGGCTGGAGCACCCGGAACTCCAGCTCGCGGTCGCCGATGGACATGTGGTCGGCCTCCACCACGGACATCAGTGAGGGCAGGTCCTCGGGGACGGTCAGACTGAGCAGCGTCTCGACCCGGCCGTCGAACTCCACCGGGTCCAGGCCGAACAGGTCCAGCAGGTCGTCGCCGACCCGGACGCGGCCGGTGTCCATGGCGAGGCTGAAGGCGCCCGGCGGCAGCTCCCCGGCCTCGGCGGGCGCGGCCGGGGCGGTGAAGGCGACCGCGTCGGCGATGAGCTTCAGGCACCCGAGGTCGTCGGCGCCGAATCCTCCCGGGCGCTCGCTCACGGCCAGCAGGCAGCCGCCCCCGGCCCGCACGGGGAGGGCGGTCAGGGAGAAGTGGGGGGACGGAACGCGCCGGGCCTGGGCGTGCTCGGCGAGTTCCGCCGGGCCCAGCGACACCGTCCGGCCGCCGCGGTGGGCCTCTGCGACCGGGGACCGCCCGGCGCGCGGGTAGCTGTCGCGCAGTCCGTACAGCGTCCTCGGGACCCCGGCCGACTCCATCAGGCACAGCAGTTCGCCGTCCTCGCCGGGCGCGTAGACGGCGGCGAGCGACGCGCCGGCGAAGACCAGGGCCTGTTCGAGGACACGGCGCAGCCGTCCGGGCGCCTCCTGATCGACCGCGATCGCCTTCAGGGCACCTTCGGCACGCAGTGTCCGCGTTCCGCGCTCCTGGGCGCCCTGACTGACCACGTTGGCCATTACAGCGCTAATGAGACACCTGCGCAGCCCCTGTGGGCGTTCCGTGGACCGGCGCCGACGTGGTCGCTCGAATGAAACCGAACATGTCTTGACGCATGCGTTCCGCACGGTGTTCTCGTGACAGGCGTGACTGTGCGTGCCCGGTGCGTGACTGGAAAGCTCGGTGCTCGTCAGGGAGGGGGACGCATGGACAAGCGGTACGAGGTGTACGCGCTGGCCGACCGGCATTTCTACGAGACGCCGGACCGGCTCACGCGGGGCGGGCAGGACACGGCCTCCCACCTCTACGAGGCGGCCCGCCGGCCGCTGCCCGGGGGCTGGGAGTCGGCCCGGATCGGCGACTGGCGGACGATGACACCGCTCGGCCCGGACGGCGAACCGCTGCGGGGCCCGGCCCAGGGGTGGAAGATCCACGTCTCGGCGACCCGGGCGAACGCGGAGGAGATCGCCCGGATCGTGTGGGACTACTGCGTCGAGCAGCGGGTCCCCTTCAAGTTCGTGCCGGGTCCGCACCTGCTCCACCTGCGCAACACCAAGTACGCCCCGCGCGACGGCAGCGGAAAGTTCGTCACGGTCTATCCGGCCGACGAGGAGCAGTTGCACCGGGTGCTGCGTGAACTGGGCGCGCTGCTGAAGGGTTTCGAGGGGCCGTACATCCTCACGGACCTGCGCTGGGGCGAGGGCCCGCTGTACGTGCGCTACGGCGCCTTCGCCCGCGCGTTCGTGGTGGACGAGCGGGGCTCGCTGGTGCCGGCGGTGCGCGACGGCGAGGGCCGGCTGGTGCCGGACCGGCGGTCGCCGTCCTTCCAGGTGCCCGAGTGGGTGACGCTGCCGGCGTTCCTCCAGCCGCATCTCGACGCGCGGAACAACACGACGACGGGCGAACTGCCGTACCGCATCGAGAAGGCGCTGCACTTCTCCAACGGCGGCGGGGTCTACGCGGGCACCGACACGCGTGACGGACGCAAGGTCGTCCTCAAGGAGGGCAGGCCGCACGCGGGGCTCGCCTCGGACGGCGCCGACGCGATCGCCCGGCTGGAGCGGGAGAAGCAGGCGCTGGAGCAGGTCGCGGGCACCGGTGTGGTTCCGGAGGTGCGGGACTGGTTCGAGCTCGGCGGCCACCGCTTCCTGGTGATGGATTTCCTGGAGGGCCGTCCGCTCAACTCCTTTTTCTCGGAGCGGCATCCGCTGCTCACTCAAGACCCCGACGCGCAGGCGGTGGCCGCCTACACGGCCTGGGCGCTGCGCATCCACCGCAGGGTGGAGGAGGCGGTGGCGGCGGTGCACGCCCGGGGCATCGTCTTCAACGACCTGCACGTCTTCAACATCATGGTCGCCCCGGACGAGGAGACCGTGTTCCTGCTCGACTTCGAGGCCGCGGCCCCGGCCGGGGAGAACGGCCGTCAGGTCGTCGCCCACCCCGGGTTCTTCGCCCCGCCGGACCGCCGCGGAGCCGACGTGGACCGGTATGCGCTGGCCTGTCTGCGGCTGGCCCTGTTCCTGCCCGTCACCACGCTGTTCGTGGTCGACCGCGGCAAGGCGGCGCATCTGGCGGAGGTGATCTCGCAGGAATTCCCGGACGTGCCGCGGGAGTTCCTCGACGAGGCGGTCACCGAGATCACCCGCGAGGTGTCCGGCCGTACGGTGGCCGCCCCCTCCGCGCCGGTGGACCCGGGCGACTGGCCCTACAGCCGCGACTCGATGGTCAAGGCCATCCTCGCCTCGGCCACGCCGGAGCGCGACGACCGGCTCTTTCCCGGCGACGTCGCCCAGTTCTCCGACGGCGGCGGGCTCGGGCTGGCGCACGGCGCCGCGGGGGTGCTGTTCGCGCTGGACGCGGCCGGCGCCGAGCGGTACGAGGAGGGTGAGCGCTGGCTGCTGGACCGGACGGCTCCGGCACCGGTCGGCACCCCGCTCGGTCTGTACGACGGGCTCGCGGGCGTCGCCCTGGTCCTCGACCGGCTCGGGCACCGGCAGCGGGCGCTGGACCTGGTGGAGGGCATCGTCGCCGAGCGGTGGCAGAACCTCTCGTCCGACCTGCACGGCGGTCTGGCCGGGCTGGGCCTGGTCCTCGGGCATCTGGCCCGCACGACCGGCGAGACGGAGCTGGGCGAGCGGGCCCACGAGGCCGCGCGGATCCTCGTCCAGCGCCTCGCCGAGCCGGTCCCGGCCGCGTCCCGGCCGCGCGCCGGTCTGCTGCGCGGCGCGAGCGGTGCCGCCCTGCTGATGCTGCGGCAGTACGAGTGGACCGGCGAGGAGGCCTGGCTGGAGGCGGCGGCCGTGGCCCTGCACCGGGACCTGGCGTCCTGCGTGACCCGCGAGAACGGGTCGCTGGAGGTCGACGAGGGCTGGCGGACCCTGCCCTACCTCGGCGACGGCAGCGCGGGCCTGGGCATGGTCCTCGACGACCTGGTGACCCACTCCCCCGGCCGTGCCGGGGAGTTCGCAGCGGCCCGTTCCGGTGTGCTCACCGCGGCCACCTCCCGCTTCTACGCGCAGCCCGGACTCTTCCAGGGCCGCGCGGGAATGATCCTGCACCTCAGCCGTACGACCACGCCGGGCGCGACCGAGGACCGGCTGGCCGCGCAGATCGCCGGGCTCGGCTGGTTCGCGATGGCCTATGAGGGCCAACTTGCTTTCCCCGGCCACCAGATGATGCGGCTCTCCATGGACCTCGCCACCGGAACGGCAGGGTGCCTGCTGGCGCTCGGCGCGGCCCTCGACCCGGCGACCGGCGCCCACCTGCCGTTCCTCCCGCCGCCCACCGGCGGCCCTCAGACGCGGTTCCGCGATCCCGCGGAGTCGTGACACCACCCCGTCCCCACGGATGACCACGGACGGACACCCAACGGAAGGAATCACCATGGCACTTCTCGACCTGCAGACCATCGAGACCGAAGAGCGCACGGACGGCGGCGGCAACAGCACCGTGAGCCTGCTCTCCTGCATCAGCGCCGCGAGCGTTCTGCTCTGTCTCTGACCCGCGGTCTGCTCGCTCCGGGCGGCTCCCTCCCGTCGGGGAGGGGCCGCCCGGGGTCCTTCCCGCCCCAGGAAAGGCCCGTATGACCTCGCGCGGCGACGACGACCCGGCGGCCGGACACGCGCGCACGCTGCTGCGCACGGCCACCCGGTACAGCGGGTCCCGCTGTGTGGCGCTGTGCCTGGTGAGCATCGTCGCCACGGGTGCCGGACTGCTGCTCCCGGCCGTGCTCGGCCGGGCCCTCGATCTTGTGCTGGCGCACGCCCCGGCGACCCGGTGGGTGCTCTGCTGCGCCGGCCTCGTCCTGTTGCTGGGTCTGCTCGACGCGGCCCAGACCGTCCTCACCGGCACCGTCGACGCCCGCACCACGGCCTGGCTGCGCCGCCGGCTGACCGGGCACGTCCTGGGCGTCGGCCCGCGGGCGGCCGACCGCTTCGGCTCCGGTGACCTCGTGGCCCGCCTGGTGGGCAACGCCGCCGAGGCGGGCACCACTCCGGCGGCCCGTGCGGCGATGCTGGCCGCGCTCGCCGGCCCGGTCGGCGGGATGGTCGCACTGGCGGTGATCGACTGGTGGCTCGCGGCCGTGTTCCTCGCCGGAGCCCCCGCGCTGGCCCTCCTCCTGCGCGCCGTCTCCCGGGACACCTCCGAGAGCGCGTCGCGCTACCAGCAGGCCCAGGGCCGGATCGCGGCCGCGCTGGCGGAGGCCGTCGAAGGGGTGCGCACCGTGCGGGCGGCGGGCACGGAGGACCGGGAGACGGCCCGGGTGCTGCGGCCGCTGCCCGAGCTGTCCCGGGCCGGGCACCGCATGTGGCGGGTGCAGGGCCGGGCCGCGGGCCGGGCGGTCGCCGTGGCGCCGCTGCTGCAGCTCGCGGTGGTCGCCGTGGCCGGGGTCCTGCTCACCCGGGAGCGGCTCTCGGTGGGCGAGGTGCTGGCGGCCTCCCGGTACGCGGTGCTGGCGACCGGTGTCGGCGTGCTGGTCGGCCGCCTCGCGGGCCTGGCCCGGGCCCGGGCCGCGGCCCGGCGCCTGGGCGAGGTCGGGACCGAGCCCGCCACCGCGTACGGCGACCGCAGGCTGCCCGCCGGGCCCGGGCGGCTGGAGCTGCGCGGGGTGACGGCCCGGCGCGGCGGACGCACCGTGCTCGACGGGGTGGACCTCGACGTGCCGGGCGGCACCACGCTGGCGGTGGTCGGCCGGTCCGGTGCGGGCAAGTCGCTGCTGGCCGCGCTAGCCGGACGGCTGACCGACCCGGACGCGGGCGAGGTGCTGCTCGACGGTGTGCCGCTGCGTGAGCTGCGCCACGACGACCTGCGGGGCGCCGTCGGTTACGCCTTCGCCCGCCCCGCACTCCTCGGCGGGACGGTCGAGCAGGCCATCGGCCTCGGCGTGGCCGCCCCCTCCCCCGGCCTGATCCGGGAGGCGGCCCGCACGGCCCGCGCGGACGACTTCGTGCGCCGTCTGCCCGACGGATACGGCACGCCCGTCGCGGACGCCCCACGCTCGGGTGGCGAGTCCCAACGGCTGGGGTTGGCCCGGGCGTTCGCGCACGGTGGGCGCCTGCTGATCCTCGACGACGCCCTCTCCAGCCTCGACACGGTGACCGAACGCCACATCACCGACGCGCTCTTCGGCGACGGCCCGGGAACCACCCGGCTCCTGGTCGCCCACCGGGCTGCGACGGCCGCGTGCGCCGATGCCGTGGCGTGGCTGGACGACGGGCGGGTGCGGGCGGTGGGCCGGCACGAGGAGCTGTGGCGGCTGGCGGAGTACCGGGCGGTGTTCGGGGACGGGGCGGACCCCGCCGGCCCCCCGGCAGCGGACCTCGGTTCACGGCCCTCCCCGGACACCCGGGGCACGACGAGCGGGCGAAGGGGTGTGACGACGGCATGAGCGGCCGGACATGGACGGGTGGGTCCGCCACGGGCGGAGTGCGGCCATGACCGCCGCCACCGGCCTTGCCGCCCGCGGCCTGCGCTTCCTGCTGTCCCGTCGGCGCGTGCTGCTGCGGCTCACCGCCTGGTCCGTGCTGGAGACCGGGCAGACCTTCCTCATCGGCTACGGCCCCGCCCGGGCCCTTGACGAGGGGTTCCTGCGCGGGCGGGCGGATGCCGGACTGGTCTGGCTGGCCGTGACCGGACTGGGTGTCCTGCTCGGCGCGTACGGGACCGCCCGGGTCTACGCCGCCGTCGCCGACCTGGTCGAACCGCTCCGGGACCGGCTCGTGGAGCGGGTGGTCACGCGCGGGGTGCGGACCGGTGAGGCGGGCTCCCTGTCCGGGCTCACCCAGCAGGTGGAGATCGCTCGGGACACCTTCGCCGGACTGGTCATGGTCTCCCGCTCCTTCGTGTTCACCTCCGCCGGTGCCCTGGCGGGACTGTTCACCCTCGCGCCGCCACTGCTGCTGGCCGTGGGGCCGCCCCTGGCCGTGGGCATGGCGCTGTTCGCCGCGACGCTGCGGCCCCTGGCCCGGCGGCAGGAGACGTTCTTGGTCGCCGACGAGGCCCTCGCCGGCGACCTCGGCACCGTCTGTCCGGGCCTGCTCGACGTCACGGCGACCGGCGCCGAGGCGGAGATCGCCGCGGGCACCGGGGAACGGGTCGAGGCGGAACTGCGGGCGGCGCGGGCACTCGCCCGCTGGGGCGTGCTGCGGGTGGCGTCCCTGACGATCGGCGGGCAGGTGCCGATCGTGCTGCTGCTGGCCGTCGCCCCCTGGCTGCTGGCCCACGGCGTCACCGCGGGCGCCCTGGTCGGTGCCCTCGCCTACGTCACCCAGTCGCTGCTGCCGGCCCTGCGGAACCTGATCCACGGACTGGGCACGAGCGGCTCCCGCCTGACGGTGGTGCTGCGCAGACTGGCCGGGACGAGCACCGGGCCGTCCCGGCCGCCGGACAGCGGGTCCGTGCCCCCGGGCACCACCGCGGACCGCGGCACCCCTCCTCCCGCCCTCTCCCTCGCGTCCGTCACCTTCGCCTACGGGTCCGCCAGTGCGCCCGTCGTCCACGACCTCGACCTCACGCTCCCGCCCGGCGCGCACCTGGCCGTCGTCGGTCCCAGCGGCACCGGCAAGTCCACGCTCACCGCGCTGGTGGCGGGGCTGCTCACGCCCTCGCACGGCACCGTGCGGGTCGCCGGACACCCCGTGCCCGGCCCCGGGGCCGCCGCCTCGCGGGTCCTCATCCCGCAGGAGGCGTACGTCTTCGGCGGCACCCTGGCCGAGAATCTCGCCTATCTGCGTCCGGGCCCGGTGCCCGAGGAGGAGTTGCTGGCCGCGGCCGAGGCGGTGGGTCTGGCCCCGCTGGCCGCCCGGCTCGGCGGCCTCGGCGCCCGGGTCGATCCCACGGCGCTGTCGGCCGGCGAACGGCAGCTGATCGCGCTGACCCGGGCCTATCTGTCGTACGCCCCGCTCGCCCTGCTGGACGAGGCGACCTGCCATCTGGACCCCGGGGCGGAGGAGCGCGCCGAGCGGGCGTTCGCCGCGCGGCCGGGCGGGACCCTGGTGGTCGTGGCCCACCGCATCAGCTCGGCCCGCCGCGCCGATCGGGTGCTGGTGATGGACGGCCGGAGCACGGCGTACGGCGGCCATGAGGAGCTGCTGCGGTCCTGCGCGCTGTACCGGGACCTCGTCGGAGGCTGGGCTCCCGCACCGGCCCGGTAGAGGCCGGAGCCGGCCCTGCTGGGGCGGGATGCGGCCGCCTGGGGCCGGAGTCCGGCCCGCTCCGGCGCGAGATGCGATCGCGAAAGGGGTCAGAGCCAGCCCTGGCCCTGCGAGATGCGTATCGCGTCGACGCGGTTGCGGGCCCCGGTCTTGCGGGTGATGGCGGCCATGTAGTTGCGCACCGTCCCGTGGGACAGGTGCAGGCTCCCGGCGATCTCCGCGATGGAGGCTCCCTCGGCCGCGAGGGACAACACGCTCAGTTCTCTGCGGGTCAGCGGCATCTCGGCCGCCTTGAGGAACCCGAAGCCCAGTGAGTCGTTGACGAAACGTTCCCCCTCGGCAACGCGACGGATCCCGCGCAGCAGATTCCGCGGGGACCCCTCCTTGTCGACGTACCCGAGTGCCCCCGCCTCGGCCGCCCGCTTGAGCAGGCCCGGCCGGTTCGCGGTGGCGAGCACGAGTAATCGGGGGCGCGTGCGGTCCGGCCCGGGCCGGCACAGCTCACCCAGCGGTGGGATGCCGTAGGAGTCCGCGCACTCCAGGTCCGCCGCGCACACGTCCGGCCGAAACGACCGCACCGTGCCCGGCGCGCCGCGCCACGGCGTGTCGTGCACCGCCAGGTCGGACTCCTGCCGCAGCCACTCCGCCAGCACCGACCGCACCAGACACTCGTCGTGGACCAGAAGCACCCGGATCACTGCCACCCCCTCGGCTCGCCGTACGCCCCCTCGTCTTGGTGAACGCGTGCCCCATTGTTCGCGACCGTGACCCTGCCCGGGCGCGAAGAACCGGCCATCGCGAGGCGTGGGGGCGCACGCCCGGCACCCTTACGCCCGGCCACGCTTCGACTACGGGGGCATGGGTCGGGGCGGTCGGGGTACGAGTGGGCGCCTTTGAGGTCCGACATCTGTGTGACCGACGGTAACCCGCACCGTTCCGGAACCGCTCGTCGTGCGGGACGGGCCGCCAGGGGGGAGATTTGTTCCTGAACCCGGTCGCGCGGCCGTGCGAGGAGGTGGTCGACGTGTCCGAAGGGCAGTCGTCCGCACAGGCGCCGGCAGCCGCCCGGACGCCGGTCGGCCGTCCCCTGCTCTCGCTGGCGCTGGCCTCGATGATGGACGAGGTGCACGCCCACTCCGGCGCGGTGTACCTGATGGCGGCGGATCAGCCGGTGCTGGAGATGGCCGTGATGGCCGGCCTCCCCCGGGCGTTCGCGGCGCCCTGGGAGCGGGTGGGCCTGAGCGCGCCGATCCCGGTGGCCGACGCGGCGCGCGAACGGCGGCTGGTGTGGGTCGGCGGCGAGGAGGAGATGGCGCGCCTCTACCCGCGGATCGCCGTGGTGCTGCCCTACCCGTTCGCCCTGGCCGCGGTGCCGGTCGCCACCGAGTCGACCGTCTACGGCGCGGTCTTCGTGACCTGGCCCGGTGCCCACCCGGCGGAGATGTCCGACCACGAGCGTGAGCATCTGACCGCGGCCTGCGGCCGGCTGGCGGTCCGGCTGCAGCGGGCCGCCGAGCACAGCATCCCGCCGCATCCCGAGACCGACCTGCTCGCCTCGCCCCTGGTGGGCGGCATGGCCGGCACGCTCGGCACCGTCGAGGCGGCCCGAATGGTGAGCCGGCTGCCCTACGGCCTGGTCTCCCTGGACCTGCACGGACGGGTCGGCTTCGTGAACGCGGCGGCGTCCGAGCTGCTGAACGTCCCGGTCAGCCGACTGCTCGGCACCCAGCTGTGGGCATCGGTGCCCTGGCTCAACGACCCGGTCTACGAGGACCGCTACCGGGCCGCGCTGCTGAGCCAGCACGTCACCTCGTTCGTGGCGCTGCGCCCGCCCGGCGAGTGGCTGTCGTTCCGGCTGTACCCGAGCACGACGGGCCTGAGCGTCCGCATCACCAGGTCCCGGGCCGTGTCCCGGATGAACCGGACCGCTCCGCCGCCCGACGGGGCGCCGTCCCGGCTGGTCACCATCTCGCAGGTGCTGGACCTGGCCGGGGCGCTCACCGAGGCGGTGGGCGTGCAGGACGTGGTGCAGCTGGTCGCCGACGAGATCGCCCCGGCGGTGGGCAGCCAGGCCCTGGTCGTGCTGGGCTCGCGGGCCAAGCGGCTGCGGGTGCTCGGGCACCGCGGGTACCGGGACCCGCGCGTGGTGGAGCGGTTCGACGGGATGCCCCTGACCGAGTCGACACCGGGCACCCAGGTGCTGCGGACGGGCGTGCCCGCGTTCTTCGAGTCGCAGGAGGAGCTGGAGCGCCTGTACCCGGCGCGGCTCGCGACCCCCGACGGGTTCGCGGCCTGGGCGTTCCTGCCCCTGATCGCCCAGGGCCGCCCGGTGGGGACGTGCGTGCTCTCCTACGCCGAGCCGCACCCGTTCCCGACGGAGGAGCGGGCGGTGATGACGAGCATGGCCGGGCTGATCGCCCAGGCCCTGGAGCGGGCGCTGCTCTACGACGCCAAGCACCGGCTCGCGCACGGCCTCCAGGAGGCGCTGCTGCCGCACTCCCTGCCGTCACTGCCGGGCGTCGAGGCGGTCGGCCGCTATGTGCCGGCGACTCAGGGCATGGACATCGGCGGTGACTTCTACGACCTGGTCGGCGCCCAGGGCACGGCGGCGGCGGTGATCGGGGACGTGCAGGGGCACAATGTGACGGCCGCCGGGCTGATGGGCCAGGTCCGCACGGCGGTGCGCGCGTACACCACCGTGGGGCAGGCGCCCGAGGAGGTCATGCGCAGCACCAACCGGCTGCTGCTCGACCTCGGGTCCGACCTGTTCGCCAGTTGCCTGTACCTGCGACTCGACCCGGAGCACGGGCGGGCCGTGATGTCCCGGGCGGGGCACCCCCCGCCGCTGCTGAGACGGCCGGACGGCCGGGTGCGGGTCCTCGATCTGGCCGGCGGCCCCCTGCTGGGCATCGACGCCTCGGCGGTGTACCCGACGACGGAGGTCGCCCTGCTCCCCGGTTCGCTGCTCGTCCTCTACACGGACGGTCTCGTCGAGTCCCCCGGTACGGACTTCGAGGAGGCCCTCGCGGATCTCGGCCGGCGGCTGGGCGAGGCCGGGGACCTGCCGCTGGACGAGCTGGCCGACAGCCTCGTCCACCAGGAGCGGCACCACCCGGACGGGGAGGAACGGCTCGATGACATCGCTCTGTTGCTGATCAGGGCCCTCGGGTAGGGCCGGCGGGGTCGGCCGCCGGCCCTGGACGCAGGGGAGCCGGCCCGGTTCCGCCAGGAAGGGGGCGGAACCGGGCCGGCTGCGTCGGACCGGCGGCCGACGGTTGTGCCGGGGTCAGCGGGACTCGGTCAGACCGGAGTGGTCTTCGGCACCCTGACCCGCGTCCTGGCCGGCGCCCGCGTCCTGACCGGCTCCGGCGCCCGCTTCCTCGCCTCCGGCCTGCTCGCCGGCACCGGCCCCGGCCTCTTCACCGGCTCCGGCTTCCTCACCGGCACCCGCGCCGGCCTCTTCACCGGCTCCGGCTTCCTCACCGGCACCCGCGCCGGCTTCGTCGCCGGCCCCGGCCTCGTCACCGGCACCGGCGCCGCCGCCCGCGGCACCGCCCGCGCCGAGGGTCGCGCCGACCGCCTCCAGGGCGGTGGTCACCGGCTGGAAGAACGTCTCGCCGCCGGCCGTGCAGTCACCGCTGCCTCCGGAGGTCAGGCCGATGGCGAGACCGTCCTGCGTGAACAGCGAGCCGCCGCTGTCGCCGGGCTCGGCGCAGACGTCGGTCTGGATGAGGCCGGTGACCGTGCCCTCCGGGTAGTTCACCGTGGCGTCGAGGCCGAGGACCTGGCCGTCGTTGAGCCCGGTGGTGCTGCCCATCCGGAAGACCTGCTGGCCGACGGTCGCCTCGGCGGCCTCGGTGATCTGCACGGTCTGGTCGCCGGTGTTGACCTCGCTGGGCGCCTCGGTCGCCGGATCGTCGTACTTCACGAGTGCGAAGTCGCCGTTGCCGGGGAAGGTCGACTGGTCGACCGTGGCGATCGGCTGGCCGCCCTGGGTGTCGGACCACTCGTTGCCGCCGAGGGTGCAGTGGCCGGCGGTCAGGAAGGCCGGGGAGCCGTCGCCCGCGGTGACGTTGAAGCCGAGGGAGCAGCGCGAGCCGCCCGCGAAGATGGCGTCGCCGCCGGAGACGAACGGCTTGAAGGTGCCGGAGGACTTCTTCAGCGTGGCCATGCCGGAGCCGAGCTCCTGCACGGTGGATTCCAGTCTGTCCCACTTGGCGCCGGTCACGGTGCTGTCGGCCGTCACCAGGAGCTTGTTGGTGCGCGGGTCGATCGCCCACGAGGTGCCCGCGATGGTCGCCTCGGACTTCAGCGTCGACGCCCCCTCCTGGAGCTCCGACCAGCTGTTGTCGACCTCACGGACCTTCGCGCCGGCCGCCTTCGCCTTCACGATCACGTTGTTGTCGTCGCCCGGGACGACGTTGACGACGAGCTGCTTGTTGTCGCCGTCGTAGTACGAGCCGCCGAAAGCATCACCGAGGAGCCCGGAGAGCTGCGAGGCGAGATCCGAGGCGTCGCCCGCCTTCAGGGTCTTCGGCGCGGCCGCCGCGTCGCCGGACGAACCGTCCTGCGAAGCGTTGGCGTTGGGGAGCAGGATCGCGGCGGCGCCGAGCGCCACCACGCCGCCCGCCGCTATCGCGGCCTTGCGCTTCGGAATTCGCTTGTGACTCAAACTTCTCTCCTCCTGGGGAACGGAGTAGGTGCCGCCGTCCGGCAGCTTCTGGGGGCGCCTGGATGGCTGTTGGTACGCACGGGCCGCACGGGGCGTTCAATTCCGATGGCAAGTGATCCCTTCGCACCGCGAAATCAGCCAACTCCCGCCGTGGGCACGCGGACCCACGCACGCGGCGACCACCTGCTCACAGCGGCCGGTCCGGCGGGACGGGCCCGGCGGGACCGCGACGGGTCATGGCCGGATGACGGCCCCTCAGCAACGGACGCCGCGTCAGCCCACCGGAAGGAAACGCTCCGTATCCGGCCGGGAACGATCTGTCGCAGTTCCGGAGTCGAACCTCGGCTTCAGCGAATCTGCACATCGAATGCTCAACCCGGTCACCGAAAGGAGGGTTATCCACAGCCCGGCCGCGTCGGTCACGCCTTTGGGGCGGGAGTGCCGGATTCGCCTCCGGGCGACTCAAGCCCCCGGATGCGCCGATGCGATGACGCATGTGAAGAACTCGCCGCCAAGCGGTGCGCAGACCTCCACCGATCGGTGCCACTGGGGCGCAAGTTGCCTGGTGAGGGGGGTGGTTGATTGGAAGCGGCGAGCCGCAGCGTGCTTTGATCCATCGCACCGCGGGGGCCGCTCAGGGCACTCGGAAACGGATGTCCGGCGCTCGCGGTCGCGGCCGTCATCTGTCCCCAGAGGGGGCCGCTCCCCCCTTGTGAGATATCCATATGAAGGGAAGTTCCACCATGAACTCCACCCCCCAGGTCGAGACCGTCGAGATCGCTGACGCCCAGCTCGACGCCATCTCCGGTGGCCTCTCCGTGAACGCCGTGAACACCGTCACCGACACCGTTGACGGCATTGCCCCGGTCTCCGGCCTGGTCGACACCGCCGTCGGCACCGTCGAGGGCGTCACCGGCCTGAACACGGCCCCGGTCACCGGTCTGGTCTCCGGCCTCTGATCGAGCCCTTGTGCCGTTGATTCCCGGAACCGCAGCCGGCGGTTCCGGGTTCTTCGGGTTCCGTACGAACCTCTTCCACGGTTCCGTCTGCACCTTCTCCACGGTTCCGTCTGCACCTTCTCCACGGTTCCGTATGAACCTCTTCCATGGGTGAGGGAAGTTCCTTGCAGTTCCGCCAACAGGCCCTCGCCAAGCTCCAGTCCCCGGAGGAACTCGACCTCCCGGTGCGCTTCGCCCGCCCGCAGGGCTGGCTCGTGCTCTCGGTGACGGTCGTCGCCATGGCGGCCGCCTCGGTGTGGGCCGTGACCGGCTCGGTGACCTCCACCGTCAGCGCGCCCGCCATCATCACGCACGGACAGGGCAGTTACCTCCTGCAGAGCCCCGTCGCGGGCCAGGTCACCGCGGTGCTCGCCAAGCAGGGTGAGCAGGTTCCCGCGAACTCCCCCGTGCTCAAGGTCCGCACGGCCAAGGGCGAAGCGGTCGTCCGCACGCTCGCCGCTGGCCGGGTCTCGGCGCTGGCCGCGACCGTCGGGCAGATCATCCAGACCGGCGCGAACGTCGCCGCCGTGGAGAAGGTCGCCCGCTCCGGCGACCCGCTCTACGCCACCGTGTACGTCCCTGCGCAGAACGCCGCGTCGATCCCCGACGACGCGGCCGTGGACCTCACCGTGCAGTCGGTGCCGACGCAGGAGTACGGCGTGCTGCGCGGCCATGTGAAGTCGGTGGACCGCACGGCGCAGTCCCCGCAGACGATCGCCGCGTTCCTCGGGGACAGCCAGCTGGGCGAGCAGTTCACGAAGAAGGGCAGGCCGGTGGCCGTGACGGTCCGGCTGGACAAGTCCTCCGCGACGAAGAGCGGCTACCGGTGGTCGTCCGCGGACGGGCCCCCGTTCAAGCTGACCTCCATGACGCTGGCCTCCGGTTCGATCCGGCTGGCCGACCAGCGTCCCGTCGACTGGCTGCTGCCATGAGCGCGACCACACAGGAGCCCCGGAGCAGGCGCCGCGCCGCCCCGCCGAAGCGCAAGGTGCCCAAGGCCCGGGCGAAGACCGTCCGCACCCCCACCGTGCTCCAGATGGAAGCCGTCGAGTGCGGCGCCGCATCCCTGGCGATGGTGCTCGGCCACTACGGCAAGCACGTCCCGCTGGAGGAGCTGCGCATCGCCTGCGGCGTATCCCGGGACGGTTCACGCGCCAGCAACCTCCTCAAGGCGGCCCGCAGTTACGGCCTGACGGCCAAGGGCATGCAGATGGACCTGGCCGCCCTCGCCGAGGTGAAGTCGCCTGCCATCCTGTTCTGGGAGTTCAACCACTACGTCGTCTACGACGGCATGGGCCGGCGTTTCGGCCGCCGCGGCGTCTACATCAACGACCCGGGCAAGGGCCGCCGCTTCGTGCCCATGGAGGACTTCGACGGCAGCTTCACCGGTGTCGTGCTGGTGATGGAGCCCGGCGAGGACTTCACCCGGGGCGGCCGCAAGCCGGGCGTGCTGGGCGCGATGCCCGCACGTCTGCGCGGCACCGCGGGCACCATGCCCGCCGCGGTCCTGGCGAGCCTGCTGCTGGTGGCGGTCGGCGCGGCGGTGCCCGCGCTCAGCCGCACCTACATCGACGAGTTCCTGATCGGAAACCAGACCTCGCTGCTGGGCGTGCTGTTCACGTCGATGGCGGCCTGCGTGCTGCTCACGGTCGTGCTGACCTGGCTCCAGCAGGCCAACCTGCTGCGCGGCCGCATCATCTCCTCGACCCTGTCCAGCGCCCGCTTCCTGAGGCATCTGCTGCGGCTTCCGGTGACGTTCTTCTCCCAGCGCAGCCCGGCCGACCTGGTACAGCGGCTCCAGTCCAACGACGCGGTGTCCGAGACCCTGTCCCGGGACCTCGCGGCGGCGGGCGTGGACGCGATCGTGGTCGTGCTGTACGCGGTGCTGCTGTACACCTACGACCCGCAGCTGACGTTCGTGGGCATCGGCGTGGCCCTGCTGAACGTCGTGGCCATGCGGGTCGTCATCCGGCTGCGCGCGACCCGCACGGCGAAGCTGCGCGCGGACACCGCCCGCCTCACCAACACCGCCTACACGGGCCTCCAGCTCATCGAGACGATGAAGGCCACCGGCGGCGAGGACGGCTACTTCCGCAAGTGGGCCGGACAGCACGCCACCACCCTGGAGGAGCAGCAGCGGCTCGGCGTGCCGAGCGCCTGGCTGGGCGTGGTCGCGCCGACGCTCGCCACCCTCAACAGCGCGCTGATCCTGTGGATCGGCGGCATGCGGGCGGTCGAGGGGCACATCTCGGTCGGTCTGCTGGTCGCCTTCCAGGCCCTGGTCACCCGCTTCACGGCCCCCCTGACCCGGCTGAACGGCGTCGCGGGCCGCATCCAGGACTTCGCGGCGGACGTGGCCCGGCTGAAGGACGTGGAGAACTTCCAGGCCGACCCGCTCTACGGCCGGCCCGGGGCCGCCGAGTCGACGCGCCGGCTCCAGGGCCATGTCGAGCTGGAGAACATCACCTTCGGCTACAGCCCCCTCGACAAGCCGCTGCTGGCCGGCTTCGACCTGACGGTCGGGCCGGGGCAGCAGGTGGCGCTGGTGGGCGGCTCGGGCAGCGGCAAGTCCACGGTGTCCCGGATGATCTCCGGGCTGTACGCACCGTGGGAGGGGGTGATCCGCATCGACGGGCAGCGCATCGAGGACATCCCGCGCGGGGCGCTGGCCGCGTCGGTGTCCTTCGTCGACCAGGACGTGTTCCTCTTCGAGGGCACCGTCCGCGACAACGTGGCACTGTGGGACCCGTCCATCCCGGACGACGCGGTGGAGGACGCGCTGCGCGACGCCGCCCTGTACGACGTGATCACGCGCCGCCCGGGCGGCATCCACAGCAAGGTGGAACAGGACGGCCGCAACTTCTCCGGCGGGCAGCGCCAGCGCCTGGAGATCGCGCGGGCGCTGGTACGCCGGCCGAGCATCCTGGTGCTCGACGAGGTGACGAGCGCCCTGGACGCCGAGACCGAACAGGTCGTGATGGACAACCTGCGCCGGCGCGGCTGCGCCTGTGTGGTGATCGCGCACCGGCTCAGCACGGTCCGCGACAGCGACGAGATCGTCGTCCTGCAGCACGGCACGGTCGTGGAGCGGGGACGGCACGAGGACCTGGTGGCCCGCGGCGGAGCGTACGCGGCACTGGTCAGGGAGCGGTGAGATGACGACCGTTCACGAAGGGCACGACGGCGACCTGGTGCTGGGCGCCTTCGGGCAGATGGGCTCGCGCATCGACTGCGCCGGGTTCAACCGGCTCGACCTCGAAGGCCCGCAGGTGCTGTGGCTGGTCGTGTCCGGAGCCGTGGACCTGTTCGCCGTCGACGCCGGGCAGCAGGGCCACTGGCACCACCTCGGCCGTCTGGAGGCCGGTTCACTGGTGCTCGGCCCGGTGCCGGGCCCGCAGCACACCCTGGTGGCCCGCCCGCTGCGGGACTGCGTGGTGCACCGCATCGGCCTGCGCGAGCTGTACCAGCCGGCCAACACCGCGACCTGGTCGTACGACGAGTACGGCAATCCGCAGTACGTGCCGCCGACGACGAGTCCGCTGGAGTACGCGCTCGCCCTCGGGGTCGGCCGCAGCCTGTCGATCCTCTTCCAGGCGCCGATGGCCACCGAGCGGGCCGCCGCGCCCACTGACGACGACGTGTTCTGGATGCAGGTGCCGCCGGGCAGCGTGCAGTACGGCTCGCTCTACGGCGCCGAGGCCGCGGCCGACCTCCTGATGGACCCGGCCCTGTGGCAGTCCATGGTCGACCAGCAGTACCGGCTGCTGACCACGCTGGACCGCTGGATCGAGCAGCTGGAGCGCACGCACGAGACGCGCACCGCCGAGGGCATCAAGGCCGGTGAGGCGGTACGCGCCCAGGCGGACCGGACGCTGCTCGCCTCCATCGGCAAGCGGTCGGGCAAGCGGACCACCTCGGCCGACGCCGACGCCACGTACGCGGCGTGCAAGCTGGTCGGGCAGGCGGCCGGGATCCGCATCACCGAGCCGACCCAGAAGGGCACCGGGGGCGACCGTCTCGACCCGGTCGAGCAGGTCGCCCTGGCCTCGCGCGTCCGCACCCGGGCCGTACGGCTCGACGGCCGCTGGTGGCGGGACGACGTCGGGCCGCTGGTCGGCCAGCGGGCCCTGTCGGGGGCGCCGGTGGCGCTGCTGTGGCGGCGCGGCGGCTATGTCGCGGTGCATCCGTCGACCGGGCGTGAGACGCCGATCGAGAAGGCCAACGCGGACGAGTTCGAGCCGCGCGCGGTGATGTTCTACCGTCCGCTGCCGGAGCGGCGGCTCAGTCCGCTGGGGCTGCTGCGGTTCTGCATGCAGGGCATGCGCGGCGATCTGACGGGCCTGCTGCTCAGCGGCCTGGTCACGGTGGCGATCGGCGCGTTGGTACCGATCGCCACCGGCAAGGTGCTGGGCGAGTTCGTGCCGAGGGCGCAGACGGGCCTGATCGTGCAGGTGTGTCTCGCGGTGATGCTGAGCAGTGTGGTGGCCGCGGCCTTCATGCTCTTGCAGAACCTCACCATCCTGCGGATCGAGGGCCGGATCGAGGCCACCCTCCAGCCGGCGGTGTGGGACCGGCTGCTGCGGCTGCCGACGAAGTTCTTCACCGAGCGCTCCACCGGCGAACTGGCCAGCGCGGCCATGGGCATCAGCTCGATCCGCCGGCTGCTGGCGGGCGTCGGGCCGACGGTCGCCCAGTCGGTGACGATCGGCGCGATGAACCTGGGGCTGCTGCTCTGGTACAGCGTGCCGATGGCGATGGCCGCGATCGGCATGCTCGTCGTCATCGCGGCCGTGTTCCTGGGGCTCGGGCTGTGGCAGGTGCGCTGGCAGCGGCGTCTCGTGGTGCTCTCCAACAAGCTGAACAACCAGGCGTTCCAGACGCTGCGCGGGCTGCCGAAGCTGCGGGTGGCCGCCGCCGAGAACTACGCGTACGCCGCGTGGGCGTCGGAGTTCGCCCGAAGCCGGGAGCTCCAGCAGAAGGTCGGCCGCATCAAGAACCTCACGACGGTGCTGGGCGCGGTGTACCTGCCGCTGTGCACCCTGCTGATGTTCATGCTGCTGGCGGGTCCGGCCCGGGGATCGATGTCGGCGGCGGCGTTCCTCACCTTCAACACCTCGGTGACGATGGTGCTGACCTCCGTCACGCAGCTGACGGGTTCGTTCGTCTCGGCGGTGGCCGCGCTGCCGCTGTTCGAGGAGATCAAGCCGGTGCTGGACGCCACGCCCGAGGTGCGCACGGCGAGCACCCGGCCGGGTCCGCTGACCGGTGCGATCGAGGCGCGGCGGCTGTCCTTCCGCTACTCGGACGACGGCCCCCTCGTCCTGGACGACGTGTCGTTCGAGGTGCGGCCGGGCGAGTTCGTCGCGGTCGTCGGCCCGAGCGGCTGCGGGAAGTCGACGCTGCTGCGGCTGCTGATCGGCTTCGACCGGCCGGTGTCGGGCAGCGTGCTGTACGACGGGCAGGACCTGGCGGCCCTGGACCAGTCGGCGGTGCGCCGCCAGTGCGGTGTCGTGCTCCAGCACGCCCAGCCGTTCACCGGCTCGATCCTGGACGTCATCTGCGGCACCGAGCCGTACACGCCGGAGGAGGCGATGGCGGCGGCGGAGATGGCGGGTCTCGCCGAGGACATCAAGCGGATGCCGATGGGGCTGCACACCATCGTCGCGGGCAGCGGAGCCGTCTCCGGCGGTCAGCGCCAGCGGCTGATGATCGCCCAGGCGCTGATCCGGCGGCCGCGCATCCTCTTCTTCGACGAGGCGACCAGCGCGCTCGACAACGAGACACAGCGCACGGTCATCGAGAGCACCAAGGCCCTCAACGCCACCCGGATCGTCATCGCGCACCGGCTGTCGACCGTGCTGGACGCCGACCGGGTCGTGGTGATGGAGGAGGGCAAGGTCATCCAGCAGGGCCCGCCGGCCCAGCTGCTCGCCGACACCGGAGGCCGGCTGCACGAGCTGGTGCGGCGTCAGATGGCCTGAGCGGTCAGTCCGGTCCGGGCACCGGCGCGCCGGAGGGCATTCCCGCAGCGACATAGGCGGCGTAGAGCTCCTTCCAGTATGTCGACTGAATCCCACTGAGTCGGGACACCCTCACTTCCGGGACAGCCCTTAGCTGTGACCGGGAAGGTTTGCCGGGTTGCTCGTTGTGCTGGTCGGATGTCAGGAGGGGCAGAGGCTGCAGCAGTTCGTGCGGCGGGGAAGTGCCAACTCGGTGTGGCTCCGTCGGGCTTTGATGGTTCTGGCCTCGGCCGGCGGCAGCACGGTCCCGGTGATCGCGCGGTTGGTGCAGGCGGACGAGAACACCGCTCGGGACGTGATCCACAAGTTCAACGAGATCGGGCTCACATGCCTGGACCCTCGCTGGGCGGGAGGCCGTCCCCGCCTGCCGAACCGTGACGATGAAGACGTCGTCGTGCTGACTGCCACCACCCGACCCACCAAGCTGGGCAATCCCTTCACCCGCTGGTCGATCCGCAAGCTCGCCCCCGGACTTCGACGCCAAGCGGGAGCGGATCGAGTACGCGATCAACGAGCGGCCCGACCGCATGTTCGCGTTCGGCCCGCTGGGCATCCGCCCGAACGCCGGCTCCTGCCGGGCAGAAGAAAACCGTCCCGACCGACTGCCGGCCACCTACCGCCGCGCCCACGGCATCACTTGCTTCCACGGCCGCTACTCGGTCGGCGACGACCAGATGTGGGGCGTCAAGCGTCGTCGCAGGGGCATCGACCACACCTGGGCGGCCTCGAGAACGATCCGGGCGCCCGCCCCGGACGGCGCCCCGATCTACGTGATCCTCGACAACCTCTCCGCCAACACGAACTGGCGGATGAAGCGGTGGGCGGTGAAGAACAAGATCGAGCTGTGCTTCACCCCGACCTACGCGTCCTGGGCCAACCCCGTCGAAGCCCACTTCGGACTGCTACGACAGTTCACCCTCGCCAACTCCCACCACCCTGACCACACGGCTCAGCCCCGGGCCCTGCACGCCTACCTGCGCTGGCGCAACCGGAACGCCCGCCACCCCGGCGTCCTGGCCGCAGCGACGCGAAACGCGCCCGTGCGCTTGTTGGGCGGATGCAGTCAACTCGTCAGACGGAAGTGAACGATGGTGGCGTCATCGGTCGACTTGATGTCGGGGTAGTGGAACCGCAGCCTGTCCTGCAGCTCGGCAAGATCGCGGAACCCGTCGGCGATAGCGTCCGCCTCGGTCAACTCGGCAACTCTTTTGGAAGTGATCTGAGTGATCACACCCGGCAGCACCACCTCGTCATCCAACTCGAACACCATGTTCACCGGGCCTGTCTCTACTGGGTCTCGGAACCGCACCGTGGTCGTCTTCCGCCCGGCGCGTACAGCATCGAGATAGGCGGGATGGAAATGCAGGGCCTGTATCGCGCTCGAGCGCAGCGCGCTGTCGGACCCTGCGGACTGCTCCCCCCAGACATAGGCATGAGGCAGAAGGTCGGAGACCGCGACACTGCGAATGCCGCCGGCTACCGGCACGAGGACGCGGATGCCCGGGTGGTAATCCAGCAGGACCTGCCGGTCCCGGCCACACGGCGCGAGCACGCCGCGCCCCGTGTCACCGACGGCAACAATCGCCACCAGGTCACGTGCTCCCGCAGCGCGCGCATGCCCGAGCGCCACCAACTCAGCGCAAGGTCCGCCCGTGAAGTGATGAAGGTTGATGCCACCGAACATCCGGCCCTGTGCGTCTCGCACGGCTGCCCCGACGGTGTGCACCTCTCCGTCACCGTTGGCCTCAACAACGCGCTGGGCGAACTCGACTAGCTCCAGATCTTCTTCCGTCGGCAGATGCATCGTGCTGTCCATCCAACAGACAGTACTCATACACGTTCCCAAGCCCTGCTACCCGGTGAACGTTCCCGGTCACAGCACTAGCGAAATGCCCCTCGAGTAGGTGATCGGATGCTGATTCGGGCGTGAGAGAGGGCGCCTCATGGCCCGCTGGCTGAGCGTCCTGGGCCGGCTCTGGGCCGTCCGGGGTCGGCCAACGCCGGCAGACGCCACCCACAGGTGACCGCCCCCACCCCGCTCCGACCTGGGCACCCGCAGTTGATCTGCCGCTGATCCGCGCATCCGGTGAGTGTCCAACTGCGTGACAACGTCGACGAACGACGGCGGACGAGCACGGACTTCGGGACGAATAGGTCGTGGGTTCAAAGGCCAACCGAAGTTGATCAGGCCATGCGTCGCCCTCTTCCTGATCTGCCGTGCCCTGTGTGCGGTAAACCGCGCCCGTGGTGGCCTGAATGCTGTGACCGACCACGGGCGCCGACCTGTCAGTGGTCGTTCTTGCGCCTGCCTCCGATGTGGTACGGCCGCATCATCTCGTTGTCCTCGTGCTCGAGGATGTGGCAGTGCCAGACGAAGCGACCGGGGTGATCGAACCGGGCCTTCACCCGGGTGATTTCTCCCGGATAGGCGATCACGGTGTCCTTGAAGCCACGCTCCCAGCTCTCCGGCGGAATGGGTGACCCGTTAAACGGTTGCCGGTTCACCACCTCGAACGCCACCTCGTGGATGTGGATCGGGTGGGCGTCCACAGTGAAGTTGTGCAGCTCCCATGTTTCGGTTGCGTTCAGCCTCGGGTTCTCCGTCACCGGGTCGGCCCAGCCGAGCAACACCGGATTGCCGGCGGAGTCGACCGTCCCGAGCAAGTTCTGGACCGGCGTTCCAGGTGGCACCAGGGGACTGCTGGAGTTCGCCTCGTTGAGGGAGAGTCGACGGGTGACGCTCGCCGAGCCGAGTGGCCTGACCCTGGGCAGCCTGAGCCGATCCGGCGGGACGCTGGTGTCCTTGCTCGCCAGCGGGCCGACCACGAATTTCATCACCTGCCCCGTGGTGGCCGGATCTGCCACGGGGAAGTCCACGCCTGGTTCGCCCCGGCCGAAGGGCTCGTCCGCGCCCTCGTTGATGAGGTACAGCTCGGTCCCTTCCGGGATCTCGGTGAAGTCGACGATGACGTCGGCCCGCTCCGCGTTGGCCAACAGCAGCCGCTCCAGCTGCACCGGGGCGGGCAGGAACCCGCCTTCGTTGCCGATCTGCCAGAACGGTACGGCGGACTGTGCCGGCCGGGCGGTCGGGCTGTCCGCGATCTTCAGGATGAGGAACCGGGCATTGCATCCGTTGAGGAAGCGCAGCCTGTAGCGGCGCGGTTCGACCTCGAGCTTTGGCCATGTCCGGCCGTTGACCACGATTGTGTTGGCGAAGAATTCGGGGTTCCAGATGGGGGACACATCGGTGGTGGGAATGTACGGACCCGCGAACCCGTCGAAGAATTCCCGGCTCGTGGGGTAGAACAGCGAGCCGTCTGAGTTGAACGAGCGGTCCTGGATGGCCAGGGGGATCTCGTGGTATCGGGTGCCCGGCGGATCGCCGAAGGCGGGCGCCGGTCCGGGCAGAGCCCCCTTGGGCAGGTCGCAGTCGCCGCCGCGCAGCAGATAGAACCCGGCGGGCCCGGCGTAGACATTGAGCCGGGTCAGACCCAAGGAGTGATCGTGGAACCAGAGAGTCGCCGCCCGCTGGTCGTTGGCATACTGGAAGGTCGCGGTACCCGGGTCCCACTTCAGGCCGTGCTCATCGGCGAACTTCTCCCGGAACTCGTTGTAGAACGAGCCCACGGTAGCGAATCCAGGAGGAATGTTGTTCGCGCGTGGCAAGTACCACGCTTCGCTGTAGCCGTCGCTCTCCTCGGTGGAATGGCCACCGTGCAGGTGAGTGACGATCGGCACGGGGCCGGTATACGGACCCGGCGTCGATGTGAACGTCGGCCGGGAATCGCGCCCGGCCTTGCCGCCCGGCGGGTTCGCCCAGTGCAGGGTGGAGTCGACCGCCAGCAAGTGCGGGAGAAAACGGCCCTGGCTGTCGACGAGATCGTTCACCCAGGTGACCCGGACAGGCCGGTCGACCCTGGCCTCGATGGTGAACGACGGGTAGTTGAACGTGTCGTCGTCCCCGAGCGAGCCGTATCCCCACACAGTGGTGGACGGCAGCGAAGGCGGCAATACCTGCTGGCTGAACTGCCGGACGCCGATGACGTACGTGTCGATGCCGTGCCGCTGCGGGTGGCGAGCCTTCGGCATCACCGGGGGGATTACCAAGGTGGTGACGTATTTCGGGATGGTCGTGGGGTCCAGGGTGGGGACTGGGAATTTGGCGGCAGACCCGATCCCCGGGGCCACCGCGGTCCCCTGTGGGAGCGCCACCGCCCCGTTGGATCCTGGAAGGACCAGGGCCGCCCCACCAACGGCCCCGGCTGCGATCACGTCTCTTCGTGCGATCATTTCTCTCGCCTTCTGCCGCCCGAAGGCGTCGATCACTTCCTCACCGGATGTTAAGACGAATGCACATTCAGTAATTGAACGGCGCCCAGCGTGTCGCCAGGTTGTCGGGACCGGGCGACGTGCGGTCTGCAATCGGCGCAGTGATGGGCAAAATCCGTTAGCTGCAAATGGCCGCGTCCCGCGATCGGGACAGCCGACGGGTTATGAATCCCAGGGGCGAGTCGCGCCAAGGCCAAAAACCTCTTAGCCGCAGGCCAGTAAGGCAACTGGAGTCGGAGCATACGAGCTTGCCAAGCCCAGAGCCCGGGGTCAGCCAGGTGATTCCGGCACGCCCGGGCACCCTGTCCACCACGCGTTGCCGTTCCGGGGAGGGCGGCGCAGGCTGAAGGGGACGGGCCGCATGTTGAGAGGTGACGCCAAGTGCACGTGTGACCGACCGGGAGTGCCGGGGCCGTCGTGCGCGGGGGCGCGGCGGCCCCCTCTCCCCTGCCGCGGGCGCGTCCCCCGCGCAGTGTGCGAGCTGTTGACCCGCCCGGTAAATGGGTACCCACCGCCCATGCGAATCAGCGTGGTGGACGTGGGATCGAACACGGTCAGACTTGTGGTCGCGGACGCGGCGGACGGGGTGCCGCTGCCCGTGCACACCGCCAAATGGCGACTGAGGCTGTCCGAGCAGGTCACACCAGGGGGACCCATCCCGGAACGGGCCGTGGCACAACTGGTGGACGCAGTGGCCGAGGCGAGCAGGACCGCCGCCCGCTGGGGCGCGGCCGACCCGCCGGCGTTCGCGACCGCCGTGGTGCGCAACGCCCCGAACCGGCACGAGGTGCTGCGCACCGTCCGTGCCCGGACCGGCGTCGACCTGTGCACCCTGCCGGGCGAGGTCGAGGCCGAGCTGACGTTTCTCGGGGCCCGGCGCTGGATGGGCTGGCGGTCGGGACCGCTCGCCCTGCTCGACATCGGCGGCGGCACGCTCGAAGTCGCCTTCGGACGCGGCCGGTTGCCGGACTTCGTGGCGTCGCTGCCGCTGGGGGCGCGGCGGTTGACGCACGAGTTCTTCGACGACGAGGACCCGCCGTCGCCGGAGCGGGTCCGGGCGCTGCGCCGCAAGGTCCGCCACCAGTTGCGGGACGTCGCCGCGCGGATCCGCTGGGAGGGCCCGCGCACCGCGGTCGCCACCTCCCGCACCTTCCAGCAGCTGGGCCGGCTGTGCGGTGCCGCGCCCGGACGCCACGGACCCTTCGTGGACCGGCAGATGCACCGCTCCGACCTGCGGACGGCGATCACGCAGCTGGCCGCCCTGCCCGCCGCCGAACGCGCGCACCTGCCCGGCATCTCCGCACCGCGCGCCGCACAGAGCCTGGCCGGAGCGGTGGTGGGGCACACCGCGCTCAAGCTGACCGGCATCAAGGCCGTCACGGTCTGCCCCTGGGCGATCCGCGAGGGCGTGCTGCTCCGCCACATCGAGGACGGCCCCTCCTGGTGGGCCGACATCGCGAGGAGCAGCGAGGAGGCCGCCCCCGCCGACCCGGTGCCGCTGCGCATCGCCCGGTCCTCCATCTGACCACTCCACCGCACGGACCTACCGCACAAGGAAAGGAGCCCTCTGTGTCCCAGCACCAGGATCACCACCGCGACGAGGACCTGCACGGCAAGCCGGCCGAGACGGCACTCGAGGAGGTGCTGCGGGAGGTCGAGGACGCCGAGAACCGCACCCGTGACTCCGCCGAGGAGCGCCGCCACCGGGGCGAGGCCGGTGAGGCCATCACCCCCAACACCCGCGCGCAGGAGGAGTCCGAGGGGGACTGACGGGAACCGGGCGGGCCCGGGCGGCAGCGCATCCGGCACTCGGGCCACACCGGGCAGCTTCGCCGCCACGGCCCGTCCGGTCGCCCCGGGGCGACCGTGATCTTGCCGGCCGCTT
Source organism: Streptomyces sp. NPDC047880 (assembly GCF_040706515.1). Taxonomy (NCBI): domain Bacteria; kingdom Bacillati; phylum Actinomycetota; class Actinomycetes; order Kitasatosporales; family Streptomycetaceae; genus Streptomyces; species Streptomyces sp. NPDC047880. The sequence goes on along the minus strand of NZ_JBEZOK010000034.1, from coordinate 36,597 downwards.
CCCCCGGGCGTACGCCACTGGCGGGTGACCCGGGTCGCCGGGCGGGTACCCGGCGTGCATGGAGCACGAAGGACCACTACTTCCCACCCCGCGCGGACCGCTGAGCAGGGGCGTCGACGCCTATATGCGGGGCGTCGGCCGCCTGCCCCGCCTGGAGGAGGTCGCCCGTGCCGAGGTGTACGGCGACGACCTCCAGCTCGCCCTCTATCTGTGCTACGAGCTGCACTACCGCGGCTTCGCGGGCGTTCCCCCGGAACGTGAGTGGGACCCGGACCTGCTGCGCGTCCGCGCGGCCATGGAGCACCGCTTCCTGTCCGCCCTGCGCAGCGACGCCCACGTCCACGACAGCGTGGACGAGGCGCTGGCCGGGCTGCTGGTCGAGCCCGTCGAGAGCACGGGCGTCAGCCACTTCCTGTGTGCCGAGGGCGAGCTGTGGCAGGTGCGCGAGTACGCGGCCCAGCGCTCCCTCTACCACCTCAAGGAGGCGGACCCGCACGCCTGGGTGCTGCCGCGGCTGTGGGGCCGGGCCAAGGCGGCGATGGCGGCGGTGGAGTTCGACGAGTGGGGCGGCGGCCGTGCGGAGCGTGTGCACGCCCGCCTGTTCGCCGACCTGATGGCGGACCTGGGCCTGGACACCGCCTACGGCCGCTATCTCGACGCTGCGTGCGCACAGGCCCTGGTCACGGTGAACATGATGTCCCTCTTCGGGTTGCACCGCGCCCTCAGGGGCGCCCTGGTCGGGCACTTCGCGACGGTGGAGATCACCTCGTCACCGGGGTCGCGGCGGCTCGCCGAGGCGATGCGCCGCACCGGCGCGGGACCGGCCGCCGAGCACTTCTACGACGAACACGTCGAGGCGGACGCGGTCCACGAGCAGGTGGTGCGGCACGAGGTCATCGACGGACTGCTGGAAGGCGAGCCGTATCTCGCCTCGGACGTCGCCTTCGGCATCGACGCCACGGAGCTCGTGGAGGAACGCTTCGGCGCCCGGCTCCTCGCCGACTGGCGCGCATCTCGTTCGTCACTGCATGCTCCACTTGACCTGGAAGAAGCCCATATCTCCTGATTTCTGGGGTACCCGGCGTCCGTGATTGCACTGGTACTCCCGGGCGTGTACGCCCCGCAGGAGGACACCGAGCTGCTGGCCGGTGCCCTGGCCGACGAGACGCTGCCTCCCGGCGCGGAAGTCCTCGACGTGGGCACCGGCAGTGGCGCCCTGGCCCTGGAGGCCGCGCGCCGGGGCAACCGTGTGACCGCCGTGGACGTGTCCTGGAGCGCCGTGTGGGTCGCGCGGCTGAACGCCCGGCTCGCGGGACTCCCGGTCCGCATCCGGCACGGGAACCTCTTCGAGCCCGTGCGCGGAAAGAAGTTCGACCTGATCCTGGCCAACCCGCCCTACGTACCGTCACCGGACGGCCATCACAGGCCTCCCCGGGGCGCGGCCCGCGCGTGGGACGCGGGTGCCGACGGGCGGCTGGTCGTCGACCGGATCTGCCGCGAGGCGCCCGGTCTGCTGCGCCCGGGCGGGGTGCTGCTGCTCGTGCAGTCGGCGCTCAGCGGGCCGGACCTGACCGTCGGGCGGCTGCGCTCGGCGGGTCTGAAGGCCGCGGTGACCCGTCGGCACCGCATCGCGCTCGGGCCCGTACTGCGCGGCCGGGAACGCTGGCTGCGGGAGCGGGGGCTGCTGTCCGCCGCCGAGGACAAGGAAGAGCTGGTGGTCGTCCGTGCCGAACTCCCCGTCTGACCGCTCCGCGGCGCCGCGCCGCGTCAGCGTCCAGCGCAAGGGCCCGCTGCTGATGGAGGGCCCGGTGGAGGTGGAGCTGGAGGACGGCTCCATCGTCTCCTCCGACCGCTTCCGCGTAGCCCTGTGCACCTGCCGCCGCAGCCGCCGCTACCCGTGGTGCGACACGAGCCACCGCGACCGGGCGTGAGAGCCCCGACGCCACCAGGACCGGGCACGAGAGCCCGGGCGCCGGACCGGGCGTGAGAGCCTGGGCCTGGAACGTCCCAGGGGCCGGCGGGCGGCCCCACTCCGCCCGCCGGCCCCCTTGCGCGAGATCGCGACTCCTCGTGACAACGGCCCGGCTCCCCAGCCACGGCCCGCTGTGCTTCACGGGTACAGTGCGATCCCGGTCTGTGGGCTCAGCCCTCTCAGAAGGAGAAGACTCCCGTCCCGTAGGCGTTCTTCATGCAGTCGTTGGAGAAGGTGCGCTCGTAGGAGACGCGCTTGCCCTGCCATACGCCGTCCACCGTGACGACCACGGGGTCGTACTGCTTGGTGCACATCACGCCGCCCCTCGCGGTCAGGGCGTCGAAGTCGCCGCCGACGCCACGCAGTTCGGCACAGGCCGCGCCTGCCGCCGGGTGCGTTCCGGCGGCGGTCGGGGCACAGGTCAGGGTGACCGCGCGTTCCGGAGTCGCTTCGATCGCGCTCTCCCCGTGGCCCACTGTGAGAACGAGGGCCGAGGGGGCGTAGAGCGCGGTGGGGGCCTGACCCGGAGCGGCGAGCGCGGCCCCCGAGAGGGGTCCGCAGACGGCGGTGGCCGTCATGCCGATGGTCATGGCCCAGCGCGCGGTGGTCCGCATTGTGTGCATCCTTCCGCATCGATTACAGGGTGTGCCGTCCCGTGCTCGGTCGGTGCCCGGAGCGGCGAGCGCGAGTCTGCCGAGTCCACAGCGGAAACACACATCGACCCCATGGGTTTCAGTAACCTTGCGTATTGAAACAGTGGCGTGAAGTTACGGAATCGGCGTGCGTGAAGCCCGTAACTGCGCGGTTCCCGGGAGCGCGAAGCGGCCAGATGGCCGATTGCCGCGGGTTCGTTAATAGGCCTGAAACATTCCGATTCCGCTCTCGGCCGACTGCTTTGTGACCCCTTGTGTTCATGGGCCGGTCGAGTAATCGTCATTACATGATTACGAGAGAGCAGCGAGAGAAGCTCCGCGGCTGGTTCGCCGGCCGCCTGCCCGACGACCTCTTCGAGGAGCTGACCGAGATCTCGGTCGACCGCGAGGAGATCACCGTCATCGGCCGCATCCCCGCACCGCGGCTGGCCGGGGACGCCCCGGCCGCCGAGCGGGACGCGGCCCTGGAGAGCCGTGCGCAGGAGTTCCGTGAGCGCACCCGTGAGGACCGGATGGCCGTGGCCCGGGAGGCCGAGCAGCGGTTCGGCCGCAAGGTGTCCTGGGGCGTGGAGTGCGGCGGGCGGCGGACCCTCTTCACACACGTGGCCGCGCCCGTCATGACACGGCTGCGCCAGCCGGAACGCCAGGTCCTCGACACCCTGATCGCCGGCGGCGTCGCCCGCAGCCGCAGCGACGCGCTTGCCTGGTGCGTGCGCCTGGTCCAGCGCCATACGGACGACTGGCTCGCCGAGTTGCGCGAGTCCCTCGAACACGTGCAGCGCGTCAGGGCCCAGGGCCCGGACGCCGAGCCCGACCCCGCACCGCGGGCGGACGCGGAGGAGTGAGGCGTTGTCAGACCCCTCGGCTACGTTGCGGGCATGACCGACTTCGTACTGGTGGCAGGGGCATGGCTCGGGGCGTGGGCATGGGACGAGGTGGCCGCGGAGCTGCGCGGCGCCGGGCATGACGTCCATGCGCTGACGCTGTCGGGCCTCGCCGAGAGACGGGACACACAGCCGGCCGGACAGCAGACCCACGTCCGGGACATCGTCGGGGAGGTGGAGCGGCTCGGTCTGCGGGACGTCGTCCTGGTCGGGCACAGCTACGCGGGCGTTCCGGTCGGGCAGGCCGCCGAGCGGATCGGCGACCGGCTGCGGCGCGTGGTGTTCGTCGACGCGAACGTGCCGGTGGACGGGGAGTCGTTCCTGTCGGGCTGGCCCAGCGAGCACGTACGGCGGACGATCGACGCACAGGGCGGCTACTGGCCACCGCTCGGCCCCGAGGAGTACGCGGGGCAGGGGCTGACGGACGAGCAGATCGCCCGGATCGTGGGGGCGACCCCGCACCCGGGCATCACGCTCACCGAACCGGCCGTCCTCGACCGCCCCTTGGACGAACTGCCTGCGACGTACGTGAAGTGCCTCCTGGACGGCGACGAACCGATGCCGGCGGTGGCCGCGCTGCTCGAAAGTGACAGCTGGGAGCTGGTGGAGCTGGACACCGGCCACTGGCCGATGTTCTCGCAGCCGAGCGCACTGGCCCGGGTACTGCACGAGGCAGCGGCCCGCCCCTGACCCACCGCAGCGCATACCGCTCGGTATCGTCGCCCCTACGGCACGGTCTCGACGAGGAGACGACGAGAGGCGGGGCGTACGGTGGGCAAGCACTGGGCGGACTTCCAGTACGAGATCTATCTGAACGGGATGACGGGCGCCGTGCCGCGGCTGCCCACCGACCTGCCCCGGCTGGAGGAGCTCACCGAACAACGGCTAGGGCCCGGCCCGGTCGGCTACGTGGCGGGCAGCGCGGGCAACGGCAGTACGGCCCGCGCCAACCGGGCGGCCCTGGAGCGCCGCCGGATCGTGCCGCGCATGCTGCGCGACGTGCACGACCGGGATCTGTCGGTCGAGGTGCTGGGCCGTGCCCTGCCGGCACCCCTCGCGCTGGCCCCGGTCGGAGTGCTGTCGATCATGCACCCGGACGCCGAGTCCGCCGCGGCCCGGGCCGCCGCCGCGCAGGGCGTGCCGTACATCCTGTCGTCCGCGTCCAGCACACCCATGGAGCAGGTCGCCGAAGCCATGGGCGACGCCGAGCGCTGGTTCCAGCTGTACTGGCCCAAGGACCCGGAGGTGGCCCGCAGTTTCCTGAACCGGGCGAAGGCGGCCGGGTTCACCGTCCTGGTCGTCACCCTGGACACGCCGCTGCTGTCCTGGCGGCCGCGCGATCTGGACCAGGCGTACCTGCCGTTCCTGCACGGGGTCGGCACGGCCAACTACTTCTCTGACCCGGCCTTTCAGGCAGGTCTGGCCAAGCCGGTGCACGAGGATCCGAACGCGGCCGTGATGCATTTCGTCGGGATGTTCTCCGACCCGGCCAAGAGCTGGCCGGACCTGGCGTTCCTGCGGGAGAACTGGGACGGCCCGATCGTCCTCAAGGGCGTCCTGCACCCGGACGACGCACGCCTGGCCGCCGACGCCGGCATGGACGGCGTGGTCGTCTCCAACCACGGCGGCCGCCAGGTGGCCGGGGCCGTCGCTGCGGCCGACGCCCTCCCTCGCGTGACGGAGGCCGTGGGCGACCGGCTCACCGTGCTCTTCGACAGCGGCATCCGCACCGGCGACGACATCGTCAAGGCCCTCGCCCTCGGCGCCCGCGCGGTGCTCGTCGGCCGCCCGTACGTCTACGGCCTCGGCCTCGACGGCCGGTCCGGCGTCGAGCACGTCATCCGCTGTCTGCTCGCCGAACTCGACCTGACGCTCGCCCTGTCGGGCCATGCCACGCCGAGCACGGTCGGACCGGCCGACCTCGTCGAGGATCCGGTGTGAGGAGCGGGGCTGCGCGGCGCGTTCGCCGCGCAGCCCCGCTCAGGGCCCGGAGGACCTCGTCACGCGGTGCGGCCCCCGGACAGGGTCACCTGCCGGGCCGCCGGGTCGTCCTGCTCCTCGATCGACAGGGAGCCCTCCGCCGTCGGCAGCCGCTCCAGCTGCCAGCGCTGGGCGTCGGAGGCGCGGTCGCGGACCTTGACGACGAGGTCTGCGTCCGGGTCGTCGTCGGCCGGGGTGAGGGCCAGTCGCTCGTCCCAGCGGGGCAGCAGCTCCCCCTGCACGGTGAGGTCGTAGCGCACGTCGTCGCCCCGTTCGGCATCCTCGTCGGCGCAGGTGCCGAGGACGACGACACCGGCGTCCTTGTGGGAGTCCAGGCACAGCCCGGGGTCGGCGACGCTGCGCAGCAGCCCGTCGTCCTCGTACGTCCACTGCTGGGTCCACACCGCCGAGCACTGCGCCAGCTTCGTACCCGAGCCCTCCTTCGGCAGGTCGCGGATGTCCAGGCACAGGTCGGCACCGGTGTTGCGCAGCCGTGTCACCCCCTGGGCCGCGGGAAGACCGGCGGTGCCGGGTGGCGTCGCCGAGGTGGAGCCCCTGCCGCCGGCGGCGCTGTTGGAGCCGGCCGGGTCGGCCTCCCCGCCGTCGTAGGAGGACGCGCTGATGATGAGCACCGTCGCCAGCACCCCGGCCGAGACCGCGCCGACGCCCGAGAGCAGCGCGCGCGGGGTGCGCAGCGTCTCGGGAACCCGGCGGGCGGGCACGGGGAGCCGGGACAGCAGCCCGTGCCGTCCGCCGCCCCGCCGTCCGCCGCGCCGGCCCGCGCGAGCGCCCCGGGTGCCGTGCGGAGCCCGTCCCGGGCGCGAGTCGAGGTAGCGGCGGGAACCCCAGCCGAGCACCGCCTCGGCGATCAACTGCCCCAGCGGGCCCTCGAAGTGGCTGAGTTGTTCCGCCGCGTGCCGGCAGTATCGGCACTCGTCCAGATGCTGCTGGACGTCCGGCAGCAGTGCGCCTCCCCGGCGGATCGGGACGTCGAGGAGGCGGTTGTAGAACCGGCAATCATGGGTCGGCGCGAGTTCGCGATGGGCGCGTACACAGCCTTCGCGGAATTTGTCCCGCGCCTGTTCGAGGGCCGCCGCGGCGATGTCCGTGTCCATGCCCAGCAGGCCGGCCGGGACGGTTAAAGGATCTGCCTCGACCTCGACGTGCCAGAGCAAACAGCGCGCGCCCGCGGGAAGTGCCTGGAATGCCCGCTCCGCGAGGGTTCGATTTTCGGGCGTCATGGAGGTCGCCGCGCGCAGTCCGCGCCCACCGGCCGGTTTCTGCAATGCAGGCAGAACGGCTGATATTCGATCGTCGCCGGACCACTCGCGGATCGTGTCGCGCACGGTCACCAGAAGGGCCGGGCGCAGCGCGACGGCGGACTCGCCGAAGGCGAGGCGGTTGAGGGTCCGGTGGAAGGCGGTGCCGGTCACCATCTCGGCGACCTGCGCCGACGAGGCGAGGCAGATGACCGCGTAGTCGTGCACCGGCTGGTAGTGCCGCGCCATCAGCAGCGCGACGGAATGGGCGGCGACCTCGCCCTCCGGACTGCCTCTCAGCGGTGCGGCGAGTGATTCATCGGATTCCCCCGGATCCCCGCCGGGCGGGGGATACGGGGGGCGAGGGGGGTGGGGGGTGGGCACTGAGATGGTTCCTTCCCACGCATGTGACACACAGAAGACCTGGCGCCGAAAAAGGAAGCCCGGTTGGTGCGTACCTTTTTTGGCGCGGCGCGGGAGGTGCGAATTCACCGACGGCGAATCGGACGCGGTCCACAAATCACGTGCGACACCCAGCCATTCCCCCCGCACGTGCGTTTCACTCTTGCACAACCCCCACACGGCCAACAAGGCGCCCGGACAACATCCCCGCCATTGACAGAAAGTCAGAAACGGGGAACGTATGCACGCGGCTCGCACCCGCTTTCGACATTTCCCTGCGGCCTGTGTGAATCGGGCATCCGGCCCGGTTCCTCAGATCTGCCAGGAGCGCAGCCGGTCCGCCGCGCCGTAGACGTCGGTGGCGCCGGACAGCAGGTCGCGGGCGAGGTCGACGAGGGCGCCGTAAGGCGGGTCGATGCCGGCGCCGCTGACGAACATGTACGCCACGGCGGTCGCGCAGGCGAAGCGGGCGTTGGCCGAGGGCAGCGGCCGGAGCACGGTGATCGCGTGCAGCAGCGCGGCGGCCCGCCAGGCCGGGTCGGAGTTCACCCCGAGACGCGGCGGGTCGACGCGGTGCCGGGCGACGGCGGCGACCAGCGCGGAGAAGTCGTTGACCGTCGGCTGGTCCGGCAGGACCTCTTCGTGGCGCTGCAGCAGCCAGGGCACGTCGATGTGGATCAGGGGCGCCATGGGTCAGGCGGCCCGCCCTTCGCCCTTGGCGGGCGGTTCGTCGTCGGGGAAGGCGGCGGCGAACTCGTCGGCGTGGGTGGCGAAGAACCGGCGGAAGGCCTCCGCGCCCTCCTGCAGCGCCCGGTGACGGGCGATGTCGGCCGCGGCCGCCTCCCGCACGAGCGCCTTCATGGACGTACCGCGCTCCTTGGCGATCTGCCTGAGGTCCTCAAGTTCGCGGTCGCTGAACTCCACGTTGAGAGCTGGCATGCCTTCACGGTACCGCTCGGGTACTGGCGCGTAAATATCCCCAGGTCAGGGAGGACAGCTGACGGTACCGGGACGGGCGCCCCGGTTGAGAGGTGGGTCACATCGGTGCGCGGCATGTCACATTCCGCGGCCCTGTCCGGCTCGCAGTGGTGAGCGTGCCCGAGGGAGGCCCCCGCATGACCGAGATCCCCGCACCCCGTACCGACGCCCCGCTCGACGCGGCGACCGGGGTGTTCGTCGACCACCGCGAGCTGCTGTTCGGCGTCGTCTACAACGTGCTCGGCAGTGTCGCCGACACCGAGGACGTGCTGCAGGAGACGTGGCTGTCCTGGACGGCCCGTGGCGGGGGTGCTCCCCTGGCCGGGGTCGACAATCCGCGCGCCTATCTCGTGCGGGTGGCCGTCAACCACGCGCTGCGCCGCCGTGCCGTGATCAGCCGCCGGCAGGAGACGTACGTCGGCCCGTGGCTGCCCGAGCCGCTGGTCGCCGCGGAGGGCGCCGAGACCGCCGAGGGCCCGGCGCTGCGTTCCGAGTCGGTGTCGCTGGCGATGCTGGTGGTCCTGGAGTCGCTGACCCCGCTGGAACGGGCCGTGTTCGTGCTGGGTGAGGTGTTCGGCTACCCGCATGCCGAGATCGCGGAGATCATCGACCGCTCCCCCGCCGCGGTACGCCAGTTGGCGCACCGGGCCCGGGAGCACGTGCACGCCCGGCGGCCGCGGTACGAGGCGCATCCGCGGGTGCGGCGGGAGGCGACCGAGCGGTTCGTGCGGGCGGCGCTCGGCGGGGACATCGCCGAGCTGATGGAGGTGCTGGCGCCGGACGTCACGGCGTGGACCGACGCGGGCGGCAAGCGCAGGCGGGCCGGTCTGCGCCCGGTGCACGGCCGGGACAAGGTGGCCCGTCTGCTCACCGCCGGGCGGGGCGGCCCGGACCATCCGGTCTGGCGCTACCGGCGGGTGAACGGCGACGACGCCGCGGTGCTGTTCGACGGTGACGCGCCCTTCGCCGTCCTGGTCCTGGACCTCACCCCGCAGGGCGACCGGGTGCGCGGCATCTACGTCGTGGCCAACCCGGACAAGCTCGCCCACCTGCCCCGGGCGGCTGCGTGAGGGCGGCGGGCGGGGGCGGCGGGACCGGGCGACCGGTCAGGAGTGCGCGCGGCAGAACTCCCGGACGGTCCGGTTGAACGGCTCCGGAGCCTCGAGGTTGCTGAGGTGCCCGATGCCCGGCAGTACGACCAGCGTGGCCCGCGGCACCGCTTCGAGGAACTGGTGGGCGACGGGTTCCACGGGTGAGCGGGCGTCGAGCTCGCCCCACAGCAGGAGCGTCGGCACCTCGATCTTCGGCAGCAGATCCCGCAGGTCCGCCTCGACCATGACGGTGAGCTCGGTCCGCATGCTCTGGGCGCGGGTGTCGGCCGACATCACCGACAGCAGACGGACGGCTTCGGCGGGTGGCGGCCCGGCGAACAGTCCCGGCATGGTGGGTGCGAACGCCTCGGCCGGGACCGCGAGCATGCGCTCCGCCCCCTCGACCCGGGACCGCACCTCCGCCGCCGGGAGCGACCCCTTCCAGCCGGCGTAGGTGTCGGCGAGGAGCAGCGTCCGGACGAGCTCGGCGTGGTGCCGGTAGAGCTCCAGCACGACGGTCCCGCCCCAGGAGGTGCCGAGGACGTGGGCGGGGCCGAGGTCGACGTCCTCGATGACGGCCGCCAGACAGCGGGCGTAGTCGGCCAGGGTGAAGGGGGCGGGGACGTCGGAGGAGCGTCCCGCGCCCGGCTCGTCCCAGGCGACGACGGTGAACTCGTCGGCCAGGTCCTCGGTCTGGGGGCGGAACAGCCGGGCGTCCGCGGTGGCGCCGTGCGCGAGCACGAGGGGCGGCCCCTGGCCCACCCGGTCGTACGCGACCTCGATGCCGTCGACCCGCACCGCTGGCATGACACCAGGCTACGCGCGCGTGCCGGAGGCGTCCTCCCGGCGGACTCCCCGGCACACGGCGGCTGCCCGGTTCCTGCCCTTGGCTACGCCTGGTCCGCCACGAAGGAGGCCATGCGGGTCAGGGCGGCGTTCCAGTTGATCGTGTGCTCGTTGGTCGACCAGGACTGGATGTCGTCGATGTAGCAGAACTGGCCGACGCAGCCCTGGAGTTTGCTCTGCGCGTAGGGGTCCTGGATGCCGCTGTTCGGTCCGCCCGCGAGGGTGCCCTTCGGCGGGTTGGGCTGAGCGGGGTCGAGCTGGTGGGCGTACCAGCGGCTGTGCTGGTTCTGTGCGCTGACCTCGCCGTAGCCGGTGACGTAGGAGATGTTCAGCGCGTTGCGGCCCAGGATGTAGTCCATGCTCTGCAGCGCGCCGTCCCGGTACTTCGAGGCGCCGGTGAGGTCGTACGCGGTGGCGAGGACGACGGCGTTGTTGAGGACCTGGTGGCTGGAGCCCCAGTCGTAGGTGTTGCCGTCGGGTGCGTACGGCATGCCGTACGGGTGTGCCGTGAGCGTGGCCAGGTAGCGGTCGGCGCCCTGGACGACGGACCGGCGCACCGCGTCCCGGCCGGCCAGTTTGTTCGGCACGGTCGCGAGGTCGAGCCGCCCCGCCGCGCCGGTGCGGGCCCAGTCGAAGCCGATGGGCTTGAAGAGGTCGGCCGTGTGGACCGGGGACCTCAGGACGTACTCCTCGTACCGCTTCTCCCCGGTGGACAGGTACAGCTCGGCCGCCGCCCAGTAGAAGTCGTCGGTGACGTCGCCGTCCGCGTAGGCACCGCCGCCGACGCCATCGCTGTCGGAGGCGAGGCGGTCGGGGTGCGCGAGCGCGGCCGACCAGGCCTTGCGGGCCGCGGCCAGGGCCTTGTCGGCGAACGCCCTGTCATGGGGGCGGTACAGACGGGCGGCCTGCGCGGCCGTGGCGGCGAGGTTCAGGGTGGCGGCGGTGGACGGCGGGTGCAGTTCGCGCTTCTGCGGGTCGTCGCTCGGCAGCAGCGGAAGGCCGGTCCACTGCTCGTCGTGCATCTTGTGGTGGGCCATGCCGGCCAGGGGCCTGCCGTCGGGCACCTGCATCCTCAGCAGGAACTCCAGCTCCCAGCGTGCCTCGTCGAGGATGTCCGGGACCTTGTTGCCGCTCTCCGGGATGGCGAGCGTGCCGTCGCGCAGTCTGCCCGCCTGCCCGGTGCGGGCGTGCCGGGCGCGCTCGTAGGTGCTGAGCAGCTCCCAGGTGGAGATGCCGCCGTTGACGACGTACTTGCCGTGGTCGCCGGCGTCGTACCAGCCGCCGCTGACGTCGAGGGTGTAGTCGCACACGCCCGGCTGGCAGGGCACGGCGGTGTCGCCCTTGTTGGGTGCCACCCCCACGTGACCGGCCGGGCGGCCGTAGCCGGGCCGCAGGTCGTCGCGGATCGCGAGGCCGCTGCGCTGCGTGTAGTAGTACTTCGCCGAGTCCAGCCGGAGCCTCTCGTAGGCGCTCGCGCCGATGTCGAAGGGCCTGCTGGTCTCGCCGTCGGCGACGAGCGTGAAGCCCGTGCCCTTGGTGCGGTAGGCGCCGAAGTCGATGGAGTGGACGTTCTGCCCGGAGGAGGCGTCGACCCCGCGCGGCAGGGTCGTGCCCTGGGCGACGACCGTCCCGCCGGAGTTCTTCAGCTGCCAGGGCAGCCTGGCCGTCGCGTCGGTGACCAGGGTGGCGTTCTTCGGGCCGGCCGGGAGATAGCCGACCTGGTTGACGCGCACCCGGGGACCGGTGTCGGGTTCGTACGGCTCCGGCGTCACGCCGCCGAGCAGCGAGACGTCGTCCATGCAGAAGCGCCAGGCGTCCGCGCTGCCGCCGAGCTGGAAGCCGACCTGGCCCTGCGCGGTGTCGACAGGCGAGGTGAAGGTGTAGGAGTAGCGGTCGCCGGAGACGCTGAGCTGCGGTGTCACCTCGTGGTAGGTGTCGTAGGGCGACACCGACAGGCCCACCATCGCCCGCACCACGTGCCCGGCGGGCGTCCCGGTCGCACTGAAGGAGAAGCGGTACGACTCGCCCTTCACGAGGGTGATGTCGTTCTGCCCGACGGCGGCGTCCCAGCGGTTGGCGGTGCCGCCGGGGACGTCGGCGCAGAGCCGGCCCTCGGAGACGCCCGCGGTGACGTTGCTGGTCGTCCACCAGGGCGCGGTGTCGGTGTCGAAGGTGCCGTTCCTGACCTGCTCGACCTCGCCGGCCCCGGCAGGCGCCGACGGCAGCGCGGTGAGCGCGGCCGCCAGCAGGGCCGTCAGGGACAGCAGGGCGGTTCTGCGTCGTTTCACGTCTGGGCTCCTCGTCGGAGGTGCGGGTGGCGCTCGGCATGGGAGCGCTCCCAGATGCGGACGCAGGCCATGGTTGTGGCAGATGTGACGCCTCGTCAACGGTCCGGACAGGACTGGCTGTTCGCCACCCGTCCGGACCGTGGTGGCGGGGCTTCAGGCGGCCGGGGTGTCCAGGCGGCTGATGCGGATCGCTCCCCGGGGCTCGCCGGGGTGGCGGCTCGTCAGGGTGAGCCGGATCCCGGAGCCCCGCAGGGCCTCGAACGTGATCACGGTGGGGACGTCGGAGGCGGTCGCCCAGCCGATCGCGGTGTCCCGCGCCGCCTGCCACGCGCGGCCGTCCCAGACCGCCACCTCGATCGCCGCGGGCAGGCTGTGCGCTGCGTCCACGGTGAAGGACACGTCCACCCGGTCGAAGCCGCGGGGGCGCCCGTGGTCGACCGAGACCCAGTCCTCGGCCCGTGCCCCGTCGAAGGCCGGCAACAGGGGCGTGGCCTGTTTGAAGAAGCCGTTGGACCAGCCGGTGGCCGGGTCGCCGTCGAGCATGGCGGCGGGCAGGGTGTCCGGGCGTCCGGAGTAGCTCGCGTCCGCGAGCGGGTGGTCGGCGGGGGCCGGGTGCTCGGGCCGGAAGGCTGCCGGAGCGGTCTCGGCGCGGTCCTCGGCCCGGGTGGCCCGTACGGTCGCCGTGCCGGTGCGCAGGCCCTGCGCGCGGGCGGTCACCTTCACCGCGCCGGCCTTCGTGCCGGACCGGACGATGGCGAGGGCCTTGCCGTGGAAGGCGGTGCGGGTGCTCGCCTGGTAGCGCTCCGCGCTCTCCTGACGGCCGTTGTCGAGCCCGGCGAGGGAGCCGCCCGTCACGGCGAAGGACAGCAGGTGCTCCGCACCGGGCACCACCACACCGTGCCGGTCGACGACCTCGGCGGTCACGAAGACCAGGGAGCGGCCGTCCGCGGCGACGGAGGCGCGGTCCGCGGTGAGGCGTATCGCGTGCGGGTCTCCGGCGGTGCGCAGCACGTCGGTGGCGACCACCTCGCCGCCCCGCCGTGCGACGGCCTTCAGCTCGCCCGGCGCGAAGGGCACCCGCCAGGTCAGATGGAGCTTTCCGGCGCTGCCGTTCAGGCTGGTGTAGCTGCCGGGGTGGGGGCCGTCGGTGAACGTCTTGTCGTCGCCGGTCGCCTCGGTCGTCTCCAGGTAGGTGCGGCCGTCGACGGTCTTCTTGGTGTCGAACCGCCGTACGCCGAGGGACCTGCCGTTGAGGTACAGCTCGACGGTGTCGACGTTCGCGTACGCCCAGACCTCGACCGTGTCGCCCTTCTCGTAGTTCCAGGTCATCGGCAGCAGGTGGACCATCGGTTCGCTGGTCCACTGGCTCCGGAACAGGTGGTACATGTCCTTCGGGAAGCCCGCCGTGTCGACCGCACCGAAGAAGGAGGCCTTGACCGGGAAGACGTCGTACGGGGTGGGTTCGCCGATGTAGTCGATGCCGGACCAGAGGAACTGCCCGGCGAACCACTTCCGGTCCCGGTCCTTCTTGTGGCCGTACTCGCCGCTCATCGTCCAGGACGCGAGGTTGTTGTCGTAGGACGAGGTCGAGCGTCTGCCCGGGGTGTGGTTCTCACCGGTGTTGAGGTGCTCGGGCTCCTGGTAGGTGCCGCGGGTGGAGGTCTCCGAGGAGGACTCGGACTCGAAGAGGAACAGGTGCGGGTAGGCCGCGTGCAGCTGGTCGACCGACTTGGCCGTGTTGTAGTTGAGGCCGAGGCCGTCCAGTTTGGCCAGCATCAGGTCGGCGGCGGAGCCCTTGGCGGGCAGGCGGCGGTACTTGTCGGAGCCGATGACCAGCGGGCGGGTGTCGTCGGCGGCCCTGATCGCCCCGATGATCCGGTCGGCCATGGCGAGGCCGGCGGTCGAGGTGGAGTCGGGGACCTCGTTGCCGATCGACCAGGCCAGCACGGCGGGCGAGTTGCGGGCCGCAAGCACCATCTCCGTGGCGTCCCGCTCGCACCACTCGTCGAAGAAGCGGCCGTAGTCGTACCGGTTCTTTCCGGTCCGCCAGCAGTCGAACGCCTCCACCAGCATGATGACGCCGAGCTCCTCGCAGACCCGGATCACCTCGGGCGCGGGCGGGTTGTGGGAGGTGCGCAGGGCGTTGACGCCCATGGAGCGCATGATCTCCAGCTGTCGGCGTACGGCGTCGATGCTGACGGCGGCGCCCAGCGCGCCGAGGTCGTGGTGGAGGTCGACGCCCTTGATCTTGTGGTGGGTGCCGTTGAGGAAGAAACCCTCGTCCGGATCGAAGCGGAAGGTGCGGAAGCCGAAGACCGTGCGGTAGGTGTCGGTGGTCCTGCCGCCGACGCGCAGTTCGGTGTGCAGGATGGAGTGGTGCGGTGTCGCGAAGTCCCACAGGTCGGGCCGCCGGACGGTGAGTTCGTGGGTCTCGGTGTGCTCGCCGGTGACGGCGGCGGTGGAGGAGGTACGGGCGACCGTGCGGCCCTTGCGGTCGGTGATGCGGGAGACGACCTCGACGTCCGCGGTCTCGCCGGAGGCGTTGACCACGGAGGTGGCGACCCGGACGACGCCGCGCTCGGCGGAGACCTCGGGCGTGGTGACGCGAGTGCCCCAGCGGGCCACGTGCACCGGCTCGGTGATCACCAGGCGGGCCTCGCGGTAGATGCCGCTGCCCGAGTACCAGCGGCTGCTGGGAAGCCGGTTGCGGACCTCGACGGCGATCACGTTCTCGGTGGTGCCGTCGGTGTGCACCAGGTCGGTGAGGTCGAGGGCGAAGCCGGTGTAGCCGTAGGGATGGCGGCCGGCCTCCGTGCCGTTGCAGTAGACGGTGCAGTCCATGTAGACGCCGTCGAACTCCACCGAGACGCGCCGGCCGGCGAGGGCGGGCGGGAGGGTGAAGGCCAGGCGGTACCAGCCGAGGCCGCCGGGCAGAAAGCCGGTGCCGCTGGTGGTGCCGTGTTCGGTGGTGGGGGTCTGCTCGATGCTCCAGTCGTGCGGGACGGCCGTCTCGCGCCATCCGGAGTCGTCGTATCCGGGGAGGTGGGCGTCGGCGTAGGCGCCGGTCGGGTCGGTGATGCCGCCGGGGTTCACCAGCACGAAGCGCCAGCCGTCACGGAGTGCGACCGTCCAGCGGCCGGACGTGCCGCGCGCCTCCCCGTCGGCCCACGCCTCCGGGGCGCCGAGCAGCGCTCCGGCCGCGGGCGCGGCCGCGGAGGCGAGCAAGAAGGATCTACGCATGACCGACATGGAGACTCTCCCTCATCGGGGCCCAAAAGTACTCACAACTGATCGCGAACAAACAGATTCTGTCGAAGCGTCATGGACGATCGTCAAGGGTGCGTCAGCATCCTTCTGAGCCGGCGATCACTTCGGCCGGATGTGCGCCTCACCCCGGCCTGGGGGCCGGCAGCGGGGTTACCGATCCATGCCGGGCACCTACGGACTACGCTGGAACTCAACTGACTTCCCTGTTCACTGTGAGTGTCCGTATGGAGTCGCGACGATGAGCCCGGACGAGGCGTTCGACGATGGCGTGGCCGCCCGTGCCGTCATCGCCGCCGACGGCACGCTCACCGAGTGGAGCGAGGGCGCCCGCCGTCTGCTGGGCCACACGGCCGCCGAGGTCGTGGGACGCCCGGCCGCCGCGCTGCTGGCCGACGGCGCGGAGCCGCCCTCCGTGGCGGGCGACTCCCGCTGGAGCGGCACGCTCACCTTGCGCCACCGCGACGGCCACCCGGTGTCCGTCTGGGTGCTCGCCCACCGCAGGCCGCCCGACGGACCGGAGGCGACCGACTGGCTCGCGGTGTCCCCGCCGGAGGCCGGCGGGGACGGGTTGCCGGACGATCCAATGGTGCGCATGGCCCTGACGCAGTCGCCCTGCGCCACGATGATCTTCGACGAGAGGCTGCGGCTGCGCGGCCTCAACGACGCCATGGCGGACCTGCTGGGACTGCCCGCAGCGCGGATGCTGGGTCTGAAGCCCACCGACGTCGGCAGCCGGCCGCAGAACGCCGAGCTCGAGGAATATCTGCGCCGGGTGCTCGACACCGGCCGGCGGCAGGACATGCAGACGTACATGAAGGCGACCGGTGAGAGCCGGGGGGCCCACGCCTGGCTGGCCAGGATGGCCCCGATCACCGACGGCGCCGGTCAAGTGCGCGGCGTGTGCGTGACGGCCCACGACTTCTCCGACCAGTACCGCTCGCGGGAGCGGCTGCTGCTGGTCAACGAGGCGAGCGTGCGCATCGGCACCACGCTCGACGTCACCCGCACGGCCCAGGAGCTGGCGGACGTCTGCGTGCCGGCGCTCGCCGACTTCGTCAGCGTCGACCTGCTCGACCCCCGGGAGTACGGCGGCGAGTCCGCCGGGCCACCGGTCCCGCCGCTGAGCCTGCGCCGGTGCGCCCACCAGTCGGTCAACAGGGGCAGCCCCGAGGCCGTCGCCAAGCCCGGGCAGGTGGACGTCTACCCGGAGAACTCCCCGCAGGCCGCCTCCCTGATGGCCGGGCACACGGTCGTGGCCACGGGCGCGTCCGGCGACCTCGAACGCTGGCTCGCCTGGGACCCCGTGCGCTTCCAGCGGGTCCAGGAGTACGGCATCCACTCCACGATGTCCGTGCCGCTGCAGGCCCGGGGCACGACCCTCGGTGTGGCGGTCTTCACCCGCTTCCGCCGCCCCGAGGCGTTCACCCCCGACGACGTGCTGCTGGCCGAGGAGGTCACGGCCCGGGCCGCCGTCTGCATCGACAACGCGCGCCGCTACTCCCGCGAGCGCGAGACGACCCTCACCCTGCAGCGCAGCCTGCTGCCCCGCACCCTGCCGCACACGGCGGCGGTGGAGGCCGCCTCCCGCTATCTGCCGGCCACGCGCTCCGGCGTGGGCGGCGACTGGTTCGACGTGATCCCGCTGTCGGGGATGCGGGTCGCCATGATCGTCGGCGATGTCGTCGGCCACGGCATCCAGGCCTCGGCCACCATGGGCCGGCTGCGCACCGCCGTCCGTACCCTCGCCGACATCGACCTGGCCCCGGACGAGCTGCTCACCCACCTCGACGACCTGGTCGTCCGGCTGTCCGAGGAGTCCGGCGGGGACAACGGCACCGGCGAGGTGGGCGCGACCTGCCTGTACGCGGTGTACGACCCGGTGTCCCGGCGCTGCGCCCTGGCCCGGGCCGGGCACCCCCTGCCCCTGCTGGTGCCGCCGGGCGGTCCGGCGCACCAGCTCGACCTGCCCTCGGGGCCCCCGCTGGGGGTCGGAGGACTGCCGTTCGAGGCCGCCGAGGTGGAGCTGCGGGAGGGCAGCATCCTGGCCTTCCACACGGACGGGCTGCTCGTGAGCCGAGAGCGCGACGTCGACGCGAGCGGCCGGATGCTCCGCGAGGCGTTGTCGGCGCCTGCCGATTCCCTGGACGAGACCTGCGACCGCGTGCTGAACACCCTGCTCCCGCCGGGCGGCTCCAGCGACGACGTGGCCCTGCTGCTGGCCCGCACCCGCGGCCTGCCGTCCGCCCAGGTCGCCACCTGGGACATACCGGCCGACCCGGCGCTGGTGGCCCCCATCCGCAAGCAGGTCGTCGACCAGCTGGAACGCTGGGGGCTGCTCGAGGCCACGTTCACCGCCGAGCTGGTGGTGAGCGAACTGGTCACCAACGCCATCCGCTACGGCGCACCGCCCATCCGGCTCCGGCTGATCCATGACGCGGCCACGCTGATCTGCGAGGTGTCCGACACCAACCACACGGCGCCGCACCTGCGCCGGGCCAAGACCTGGGACGAGGGCGGCCGCGGGCTGCTCCTGGTCGCCCAGCTCACCCAGCGGTGGGGCAGCAGGCACACCGTCGAGGGCAAGACGATCTGGGCCGAGCTGGCCCTGCTCGACGAAGAGATCTGAACGCGCGTTCCCGATCCGGCGGGCGTGCGGCCCGAGCAGGAGGCACCCCTTGCCGGTGTCCGCGATCGGAGACGGGCCCTGCCCAGGACAGACCGACCGCACCCCTACCGATGTCCGCGATCGGAGACGGGCCCTGCCCAGGACAGACCGACCGCACCCTTGCCGATGTCCGCGATCGGAGACGGGCCCCTGAGCAGGACAGGCCGACGGCGGCTCTCTTACCAACGCCTGCTTTCATGGGCGGGCACGGCCAGATCACGCTCCGGAGGACCCCGCCCTGAACACCCCGCTCGCCGAAGTCCTGTCCGTGACGCTGCTGGCCGCCGTCCTCGTCTGGGCCGTCGCCCGCCCGAAGGGCCTGCCCGAGGCCGTGCTCGCGGTGCCCGCCGCCGGGCTCGCCATCGCCCTCGGGGTGATCTCGCCGAACCACGCCTGGGAGGAGATCCAGCGGCTCGGGCCCGTGGTCGGCTTCCTGGCCGCCGTGCTGGTGCTCGCCCACTTCTGTGACGTCGAAGGGCTCTTCACGGCCTGCGGGGCGTGGATGGCCCGCTGGGCCGCGGGGCGCCCCACGCGGCTGCTGACCGCGGTGTTCGCCCTGGCGTCCGTGATCACGGCCGTGCTCAGTCTGGACGCCACCGTCGTCCTGCTGACTCCTGTGGTGCTCGCCACCGCCACCCGCATGGGCGTCCAGGCACGGCCGCACCTGTACGCGTGCGCCCACCTGTCGAACACCGCCTCGCTGCTGCTTCCGGTCTCCAACCTGACCAATCTGCTGGCCTTCACCGCGAGCGGGCTGAGCTTCACCCGCTTCGCGGCGCTCATGGCACCGCCCTGGCTGGTCGCCATCGCCGCCGAGTACCTGGTGTTCCGGCGCTTCTTCGACGAGGAACTCACGGTCCCTCCGCCCTCCCCCGATCCGGGGCCGCGTCCCGAACCGCTCCCGCTGTTCGCCCTCGTCACGGTCGGCTGCACACTGGCCGGGTTCGTCGTGGCGTCCGCGGTGGGCATCGCGCCGGCGTGGGCCGCTCTGGCCGGTGCGCTGGTGCTGGCCGGGCGGGCCCTGGCGCGGCGGCGGGCCACGCCGCTCACGGTGCTGCGGTCCGCGGCTCCGGCGTTCCTGGCGTTCGTGCTCGCGCTCGGCGTCGTCGTGCGCGCGGTCGTCGACCACGGGCTCGCCGACGCGTTGCGCCGTGTCCTGCCCGACGGATCTGGGCTGCTCACGCTGCTGGGCGTGGCCGTGCTGGCCGCGGTGCTGGCGAACCTCATCAACAACCTGCCCGCCGTGCTGGTGCTGCTGCCCCTGACCGCCGGGTCCGGTCCCGGTGCCGTACTGGCGGTGCTGATCGGCGTGAACATCGGCCCCAACCTGACCTACGCCGGGTCGCTGGCGACCCTGCTGTGGCGGCGGATCGTCCAGCAGGACGGGCAACGGGTCGGGCTCGGGGAGTTCACCCGGCTCGGGTTGCTCGCGGTACCGGCCGCGCTGGTGTCGGCCGTGACCGCCCTGTGGCTGTCGCTGACCGTCGTCGGCACCTGAGCGCATACCGGGTCAGCGGCGGCCGCCTCCGCCGTGGCCCCCGTAGCCGTAGCCGGGGTAGCCGTAGTCCGGGTTGCCGTACCGACCGTCCGGGTCGCAGTAGTAGCCGTAGCGGTCGCAGGGCGGCTCGGTGGCGTCCGGGCTGCTCGGTGCCGGCCGCGGGGCCGAGGTGGCCGGGGACGGGGCCGGTGCGGTCCCGGGCGTCTTCGACGGTGTCGGCGTGGGTGTGGCGCGGGCGGCCGGGACGGTGGCGTTCCAGTTGACGGCCTGCATCTGGAGGTCGGCCTTGACGGTGTCGATCACCCAGCGCTGGACCTCGTCGTCCTGACGGGCCTTGACGACCAGGGCTCCCGAGCCGTCGGTGGCGGCAGGCGCGAGGGCGAGGTCCTGGTCCCAGCGGGGCACCAGGGCGCCCTGGAGGGTGAAGTCGTAGCGGATGTTCTTCGGGTCCGGCCGGGAGGGGCCCGAGCAGGGAGCCAGCCGCACGGAGTAGCCGAGCCGCGAGTCGAGGCACAGGTCGGGGTCGGCGCCGTTGCGCAGCAGTCCGTCGGTCTCGTACGTCCACTGCTGGGCGGCGTCCGCGGAGCAGGTGGTGAGCTCGGCCTCCCCGCCCTGGACCGCCTTCTCGCCCTCGATGCCGACGCACAGGTCCGAGGCGACGTTGTGCAGCCGGCCGCGCAGGGCGCCCTTCTGTGCGTCGCCCGCGCCGGTCCGGGACGGGTCGGTGGTCGCGCCGCCCGCTCCGGCGTCGGGTGCCTCCCCGGCGGGCCGGTCCCCGCCGGCCGGGGCGCTGTCACCGGAGTCGCCGGTGGACCACAGGACCAGAGGCAGGACGACGAGGCCGCTGACGGTCAGGATGCCCGCGGTGAGGTTGCGCCGCCGGGCCGCGCGGCGGGCCGCCCGGTGGGCGGCTCTCCGGGCGGCCGTGCGCGCGCCTTCGGGCCGGTGGCGTGGGGGCGCGGGCGGTACGGTGCGGGCCGGTGCGGGGGCAGGTGCCGCACCCTCGGCCATGGGCGGGAACGGCGGTGCGGCCGCGGGGCCGCCCGGATCGGTGAACGACTCCCCGACCGCCCCGGCGAGGGCGACCGGGTCCGAAGAGACCTTGTGGGCCGCACCGGTGACCGGGTCCTGGACGGGGAAGGCCGCAGGAGCCGAGCCGTCCGGGGCCCGCAACGCGTCATGTGCACCTGCGGTCGCTCCGGGGAAGGTCTCGTGCGCCGCACGAACCGAGTCCGGGAATCCCTGCGGTGCAGGACCGGCCGGGCCCGTGAAGGCCTCACGCGCGGCACCCGCCGGCCCCGGAAAGATCTCACGCGCCCCACCCGTCGGCCCCCTGAAGGCCTCACCCGCCGCACCGGCCGGTCCGGGAGAGGCCCCGCGCGCCGCACTCGCCGGGTCCGGAATGATCTCGTACGCCAGCGGGTCCGGGTCCGGGAAGACCTCGCGCGCCAGGGCCACCGGGTCCGGGAACAGTGCGCGCGCCGCTACGGCCGGAGCCTCGGCGCCGGCCGCACCGAACGCACCGGCTGCTCCGCGGAGTCGCCCGCGCTCCGCGGCACTCTCACCCGCCTCCCCCAGACGGGCCTCCGCGTAACCCCGCCCGCCCCAGCCCAGCACCGCTTCCGACAGGGCGACGCCGAGACCGTGGTTGAACTGGTCGAGCTGGTCCGCTGCGACGCTGCAGTGTCCGCACCCCTCGATATGCGCGCGTAGATCGGGGTCGATGTCGAGACCGCCGCGCCGGTACGTCACGTCGAGCAGGCGCAGATAACGCCGGCACTCCTCGTCGGGGGCGAGTTCGCGATGGAGCTGGAGGCTCTCCTCGCGCAACCGGTCCCGGGCCCGGCCCAGTTCGACGCGCGCGCCCTCCTCGTCCAGGCCGAGCAGTCCGGCCGGGGACGTCAGCGGTTCGGCCTCGACCTCGACGTGCCACAGCAGGCACCGCGCGGACTGGGGCAGCCGCTGGAAGGCCCCGGACAGCAGGCGCCGGTGCCGCGACGGCAGCAGACGGGAGGCGGGCCGCTCCCCCTCGCCGGTCCCGGCGAGCAGCTCGGGGTGGAGCATGTCGCAGCGGTGGTCCCCCGCCCACTCGGCCGCGATGCGCCGCACGGTGAGCAGCAGATGGGGCCGCCACGCGGACGTCGGGCCGTTCTGCCGGAGGGTCTCACCGAAGAGCCGGGTGAAGGCCGCAGTGGTGAGCATGCCCGCGGAGCGCGGGCCGTCGGTGCACAGCCGGGCGTACGCGAAGGCCGCCTCCCAGTGCCGGTCCAGCAGTTCGCCGACGGGGTGGAGCGCGGGGGTCGCCCCGGTCCACTTCCTGAGCTCCGCGCTCAGTTGCTCGTCCGTCGCACCGAACCCGCGGGCCGAGGCCGGAGAATTCGACGGGCCTGCGTCTTTCACGGCTGCATTCCTCTCAAGGACATACGGAATAAAGTCCATACCAAGGGGTATGCCGGCCGGCGGCCTCGCGCATACGAAAGAAAGGCGTGAGGGGGCACGCCGACAGGGCACACCTTTGCACAGGTCAGGGACAGGGAACAAGCCATCGCGCGATTTCGCGCATGACGACTGCGACCAGCGCTTTTTGACAAGAAGTCAACGAGCGCAGCGAAAGGCATTTCCGTGCCGTCTGCCCCTTTAGCGGCTCACATTTGCCCGCTCTCGCCAGCCGTACGGTAACCATTGGGCCGCCTCCTGAGCAGCAGCTCACGCGGTCGGCGGCGATTCCGCGCCGGCCTTTCGAGGCCGGCGGCGGAACCAATAGCCCGCTCAGCCGGGCGTGCCGCCGCGCGTCGCGCGGTACGCCCCGGGCGGCTCCCCGTAGCGCGCGCGGAAGACGCGGTTGAAGTGGAACGGGCTGACGAACCCCGAGGCGGCGGCGACGCGTTCCACGGGCAGGTCGGTGCCCTCCAGCAGCCGGGCTGCATGGCGCAGCCGCGCCTCACGCAGCGCGCGCATGGGCGACCGGCCGAGCCGGCTGCTGAACAGATGGGCGAAGCGGGACGGTGACAGCGCCACGCTCTCCGCGAGCGAGCGGACGGTGTGCGGGGCACCCGGGTCGGCGTCGATCAGCTCCTGGGCGCGGCGGATCCGTTCGTCGAGGCCGGGCGGGGGTTCCGCCGGCCGGGCACCGGCGGCGGTGAGGAGGACGATCTCCTCCAGCGCGCACAGGGCAAGTTCGCGGGCCGCGCTGCCGTGCGCCACGGCGACCTGCCCATGCGGCGACGACGCGTCCGGCGGCGACTCCTCGGGCGGTGCTCCGGTGCCGGTCCAGCGGGCGTCGGCGTGCATCCGCCGGAACGCCGCCCCGACGCGGCCCCGCACCCCGGCCGGGACCGAGGTGACCACGTACATCCCGTGCCCGGTGTCGTAGGGCCGCAGCCACGCGGCCCAGGACGGGCGGGCCTGGCAGTGCGCCCACCAGAACCGCCAGTGCCGGGCGCCGGGTTCGACGCCGTAGCCGTGCGGGACACCCGGGGCGAGCACGACCAGGGCGCCCGCGCCGGCCGAGGTGCGCGCGTCGCCCTGCCGCAGCCGGCCCACGCCTGCCGTGGTCCAGGTGAAGAGCCAGCTCGCCGATCCCTGCGGGCGGTTGACGCCGTAGCCGAACGGCTGGTCGAAGTGGCCGAGCACGACCAGCCCGGGCGGCGGCGCGGGATCCCCGCTGGTCGCGGTGGCCACGGTGGTCGTCGCGGTCGCGGTGGCCGCGGCGTTCTCGCGGTGCCCCTCGGCAGCAGTCACAGGCAATCCGTCAGCGCCCACGGGCATCCTCCTCGGCGGCCGGTCGGCCTAGCGTTCCGTACCGACGACACCCGACCGAGGGGAGTGTTCATGACCGTCACGGGCAACGGGGCCACCGGTCCTTCCATTCTGGACCCCGCCGGGCTCCGGCGGTACCGGGAGGAGTTCGAGGAGGACGGATTCACGGTGGTGCGCGGGCTCTTCGGAGCCGATGAGACGGAGCGGCTGTGCGGCGAGTTCGCGGCGCTCAGGGCGGCCGGTCCGGTACCCGGGCATTTCGAGCCCCGAGCGGCGGACGGGCCGGACGCCGATCCCCTGCACGTGTGGCCGCGGGTGATGCACCCGCACGAGATCAACGACGCCGCGCGTGAGGTCCTGCTGGACGCCCGGCTGCGGACGGTCCTGGAAGTGCTCCTCGGCGAGGAGGTGCTGGCCGCGCAGAGCATGTTCTACTTCAAGCCGCCGGGAGCCCGGGGGCAGGCACTGCACCAGGACAACTTCTACCTGCGGGCGGAGCCGGGCACGTGTGTGGCGGCGTGGGTGGCCTGCGACGTGATCGACCGGGAGAACGGCGGGCTGGAGGTCGTGCCGGGCACGCATCTCATGGACCTGTTCTGCCCGGAACTCGCCGACCGGGAGGTGTCGTTCGCCCGGGAGTACGTTCCGCCGCCAGAAGGGCTGACGCCGGTCCCCGTGGACATGGCGCCGGGGGACGTCCTGTTCTTCAACGGGAGCCTGGTGCACGGGTCGCAGCCGAACCGGGCGGCCGAGCGGTTCCGGCGGTCGTTCATCGGCCACTACGTGGGGCGTTCGGCCGAGCGGATCGGGCGGTTCTACCGGACGCTGGCGATGAGCGGGGCGAGGGTGGAGCTGGCGGAGAGCGAGGGGGCGGGGCCCTGCGGAACGGAGTTCGCGCCGCAGGGCCCGCACTGACCTTCGGGACGTGCGTTCAGTGCCCGGCGATGGGGTGGGGGCCGTACGGGGCCTGGAGTTCCTCCAGCTCCTTGTCGCTCAACCGGAGCTCGACGGCGGCCACCGCGTCCTCCAGGTGCCCGGGCATGGACGCGCCGACGATCGGTGCGGTCACCGTGGGCTGGTGCAGCAACCAGGCGAGGGCGACCCGGGCGCGGGGAACACCCCGTTCGCCGGCGATGCGGGTGACCGCCTCGACGATGGCGCGGTCGCCCTCCTGGTACAGGCTGCCGCCGAAGGCGTCGGTGGCGCTGCGCTCGGTCGTGGTGTCCCAGTCCCGGGTCAGACGGCCGCGGGCGAGCGGGCTCCAGGGCAGCACGCCCACACCCTGGTCCGCGCACAGCGGGAGCATCTCGCGCTCCTCCTCGCGGTAGATCAGGTTGTAGTGGTTCTGCATGGAGACGAAGGGGGTCCAGCCGTTCAGACGAGCGGTGTACTGGGCCTTGGAGAACTGCCAGGCGTACATCGAACTGGCCCCGATGTAGCGGACCTTGCCCGCCTTGACGACGTCGTGCAGGGCCTCCATCGTCTCCTCGACCGGGGTGTCCGGGTCGAAGCGGTGGATCTGGTAGAGGTCGACGTAGTCGGTGCCGAGGCGGGTGAGGCTCTGGTCGAGCTCGGTCATGATCGCCTTGCGGGACAGACCGCCGCCGTTGGGGCCGGGCCGCATCCGGCCGTGCACCTTCGTCGCGAGGACGATGTCGTCGCGGCGGGTGAAGTCGCGCAGGGCCCGGCCGACGATCTCCTCGCTGGTGCCGTCGGAGTAGACGTTGGCCGTGTCGAAGAAGTTGATTCCCGCCTCGACCGCCTGCCGGATCAGCGGGCGCGAGGCCTCCTCGCCGAGGGTCCACTCGTGAGTGCCGCGGCCGGGCAGACCGTAGGTCATGCATCCCAGACAGATCCGCGAGACGTCCAGGCCCGTCGAACCGAGCTTCACGTACTGCATCGTTGCTGCTCCTGCCTTCGGGAGGGTTCCAGGGGGAGCGTACGGGTTCGTGTGCGCTCGAAGACGCGCCCCGACGGGCAGTACGAGTGCGGCCCGGGTTGGTCCGTCAGCGGCGTTCGACCAGGTCCAGAGCCCGATTCCACCCGAACTCCGGCCGGTTGCCGTCCTCCCCGGGCCCACCCGCGTACGGTTCCCCGAACCGCACGCCCATCCCCCGCAGCCGTTCGAGGCTGTCCCGGTAGGCGGGATGGGCTGCCAGGGCGTCCGCCACGCACGGCAGGACGGCGATCGGCACCCCGAGCCCCGCGACCTCGCACAGGGTGCCCAGAGCCAGGGTGTCGGCGATGCCTGCCGCCCACTTGTTGACGGTGTTGAAGGTGGCGGGCGCGACGACCACGGCATCGGGCGCCGGGAACGGGCGCGGCTCGCCGGGCGAGCGCCACGCGGAGCGTATGCGGCGTCCCGTCAGGGCCTCGACGGCGGCGGTGTCGAAGAAGCCGTTCAAGGCGACGGGCGTCGCGATGACGCCCACCTCCCAGTCCCGTTCCTGCGCGGCGGTGATCAGCTTGTCGACGTCCTCGGCGATGCCGGCGGCGCAGACGACGACGTAGAGGAAGGGCTTGCGGGCGGCCTGGTCAGTCATCCGGAAACCCTAGCGACTCCCCGGCTCACCGGACGGGGAAGGTGTCCTGACGTTCCGACTCGGGGCGGGGGCCGAAGATGCGGCGCTCGCGCTCCTCGATCCGCACGTCGTCGATGCTCGCCTCGCGCCGGGTCATCAGGCCGTGCTCGTCGAACTCCCACAGTTCGTTGCCGTAGGAGCGCCACCACTGCCCGTCCGTGTCCCGGCACTCGTACTGGAAGCGGACGGCGATGCGTTTGCCGTCGAAGGCCCACAGCTCCTTGCGCAGGGCGTACTCCTGCTCGCGCTCCCACTTGCGGGTCAGGAACCCGGTGATCTCGGCGCGGCCGGTGACGAAGGTGTCGCGGTTGCGCCAGACGGAGTCCGGCGAATACGCGAGGGAGACCTTGTGCGGGTCCCGGGTGTTCCAGGCGTCTTCGGCGGCCTGGACCTTCTGTGCGGCGGTCTCGCGGGTGAAGGGCGGCAGCGGCGGGCGGTCGGTCATGGTTCCTCCCTGACAGCAGAGGAGAACGGCCGTTCTCCTCGGTGGCTGCTACCGTAGGAGAACGCTCGTTCTCGAGTCAAGGAGGGCCGGAGATGGACAGGGCAGTGGCCCGGGAGCGGGCGCTGGACGCCGCCGAGGAGCTGTTTTACGGGAGGGGTGTGCACTGCGTCGGGATGGACGACGTGCGCGGCACCTCCGGGGTTTCGCTCAAGCGGCTCTACCAGCTGTTCCCGGCGAAGGAGCAGCTGGTCGAGGCGTATCTGGAGCGACGCGACACGCGCTGGCGCGGGGAGCTGGCCGAGTACGTCGGGCAGCGGCCGGAGCCCGACGAGCGGATCCTGGCCGTGTTCGACTGGCTCGGGAAGTGGTTCGGCGAGCCGGGTTTCCGCGGCTGTGCGTGGCTCAACGCCTACGGCGAGCTGGGCGCCACCTCGGAGCGCGTGGCCAGCCAAGTGCGGGCGCACAAGCGGGCGTTCCGGGAGTATCTCGGAGCCCTCGTGGCCACGGCGGGACGGCCCGACGCGCTGGCCGGCCAGCTGTTCCTGCTGGCCGAGGGTGCCATGGTCACGGCGGGCGTCACCAGGAGCGCCGAGCCCGCGGCCGAGGCGCGCGAGGCGGCCCGGCGGCTCCTGGGCGCCGGATGAGTTCCTGGGTCAGCTCACCTGCTCGGACACGGTGACGGCGCCGACCGGACACGCGCGGGCAGCCTCCCGCACCAGCGGGCTGCCGCTGTCCTCGCCGCCGGGCAGCAGGGTGCTGTACCCGTCGTCGTCCTGGGTGAACACGTCCGGGGCGGTCAGGGCGCACTGGCCCGCGCCGATGCAGACGTCCTGGTCGATGTCGATGTGCATGTGCGCGAGCCCTTACCAGGTCACGGGGAGTTCGAGCATCCCCTGGATGGTGTCGCCGGGCTTGAAGGGGATCTCCTCGGCCGGGGCGGCCAGGCGCAGGCCGGGCAGCCGGTCGATGAGGCTGTGCAGGGCGATCTCCAGCTCGGCGCGGGCGAGGTTCTGGCCGAGGCACTGGTGGATGCCGAAGCCGAACGCCACATGGTGCCGGGCCGGACGGCTCCAGTCGAGCGTGTCCGGGTCGGGGTAGACCGTCTCGTCGCGGTTGATGACGGAGGTCGCGAAGACCACTCCCTCGCCCTTGCGGATCGTCGTCCCCGCCACCTCGATGTCCTCGACGGCAAGGCGCAGCATGGCGTCGGCGATCGACAGCATCCGCATCAGCTCCTCGACCGCTGCGGGCAGGAGCCCCGGGTCCGCGCGCAGCTCGGCGAGCCGCTCGGGGTGCTGGAGGAGGGTGAAGGTGCCGAGCGAGATCATGTTGGCGGTCGTCTCGTGGCCCGCCACCAGCAGAATCAGGGCCATGGCGATCAGGCCCTCCCGGTCGAGGCCGCCCTCGCGCAGTTGGCGGTGGACCAGGTCGTCCAGCAGGCCGCTGCCCGGCTCCCGCTGTTTGCGGTCGATCAGTCCGCCGAAGTACGTCTCCAGCCGGTCACGGGCGTCGAGTACGTCGGCGGTCTCCGGGCCGCGCAGCAGCCGCCGCGACTGGGCCTCGAAGAAGTCGTGGTCGGCGTACGGGACGCCGAGCAGGGCGCAGATCACCATGGACGGCACGGGCAGCGCGAAGGCGCTCACCAGGTCCGCGACCGGGCCCTGGGAGATCATCGCGTCGAGCCGTTCGTCCACGATCTGCTGGATGCGTGGCCGGAGTTCGACGGCCCGCTTGAGGGTGAAGTCCCCGACGACCATCCGCCGCTGGGCACGGTGCTCGGGGTCGTCGACGCCCAGCAGGGCCGTTCTGCGGTTGCGGATCCCGGCGAAGCGCTGGGTGGGGGCGGGGAAGCCGGGCCGGCCACGGTTGGACGACAGGCGCGGGTCGGCCAGCAGCGCGCGGGCGGTGGCGTGCCCGCTGACGAGCCAGGCCTCGCGGCCGTCGAAGAGGGTGATCCGGGTCAGCGGTCGTTCGGTGCGCAGCGCGTCGTAGGCGGCCGGCGGGTGGTAGGGGCAGGTCCGGCTCTGGGGGAACGCGACGGGTGCGGTCGTTTCCGTCATGGAGACCTCGCAGACGAGTAGTGCGTCGTGCCGATCTTCATTAGATGCCCCAGGCATCTATAGGGCGACGCGAAGTTCGGCCAGATCGCGGACGCCGCCAACATGGCCGGGGAATGCCGTGCTGCCGTTCGAACGGCAGCGGCCGGGGGCCGAGCCGGGCCAGCGGATCGGGTGCCTGGCGCCCGTTCGCGGAGCCGTGCCCCGCCCCGGGCACCGAGGAGGCGGCGCGGGTGCGAAAACCGGTTGTCGGAACGGCCGGCCAAGCCGCAGGATCCGGCCATGCCTACGTTCACCGTCCTCCTGTCGCTGTCCGCCGCCGCGTCCGCCGCGCGCCGACAGCAGCAGTCCGGCCGCCGCGGAGGACCGACGCCGCCGCGGTCATGATGCCCGCGCTCGTCGCGGGGCTGCTCGCGGGGTACGGCATCGCCGTCCCGGTGGGCGCCGTCGGGACCTACCTCGTCTCCCTCACCGCCCGCACCACCTTGCGCACCGGTGTCTGCGCGGCCCTCGGCGTCGCCACGGCCGACGGGCTCTACGCCCTCGCGGCCACCCTCGGGGGCACGGCGGTGGCGTCCGTGCTGTGGCCGGTGCTCGGGCCGCTGCGGTGGATCTGCGTGCTGGTGCTGCTCGTGCTGGCGGCGCGGGGCGCGCTGACCGCGCTGCGCGAGTACCGCGGCCACCGGCTCGCGACCCGGTCGGCCCCCGCTCCCCCGAGCCCTGCCCGGGCCTATCTGGGGCTGCTGGGCATCACCTTGCTCAACCCCACCACCGTCATCTACTTCGCTGCCCTCGTAGTCGGATCCCGGGCCACGAGCCCGGCCGGTGCACTGGAACAGGCCGTGTTCGTCGTGGCCGCCTTCGCCGCCTCCGCGAGCTGGCAGGTGCTGCTGGCCGCGAGCGGGGCGCTGCTGGGGCGGGCGCTGACCGGCCGTCGGGGACGGCTTGCGACGGCATGGGGGGCGAGCGGGGTGATGACGGCTCTCGCCGTGCGGATGGCGCTCGCACCGGGATGAGGTGCGCTCCCGGCCGGATCCCGCGGGTACGGATGATTCGCCGGGGCACGGTTGTTGACGGCAGATGGCGATGAGCCACGGACGCGACGATGGGACGGATGCCATGCCGCTCGAAGGCGAGTACGAACCCAGCCCGACGCAGTGGGTGCGCAAGCAGGTGGAGCTGTACGAGAGCTCCGGCGGTACCGAGGGGACGACGTTGCAAGGCTCGAAGATGCCGGTCGTCGTCCTGACCTCGCGCGGCGCCAAGAGCGGGAAACTGCGCAAGACACCGGTGATGCGGGTGGAGCACGAGGGACGGTACGCAGCGGTGGCCTCCCTCGGCGGATCGCCGAAGCACCCCGTCTGGTACTTCAACCTGCGCGCCGATCCGCACGTGGAGCTCCAGGACGGACCGGTGAAGCAGGACATGACCGCGCGCGAGGTCACGGGCGAGGAGAAGGCGGCCTGGTGGGAGCGGGCCGTCGCAGCCTATCCGGCCTACGCCGACTACCAGAAGAAGACGGACCGGGAGATTCCGGTGTTCGTCCTGGAGCCGGTCGAGGGCGGCTGACGGCGGGCCGGCTGCCCGGTGCGGGCAGCCGGCGGAAAAATCTTCCGCGCGTGTGCGTGAACCGGCCGCGACGGGGCACGCGAGGTTCAGGCCCCGCCGCGCTCCCCCGTCGCGGCGGGGCTTTGCGCTGCCTCGCCGGCGGGACGATCGGTCACGTCGAGGAAGATCTGGTCGGCCTCGGGCACCGTCCGGGCTATGGACCGCTTGATGCGGACGGCGACCTCCTCCACACGCTCGCTGTCCAGGCCGGGCACCAGGTCGACGCGGGCGGCCACCAGGGCCGTGTCGAGTCCGGTCTTCATCGTGAACAGCGCCTCCACGCTGTCGATCTCGGGCTGTGCCCGCAGCAGCGCGCAGATCCGCCCGCTCGCCTCGGGGTCGGCCGCCTCGCCGATCAGCTGGTCGCGGGCGTCGCGGCCCAGCCGGAAGGCCACGTAGACGAGCAGCGTGCCGATCGCGAGTGAGGCCGACGCCTCCCACACCGCCTGGCCGGTGACCATGTGCAGCGCCATGCCGATGATGGCCAGGGTGACGCCGAGCACGGCGGTGCCGTCCTCGGCGACGACCGTCCGCAGCGCCGGATCGCGCAGCCCGGAGCCCGCGCCGCCCTGCCGTCGCACCTGGTAGAGCGCCCGCAACAGCGAGCCGCCCTCCGCGAGGAGGGCGACGCCGAGCACGATCAGGCCGGCCACATAGCCGCTGAGCTTCTCCTCCGTCTCGCTCGTCAGGGCCTCGAAGCCCTGGAAGAAGGAGAAGCAGCCACCCATAACGAAGATCCCGACGGCCGCGAGCAGCGACCAGAAGAACCGCTCCTTGCCGTAACCGAACGGGTGACGCCGGTCGGCGGGGCGGCGGCTGCGGCGCAGTGCCGCGAGCAGGAAGACCTCGTTGAGGCTGTCGGCCACCGAGTGGGCCGCCTCGGACAGCAGGGCCGGTGAACCGGCCGCGAGTCCACCGATGGCCTTGGCCACCGCGATCACCAGATTGGCCGCGAGCGCCACCAGCACGGTGACGCGTGTCTTCTGATCACTTCCTTCATCTGTCACCTCCGCCGATTGCCCCGGTCGGGGGTACTCACACCGTGCCGTCGACGGAAAACGGGGAACGCGTTCACCAGGGCCCACGTACGGCAAGGAGGTCACCCCCATGAGCCGCGACGACGGCGACGACGGCAACACCGACTACGGAAGGAGGGCGTTCAAACGGTCCAAGGCGCATTTCGCGGACCGGATCACGGCGGACGGCCGGGACGGCTGGCCGGTGGAGGCCGGCCGCTACCGTCTGGTCGTCAGCCGTGCCTGCCCGTGGGCGAGCCGGTCGCTGGTCTCCCGGCGGCTGCTCGGCCTGGAGGACGCCCTGTCCCTGGCCGTCGCCGACCCGATCCAGGACGACCGCAGTTGGCGTTTCACGCTGGACGAGGA
The DNA here is from genome assembly GCF_040706515.1 of Streptomyces sp. NPDC047880. Lineage (NCBI taxonomy): Bacteria > Bacillati > Actinomycetota > Actinomycetes > Kitasatosporales > Streptomycetaceae > Streptomyces > Streptomyces sp. NPDC047880. The sequence goes on along the minus strand of NZ_JBEZOK010000034.1, from coordinate 4,981 downwards.
CGGGCGTGACCCGGTCCTCGGCATCCGCTATCTCAGCGAGGCCTACGACCGCCGGGAGAGCGACTACCCCGGCGGGGTCAGCGTGCCGGCGATCGTGGACGTGCCCAGTGGGCGGCTGGTGACCAACGACTACCAGCAACTCACCCTCGACCTCGCGACCGAGTGGACGGCCCTGCACCGGGAGGGCGCACCCGACCTGTACCCGGACAAGCTGCGCGACGAGATCGACGAGGTGATGGCCGACGTCTACCAGGACGTCAACAACGGCGTCTACCGGGCCGGTTTCGCCTCCGGGCAGGAGGAGTACGAGGCGGCCTGCGCCGGGGTGTTCCGGCGGCTGGAGCTGCTCGCCGGGCGGCTGGAGCGGCAGCGGTACCTGGTCGGCGACACGATCACCGAGGCGGACATCCGGCTGTTCACCACGCTGGTCCGCTTCGACGCGGTGTACCACGGCCACTTCAAGTGCAACCGCTGGAAGCTGACGGAGAACCAGGTGCTCTGGGCGTACGTCCGCGACCTGTACCAGACGCCGGGGTTCGGCGACACCGTCGACTTCGACCACATCAAGCGCCACTACTACCAGGTGCACACGGGCATCAACCCGACCCGCATCGTGCCGCTGGGCCCGGACCTGGCCGGCTGGCTCACCCCGCACCGCCGTGAGGAGCTGGGTGGCAGGCCGTTCGGTGACGGCACACCGCCCGGGCCGGTCCGCGCCGAGGAGCGCATCCCGGCGGCGCACACCCCCTGACCACACTCACCCCCTTAGCGATCAAGGAGCTCCCGTGGCAAAGAAGAAGAAGATGTCCCTCGCGTACAAGCCCCTGGGGTTCGTGCTCGGCTGGTCGGGCGGCTGGCTCTCCGGGCTGGCCTTCCGCAAGACGTGGATGGCGATCCGGCACGAGGAGGACGCGCCGGACGCACTGGACAAGGACCGTGGCTGGGGCGAAGTGCTGCTGGCGGCCGCGATCCAGGGCGCGATCTTCGCGGTGGTGCGCAGCGCTGTGGACCGCGCGGGCGCCAAGGCCATCGAGCGTTCGACCGGCACCTGGCCGGTCGGCGAGAAGGGCGGCCGGGACTGACACGGCCATCCGGCCCCGCCCAGCGGCTGCCGGGCGGGGCCGGCCTCGTTTCCTGCACCTGTCCCGGGCGGGCAAGCAGGCGCCCGGAGCCCTGCCGCGCTGCCACCCCTCCGTCCCGGGCCGGCGGCGCGGGCGGCCGGAGCCCTGCCGGGCCGTCACGTACCTCTCCCGGTCAGGCAACGCGGGCCACCGGAGCCCTGCCGCGCTGCCACCCCTCTGCCCCGGGCCGGCGGCGCGGGCGGCCGGAGCCCTGCCGGGATCCCTCGTCCCTGGCGGTGTCACCGGCCCGGACCTCACCCGACCGCGCTGTTCGTCGTCCTCGCGGTTCAGCCCTGCTTCGGTGCCGTCGGGACGGTGCGGCGCAGGGTGAAGGAGTGGCCTGCCGGGTCCGCGTAACCGCGTTCCTCCAGAGGGCCGGAGGGCTCCTTGGCCTCCAGGGGGCGGCCGCCGAGGCTGATGACGCGGCGCTCCACCGCGTCGAGGTCGTCCACCACGAACTCCAGATGGGCCTGGAGGGAGTTCTCGGGGCGGGGCCAGCTGGGCGGGGTCGCGTTGACGTCCCGGCGCAGCGCGATCCGGAAGCCGTCGGCGCTCTTGATCTCGACCCGGTTGGCGGTGGCGTCCGACTCCTCCCCCTCCAGCAGTTCCTTGTAGAACTCGGCGAGCTTCTCGGGCTCGGCGCAGTCGAGCACGAGGACCCCCGCTTTCACCAGTGCCATGTCTCCTCCGCAGGATTCCGGGCGCGGGGCGGTCGTGCCCCGCGGCCCTCTCCCTTGCGGATATCCCGGTGCGGCCGATTCAGTCGGTCTTCAACCACCGTCCGTCACGCATGAGTTCGCGTCCGTCGAGTTCGTCGGCCTCCTGCCAGGCCTGAATCCGCCGTGGCACGATCCGGAAGTACAGGTACGGCGTGGCGAGCCGGCGGGGGTCGAACCCCGTCTTGGCGGCGAAGAGTTCGGCGTCCTGTTCGGTCAGTTCGCCGGGCTGGACGGTCTCGACGACGCCTTCGACCATGACGACGTCACGGGTCGGCCCGATCCCCACCCGGGCCCGGCCGGACGCGGCCAGGTTCCGTCCGGTGGGGCTCGACGCGGGCGTGGCGAACAGCAGGTACGAGCCGTTCCAGAGGAAGGACAGCGGGACGAGGTAAGGCGTCCCCGACGCGCCGTCAGCCGTGGCGACCCAGGCGTCCACGTCATGCTCCAGCCGGTGCAGTGTGTCCTTCTTGCGCTGCTCAGCGCTGCGTACGGGTGCGGACGTCATCGCGGGTGCGCCTCCCTGGGAGTCGTGAAACGGACTCGGACCAGTGTGGCGTGCCAGGACGCCGGAGGCCCCGCGGACAAGCCGGGCCCGGTGAGGGAGGACGGAGTGTACGCAGCTCAAGCGCCGTCCGCCGTAACCGAGATCACGGTGGTGTCACGGAATGGCGCAATCCCGCCGTGGGCAGTCTCGTACCGCTTCTCGGTTCAACGTTCGGACTGCGAAGCCGAGTTCGAGTGTGCGGCCGGTGACGACACCGTCCGCTCGCAGGGGCGGGGGCTCTGCGGTCCGTCTCCCGGAAGGAAGCACATGCCTCAGGACGTCCGGTTCGACCCGCCCTTCGACACCCCGGTCGGCCACCCACACGCCCCGGGCGAAGCAGCGCGTCCCGGATCCGGTGGTCGTGCTGCACCTGACCGGCCGCGGGTGCTTCCTGATCAACACGGCTGAGGCGGCGAGGCAGGTGCCCGCCGTGCAGCAGGAGCGCCCTCAACGCAGCAGTCGTGCCCCTCGCGGTCGTGCGTAGCGGGAGCCCAGAGCCGGTCGCGTGAGTCCGGCTGCCCGGCGAGGCCGTCGCGGAAAGTACAGAAGATTCCCGGACACGGCCGGTCAACGACCACGGTCGACCGGTTCCGTTGTCATGACCACAGCTTTTTGGGAGACCGGTGTGAAATCTCGAGTCGCAGGTGCTGTTCCGAAGGCGTCCGCCGAGAGCTTGATCCCAGCGCAGCCAGGCGCCCAGCTCCAGCCCACGGAGGCGGGAACCGCCCTGACCCGGCTGCTGGTGGAACGTGTCAAAGGGAGCACGGAGGAGTACCGGAGGTGCCAGGACGCCGCCCGGCAGCGGCTGGACGCACTCGGATCCGCCGGATCCAGCACCGCGCTACGCGTGGAGGGTGCCCTGCATCTGGCGCGGCCCGCGTTCCTCCCGCCCGACGAGGAGGGCTACGCCAGGTTGAGGCGTCTCGACGCCGGCCTGCGCGTGATAGGAGAGGCCTTCCCGCAAGTCGGCACCGATATCGAGGTCTGCAGACTGACCTGCACGATGCTGGAGGGAGCCTGGAGGACCCGGGCACTCGCCCCGCCGCGCGAGCAGGAGCAGACAGCCGCCTGCACCTGCCCTCTGTGCCGCCGCCTGCCGACTCCCCCGGCACGCACGCTGGACGACTATCGCTGGCGGCACAGCGCCGGTCGCCCCCTCACCGTCAAGAACTGGCCGCACCGGCGGGAGCTCGACAGTGTCCTCACCGGTGGCTGGTCCTGGACCCGGCAGATGAACGACCTCGAGCGAGACCTCGGCCACCGCCACCGCTTCGAGGACGACATCCTCGTCTTCCACGAGTACAAACGCGTGATCGACACCATCGACACGAACCGCCTCACCCAGCACGTCGAAGAGCGCCTGGCCGAGAACTTCAGCACCAACAGTGCGCGGGCTCTGGTCTCCGGCCTCTTCGCGGCCCACAAGCGGTCCGTCGACGAGTACTGGCTCCAGCAGCACGACGCGGGCAACGTCGTACTCCCCCAGACCAACCCCCTCACCCAGAGCACCTACTCGATCCTGCAGATGCTGGACTGCCTTTTCTGGCACGTCGCGCCCGACACCGAACTATGGCAGGAGGAGAACCTCGCCTCCCTGCTGCTGTGTCGCGCCATCGACGACATGGCCGACGTCCGGGCCGACGCCCTCACCGGCGAGATCAGCAACTTCTGGCTCGCCGACATGCCCACCCACACCAAGGCCCTCTACGCCGCCTGCGCCATAGCCATCGTCAAGTACGGCTGCATGCCCGAGGCGCACGACCCGATGTGGAACACCTGGCTGATGACCACCACGGTCGTCTGGATGGGGCTCACGGGCCGCCACGCCCTGTGGTTCGACGGCATCACCCAGGGCCTCCCCCGGGCCGAGGACTGCCCGCTGTGCGACCTGCAGCCCACCCCGTGCAGCGGCATCCTCACCCACGGCACCACCCTCACCATCGCCCCGCGGCGCACTGTCGCGAGCCTGAGCCCCCGGGCCGCCGAGCTGTCCGCGCGCTGCCGGGTTCAACACCCTCAGGCATGGGCCCTGTTCGACACCGAGCTGCGTGCCTTCGAGGCACTGCACGGCCCCTGGCACGGCAACACCGACAGCGCGTGGGAGATCCTGCGCCGCACCTACATCGCCGCCGTGGAGGCGTCCATCGCCGAACCGTCCCTGGAGCGCGCCCGTCAGATCCAGGAGGACGCCGGGCTGGTGGGCTCCGAGAAGTTCCACACCCTGCACGACCCTCGGACCGGCAGGGAGGACACCGCCCTGCTCGCCTACATGTTCGGCGGCGCCCACCCGCATTTCCTCTGGAACGCCACGGGATACCGGCCCACGGGCGTCGCAGGCGACTGGCTCGACGGCTGACGCCTCGATCCTGAAGGCCCCGGGCCGCTGCTCGCACCCGCCTGGTGGGGGTACCGGCCCGGCCTGTGCCCGGCCCCACCGCGGACGCGAGAGCACGGCCAGGGCACGGCCGTGTTCGGCCTGCGCCCACGCACGGCGTCGGCGTGGCCTAGTGCCGCGGCAGGCAACGTTCGCCCCGTCGCGACGCCCGGCACGCCCTCTCGCCGCACCGGCCGAAAGCCCGAGTACGCCCCGTACGAGG
>NZ_JBEZOK010000033.1:0-93528 GCF_040706515.1 Streptomyces sp. NPDC047880 | reverse complement strand
GGAGCCGGCGCCCGGCCCGCACGAGGAGCCCGGGGAGCCGGGGCTGCGGGCCTGGCTGGTGACGCGGTTGCGGGAGCGGGCCACCTGGCGGGAGCGGGACCGTACCGAAGCCGACGGGTCAGGGACGGGTGGTGAGGTAGCCGCCCATGGAGGTGAAGTACTCGGTCGCGGGCAGCTCCCGGCCGTCCTCGGTGCGCACGCGGGTGATGGCCAGGCCGTGGTTGCGTCCCGTACGGGCGTCGGCGCCTGCGACGATCACCACGCCCTCGCCCTCGCGGTAGAAGATCCGGCCGGGCGTGCCGCCGTAGCGGCCCTCGGAGACGAACGAAGCCAGGACCTCGAGCCGCCTGCCCCAGTGGAAGGTGTAGGCGCTCGGGTACGGCTCGGACTGGGCGCGCACCAGGCGCTCCAGGTCCTCGGCCGGCCAGCTCCAGTCGATGCGGCTGTCCTCGTCGGCGCGCTTGTGGAAGAAGGACGCCCGGGAGCGGTCCTGCTTGGTGAACTCGGTCTGTCCCGAGGCGATCAGCCGGAGCGCGCCGATGGTGACGGGGGCGATGAGGTCGACGGTCTTGTGGAAGAGGTCGGTCGCGGTGTCCGTCGGGCCGACCGGCACCGCCTCCTGCCGGACGATGTCACCGGCGTCGAGTTCGTCGTTCATCATGTGCGCCGTGACGCCGACTTCCGGCTCGCCGTTGATGAGCGCCCAGATCAGCGGGGAGAACCCGGCGTACTTCGGCAGCAGCGAGTCGTGCACGTTCAGCGTGCCGTGGCGCGGCAGGCCGAAGATGCGCGGGGGGATCCAGGTGCGCCAGTTGTTGGCCACGATGATGTCCGGGGCGGCCTCCTCGAGGCGCTCGAACAGTTCGTCGTCGTCGGGGCGGTTGCGGATCAGCACCGGGACGCCGTGCTCCTCGGCGAGGTCGGCGACCGAGTCGCTCCAGATCTTCTCGTAGGCGTGGTCGCTCTTGGGGTGGGTCACCACCAGCACCACGTCGTGCTCGGACTCCAGGAGGGCTTGCAGGGTGCGATGCCCCCAGGTCTGGTAACCGAACATGACGACCCGCATGGGGTTCCTCCTCAGAGCGCGATGGTGGCCGACGCAAGTAAAGCAAGGCTTACCTTAGTGCGCAACGGGCTTGCCAGATCGATCAGTTGACCTGAAGTGCCTCTATGGGGGTGTCCGTTTTGCCCTGTCGACACCTTCATCGGTTTAGCTTAGGCTCACCTAAGTTCGCTGGCGTGCCGCGTCGTTGGCATGCCCGCCTCCCCTTCCCTCCACACCTGACACGCGCGGCTGCCCCGCACGATGGGAGTGACATGTCGCAGGTTCTTCCTGATGACGCATCACCGGTCCACGACCTGATCGGTATCGGCTTCGGGCCGTCCAATGTGGCCATGGCGATCGCGCTCCGCGAGCACAACGCCCGCGTCGGCAGGCAGGAGGCCGTCACCGCTCACTTCTTCGAGCAGCAGCCCCGCTTCGGCTGGCACCGCGGCATGCTCATCGACGACGCCACCATGCAGGTCTCCTTCCTCAAGGACCTGGTGACGCTGCGCAACCCGGCCAGCGAGTACAGCTTCCTCTGCTACCTGCGGAGCAAGGGCCGGCTGATCGACTTCATCAACCACAAGAACCTGTTCCCGCTGCGCGTGGAGTTCCACGACTACTTCGAGTGGGCCGCGGCCCAGGTCGACGACATGGTCTCCTACGGCCACGAGGTCGTCGGCGTCGCGCCCGTGACCCGGGACGGCGTGGTCGACCACTTGGAGGTGACCGTCCGCTCGGGCGGCGGCCTCGAGATCCACCGGGCCCGCAACCTCGTCATCGGCACCGGCCTGCGCCCCCTCATGCCCGAGGGCGTGGAGCGCGGCGAACGCGTCTGGCACAACTCCGAACTGCTCGCGAGGGTCGATGAGCTGGAGGGCACCTCGCCTTCGAGGTTCGTCGTCGTGGGCGCCGGGCAGAGCGCCGCGGAGAACGTCGCCTACCTGCACCGGCGCTTCCCCGGGGCCGAGGTCTGCGCGGTCTTCTCCCGCTACGGCTACAGCCCCGCCGACGACAGCAGCTTCGCCAACCGGATCTTCGACCCGCAGGCCGTCGACGAGTACTTCGCCGCGCCGGAGGACGTCAAGCGCCGGCTGATGGACTACCACGGCAACACCAATTACTCCGTGGTGGACATCGACCTGATCGACGATCTCTACCGGCAGTCGTACCAGGAGAAGGTGCTGGGCACCGAGCGGCTGCGGTTCCTCAACGTCTCACGGCTCACCGACGTCAAGGAGACCCCGTCGAGCGTCCGCGCCACGGTGACGTCCCTCGTCACCGGCGAGGACACCGACCTGGACGCGGACGTCGTGGTCCTCGCCACCGGCTACAGCCCCGTCGATCCCACGAGCCTGCTCGGCGAGGTCGCCGACCGCTGTCTGCGCGACGACGAGGGCCGCGTCCGCGTCGAGCGGGACTGGCGCATCGCGACCGACCCCGCCCTGCGCTGCGGCATCTACCTCCAGGGCGGCACGGAGCACACGCACGGCATCACCTCGTCGCTGCTCTCCAACACCGCCATCCGGGTGGGCGAGATCCTGGACTCGCTCCTCGGCCGCGGGGCCGAGTCCGCCGCGGACCGGAGGCACACCCTCGCCGACGGCACGGGCAGCGCCGCCCGCTAGGCGTTCCGCCAAGGGTGCCGGGAAAACCGATCGGCCCCGGCGTGCCCGGGGTACACCCATCGGCCACCGCGCCGTCGTGGCCGCTCGCGCAGTTCCCCGCGCCCTTCGGGCGTCGCGGGAACCGGCCCGTCAACTCGCCCACCGCACAAGGGATAACGTACGCCGACATGGGCACGACTGCTGCAGTGGAGCGCCCCCCGGCCAGGGGCTCGACCCGGGTCCGCCGGCGACGGGTCGTGGGACTGGGCACCCTTCTGGTGCTCCTCGTGATCGCCGCCGTGCTGTCGCTGGCCGTCGGCGCACGGGCGTTGAGTCCCGCCGAGGTGTGGCACGGGCTGTTCGGCGCCCCCGACCCCGACCGGCGGCTCACGGAGATCAGGCTCATCGTCGAGACCGTACGGGTGCCCCGCACGGTCCTCGGGATCGTGGCGGGCCTCGCCCTCGGGGCCGGCGGGGCGCTGATCCAGGGGTTCACGCGCAACCCGATCGCCGACACCGGGCTGCTGGGCGTGAATTCCGGCGCCTCGTTCGCGGTCGTGGTGGCGGTCTCCGTGTTCGGGCTCGGCGATCCGTTCCAGTACGTCTGGTTCGCGTTCGCCGGGGCAGCCGTCGCCGGTGTCGTGGTCTTCGGGCTGGCGAGCATCGGGCGCGGGGCGGGCAACCCGCTGACCCTGGCCCTGGCCGGCCAGGGCGTCACGGTGTTCCTCGCGGCGATGACCACCGCCGTCGCGCTGTCGGACCGGGCCGCGCTGAACGCCCTGCGGTTCTGGAACGCGGGCTCCCTCGCCGGTGTCGGATTCGACGTCATCCGGCCGGTGACCCTGTTCATCGGCGCCGGGCTGGTGCTGGCTCTTACCACACTGCCCTCCCTCAACCTGCTCAATCTGGGGGACGACGTGGCCAGGGGGCTGGGCGTGAACATCGCGCTGAGCCGGACCGTCGGCATCACCGCCGTCACCCTGCTGGCGGGCGCCGCGACGGCCGCGTGCGGGCCCATCGCCTTCCTCGGCCTGATGGTCGCCCACGTGGCCCGGTACCTCACCGGGCCGGACTACCGCTGGCTGGTGCCGTACGCGGGCCTGCTCGGTGCCGTCGTGCTACTGCTCTGCGACATGGTCGGCCGACTGGTGGTGCGGCCGGGCGAGTTGGACGCCGGAGTCCTCGTGGCGCTGCTCGGCGCCCCCTTCTTCGCGGTGCTCGTATGGCGCGGAAAGTTCAGGAAAGCATGAACGTGACCGAGGTGAAGGCGTCCCTGCCGCCGGGCGTGCGGCTCGGCCGGATGTCGTTCGTCTGGCGGCCCTGGCCCCTGTGCGTCACGTTGCTGCTCGCGGCGGCGACGTTCCTGGTGTTCTGCGTGTCCATCGGCGTCGGGGACTTCCCCATCGGTCTCCCGCAGGTGCTCGCCACGCTCTTCGGACGGGGCGAGCAGGTCGACGAGTTCGTCATCATGGACCTGCGGATGCCGCGTGCCCTGGCCGGAGTCGTCGTGGGCGTCGCGCTCGGGGTGTCCGGGGCGATCACGCAGTCCATCGCACGCAACCCGCTGGCCAGCCCGGACGTCCTGGGGATCACTTCGGGCGCCAGCGCCGTCGCGGTGTTCCTGGTGACCGTCTCCGGCGGGACCGCCGCGGCGATCGTCGACTCCGTGGGCCTGTCGGCCGCGGCGCTCGCGGGCGGGCTCGGCACCGGTCTGCTGGTGTACTTCCTGGCGTGGCGGCGCGGCGTCGACGGCTTCCGGCTCATCCTCATCGGCATCTCGGTGAGCGCTGTGATGGAGGCCGTCACGACCTGGCTGCTGGTCACGGCCGACATCCGGGACGTGGCCCGGGCCCAGGCCTGGCTGGTCGGCTCACTGGAGGACCGCGGCTGGAGCGAGGTCTGGACGGCCCTGTGGTGCGGACTGGCCCTTCTGGCGGTCGTGTCCTGCGTCGCCTTCCAGTTCAGGCCCATGCACTTCGGCGACGACGTCGCCGCGGGCCTGGGCGTCCGGTACACCAGGGTGCGGGCGGTGCTGCTGCTGTGCGCGGTGCTGCTGGCCGGTGTGGCGGTGAGCGCGGCGGGCCCGGTCCCGTTCGTCGCGCTGGTGGCGCCGCAGGTGGCGATGCGTCTGGCGCGCTGCCCCACCCCGCCGCTGGTGGCTTCTGGCCTGACGGGTGCGTTGCTGCTGACCGGCTCGGACCTCGTCGCGCGCACGGCGCTGCCGGTCTCGGTCCCGGTCGGCGTGGTCACCGCCGCGATCGGCGGGCCGTTCCTGGTCTATCTGCTGGTGCGGGCGAACCTGCGGTAGATGTACAAGAGTCAGGTGAATCCGAGCAAGGGGGGACCCGTGGTCGCACAGTCCGTCACCGAGGCCGCGGCCGGCGGCGCTTCGCGGCTGGCAGCCCGAGGTGTCACGGTCGGCTACGGCGACCGGGTCGTCATCGACGAGCTCGACGTGGCGATACCACCCGGTGTGATCACCACGATCATCGGCCCCAACGGCTGCGGGAAATCGACCCTGTTGCGGACGCTGTCGCGGCTGCTGAAGCCGGCTCGGGGGACGGTCGTCCTGGACGGCGAGGACATCGGCGGCCTCAGGACCCGTGACGTGGCGAAGAAGCTCGGCCTGCTGCCGCAGACACCGGTCGCGCCGGAGGGGCTGACGGTGGCCGACCTGGTCGCCAGGGGCCGCCATCCGCACCAGAGCTGGCTGCGGCAGTGGTCGTCCGACGACGCCGACGTGGTGGAGCGTGCCCTGGCCATGACCGGCGTCTCCGACCTCGCCGACCGTCCGGTCGACGCGCTGTCCGGCGGGCAGCGCCAGCGCGTCTGGATCTCGATGACGCTGGCTCAGGGCACCGATCTGCTGCTGCTGGACGAGCCGACGACCTATCTGGACCTGGCGCACGCCCTCGACGTCCTGGATCTGGTGGACGACCTGCACGAGTCGGGCTGCACCGTCGTCATGGTGCTGCACGACCTCAACCTGGCCACCCGCTACAGCGACAACCTCGTGGTGATGCGGGAGGGCTCGATCCTGGCGCAAGGGCATCCGCGCGACGTCATCACCGCCGAACTGCTGTACGAGGCCTTCGGGTTGCGTGCCCGGGTGATCGACGACCCGGTCGGTGACCGGCCGCTGATCGTGCCGATCGGGCGGACCCACGTACAGCCGGGACACGTCCCGGCACAGGGAAGTCAGTAAGGCTAGGCTAACCTCATTATCGCGCGGTAAGGTTTGGCTGCCCTTAGGCAAGGGTGCAGTGAACTGGCGCGACAGCAAGGGGATGTGGATGCTCCTCCATCGAACGACGCCCGGGAAGCCATGGCGGCGGCTGGCGGCGGCACTGTCCGCGGCCGCTCTCGGCGTCGGTCTCCTCGCGGGATGCGGTTCCGGCTCGGCGGACACGGCGGACGACAAGGGCGAGAACACTCAGGCCGCGGCCGCCGGTGACTTCCCGGTCACCGTGGAGCACGCGTTCGGGTCCACCACCGTCGAGAAGGCGCCCCAGCGGGTCGTCTCCGTCGGCTACACCGACGACCAGACCGTCCTGGCCTTCGGGATCAAGCCCGTCGGCATGGTCGACCAGTACCCGAACCCGCCCGGCAAGAGCCCCGACATCAACACCCAGTGGCCGTGGGTCAAGGACAAGTGGGGCGACACCAAGCCCGAGGTCGTCATGAAGAACGGCGACTCCGGCCCCAACTACGAGAAGATCGCGGCCCTTCGCCCCGACCTGATCGTCGCGGTGTACTCCGAGATCGACAAGGCCGCCTACGACAAGCTCTCCAAGATCGCCCCCACGGTGGCCCGCACCAAGGGCGAGAAGGAACCCTTCAGTGCTCCCTGGCAGGACAACGCCCTGCACATCGCCAAGGCCCTCGGCAAGGCCGATGAGGGCCAGAAGACGGTCGACGACATCCAGGGGCAGCTCGACACGGCCAAGAAGGAGCACCCCGAGCTCGGCAAGCAGACCGCTGTCGCGCTGTCCTGGTACGAGAACTCGGTGGCGCCCTTCACCTCCACCGACGTGCGCGGCCGGCTCGTGTCGGGCATCGGCTTCAAGTACCAGACCGGAATCGACAAGGTCGCCGGGGGCAGCTTCTACACCAAGCTCTCGCCCGAGCGCATCGACCTCGTCGACGTCGACCACATCTTCGTCATCAATGACAAGGCCGACACCGAGGCGCTCAAGAAGTTCAAGCTGTTCGCCAACCTCGACGCCGTGAAGAAGGGCGACGTGTCCTACCTGCTCGACAGCGAGGGCCCCGCGGTCGGCGCGGCCATCTCCCAGGGCACCCTGCTGTCCATGCCGTACGCCGTCGGCGAGCTCGTCAAGTCGGTCGAGTAGGGAGTGAGCGCCACCGACACGCGCGTCGCCCCGGCGACCCTGCGTACGACGACCGGCCGCGAGGCCGCCCGATGGGTCGCGGACCACTGCCGCGCGATGCCCGGCCTGACCGCCGCGACCGTGCTCACCACGGTCGCGGGGGCGGCGCTCCAAGTGCTCCCGGTGCTCCTGCTCGGCCGGGTGGTCGACGCGGTCGTCGGGGGCGGGGACCGTTCGGTCCTGGTCACGATCGGGGTGCTCATCGGTGCCGCCGCGCTGCTCGGCGCGGCGGCCACCGCGGTGTCGACGTACCTGATCGGGCGGCTCGGCGCCGATCTGCTCGCGCGGCTGCGGGAAGGCGCCGTACGGGCGGTGCTCGGCATGCCGAGCACACGGATCGAGCAGGTCGGCCGGGGAGACGTGCTCTCCCGGGTCGGGGACGACGTGGCCGTCATCTCCAAGGGCATCCGCACGGCCGTCCCCACGGTGTTCTCGGCGGGCGTGCTCGTCGTCATCGCGACCCTGGGCATGTTCGGACTGGACTGGCGGCTCGGACTGGCCGGCGCGGGCGCGCTGCCCGCGTACGCGCTGGCACTGCGCTGGTACCTGCCCCGGTCCGCCCCGCTCTACCGCAGACAGCGCGTCGCCCAGGCCGACCGCGCCCAGGCGTTCATCAGCGGTCTGAACGGCATCGACACGGTCCGGGCCTACCGTCTGGAGGGCGCCTTCCGCGAGAAGGTCACCACCGAGTCCTGGCGGGTGCGTGAACTCGGTATCGAGGTGTTCCGGTTCTTCGGCCGGTTCGTCGGCCGGGAGAACCGCGCCGAGTTCATCGGCCTCGTCCTGATCCTCGTGGTCGGGTACGCGCTGCTGGAGGCGGACGCGGCCAGTCTTGGCGAGGTGTCGGCGGCCCCGCTGCTGTTCCACCGGCTGTTCACGCCGCTCGGCGCCATCATGTTCACCTTCGACGAGGCACAGAAGTCGGGCGCGAGTCTGACCCGCCTGGTCGGGGTGCTGGGGGAGTCCGCCGAGGAGCGGCTGGTCGGCGACGAGTCCGTCCCCGTGCCGCACGCGGGGGCCTGCCCGGTGACGGTCGAGGGGCTGACGTTCCGCTACCCGGGCGCCGAGGACCCGGTGCTGAGGGACGTGGACCTGACGATCCCCGCCGGCGGCTCGCTCGCCCTGGTGGGCGCCACGGGCGCGGGCAAGACGACGCTCGCCGCGCTGATCGCCGGCATCGGCACCCCCGAGGCCGGTTCGGTGCGCGTCGGCACGACCGATCTGGCCGACCTGGACGAGGCGGGGGCGCGGGCCCTGGTCAGCATCCTGACGCAGGAGACGCACGTGTTCTCCGGCCCGCTCGCCGACGACCTGCGGCTCTCCGCCCCCGGGGCGACCGACGCCGAATTGATGGACGCCCTGCGCACCGTCGGGGCCGAGGGGTGGGTCTCAGCCTTCCCCGACGGTCTGAACACGCCGGTCGGTGAGGGGGGTGAGCGTCTGGACGTCACCAAGGTCGCCCAGATCGCCCTGGCGCGGCTGGTGCTGGGACGGGCGCCGGTGGTGGTCCTCGACGAGTCGACCGCGGAGGCCGGCAGTGAGGGCGCCGCCGAGCTGGAGCGGGCCGTACTGGCCGCGTGCGCGGGGCGGACGACGCTGTTCGTGGCGCACCGGCTGACCCAGGCGATGGCGGCGGACCGGATCGCCGTGCTCGACGCCGGACGGGTCGTGGAGCAGGGGACGCACGAGGAACTGGTGGCTCTGGGCGGCCGGTACGCACGACTGTGGCGGGCCTGGCGAGAAGGTAGTTAGGCAACCCTTATTTAGGTTAGCCTAACTCCACATTCTGGAAGGGACGCTGAGTCTTGATGGAACCGCACGCTCGTCTCGCCCTGCTCTCCCCCACGCGCCTGGCCGATGTGCGCCGGCGGATCGGCGACCACCCCGACAGGACCATCACCGGGGCCTGCGCCATCGGCCTGTCGTACTGGGCGACGGGCAACAGCCCCGAAGGCATCGACCTCACGCCCGGCACGCTCTTCGCCGACGTCCTCGCCTGGGTCGGCAACGGCGGTACTCCGCCCGGCGGTTGGGACGTCACCCCCGACGGCCGCGGCATCACCGTCCCCGACGGAGTCACCCCGGAGGACGCGCAGGCGGCCCTGGACGACCTGGCCGACTTCCCCGACCGGCCGCTCGGCACCATCGGCCCCTGCGGCGTGGCGGACAGACTCCGCGTCCTGGCCGAGTGGAACGACAACCGGGCCGACCGGGACCGCCCCACCCTCGTGGAGATGTTCCTCCGGCAGGCGAGCGCACGACCGGACGCCGTGGCCGTCGTCGACGAGCACCGGTCGCTGACCTACCGTGAAACGGCCGAGCACGCGGCCCAGTTGGCCCACCACCTGCGCGCCCGCGGACTCCGCGCCGAACAGGTCGTCGGCATCTCCCTGACCCGCTCCGCCGACATGGTCGTCGGGCTGCTCGCCGTACTCCAGGCCGGGTGCGCCTTCGTGCCGCTCGACCCGCAGTGGCCCGCCGCGCGCCGGGCCGTGGTCATCGAGGACGCCCGGGTCGCCGTGCAGCTCAACGCCTCCGGCGCGCACGACCCGGCCGAACCGGACGCCGTGGCCGTCGACCTCGGCCACTGGCAGTACGGCTCGTACCCGGCCGAGGGACCCGGCGTCACCGTCCTCGGCGACGCGCTGGCCTACGTGATCTTCACGTCCGGTTCGACAGGGCGTCCCAAGGGCGCGATGATCCGGCACGAGGCGATCAGCGAGCGTCTGCTGTGGCAGGTGAACGAGATCCTCGGCTTCGGCACCGACGACGCCTCCCTGTTCAAGGCGCCGCTGTCCTTCGACATCTCCATCAACGAGATCTTCCTGCCGCTCGTCTCGGGCGGCCGGCTCGTCGTCCTGCGGCCCGGCGGCGAACGCGACCCGCACCACCTGCTGAGCGTGATCGCCGAACAGCGCGTCACCTTCACGTACCTGGTGTCGTCCATGCTGGACGTGCTGCTGGAGATGGCCGGCGACTCCGGCCGCCTGGACAGCCTGCGACACGTGTGGTGCGGCGGCGAGGTCCTCACCCCCGAACTGTACGAGCGCTTCCGCACCAGGCTCGACATCCCCATGTACCACGGCTACGGCCCCGCCGAGACCACCATCGGCGTCTCCCACGTCATCTACCGGGGCGCCGCGGAACGCCTGTCGACGTCCATCGGCAAGGCCAACCCCAACACCCAGCTCTACGTCCTGGACGACGAACTGCGCCCGTGCCCGGTCGGCGTCGGCGGCGAACTCTACGTCGGCGGCTTCCTCCTGGGCCGCGGGTACGTCGGCGCACCCGGTCTCACCGCCTCCCGCTTCGTCGCCAACCCCTTCGCCGACGACGGCTCCCGCCTCTACCGCACCGGCGACCTGGCCCGCTTCGCCCCCGACGGCTCGCTGGACTTCCTCGGCCGCGCCGACAACCAGATCAAGATCCGCGGCATGCGACTGGAGATCGAGGACGTCGAGGTCGGTCTCGCCGAACACCCGCGGGTGCGGCACACCTGCGTCGTCGCGCGGAAGAACGCGGCCGGCGGCACCTACCTCATCGGCTACGTCATACCCACCGCGGGCAGCGAGGACCTGCGGGCCGACGAGGTCAAGGCATGGGCCGGCACGCACCTGGTCGAGTACATGGTGCCCGCCCACATCGTGGTGCTGGAGGAGTTCCCGCTCACCGCCAACGGCAAGCTCGACCGGAACGCCCTGCCCGAACCCACCCTCGGGACGGGCACGTTCGTCCGCCCCGCCACCGACGACGAACGGGCCGTGAGCGCCGCGGTCGCGCAGGTGCTGCGCCTCGAAGAGGTCGGCGTCGACGAGGACTTCTTCCAGCTCGGCGGCGACAGCATCCTGGCGATCTCCCTGCTGAGCGCGCTGCGCGAACAGGGCCTGCACGTCACGGCACGGCAGATCTTCACCCACAGCACCGTGGGTGCGCTGGCCGCGGTCGCGAGCCGCGAGGACACCGCCCCCGTGGACCACGCCGACGTCGCCACCGGCACCGTCGTGGGCTCGCCCGTCGTGCAGTGGCTCGGCGAGACCACCGACGCCGTCGACGGCTTCGTCCAGTCGGTCGTCCTCAACACCCCCGCGGAGCTGACCGGCGACGCGCTCGACGCGATCCTCACCGCCCTCCTCACCCGGCACGACATGCTCCGCGCCAAGCTGGTGCGCGGCAGCCGCTGGAGCTTCGACATCCCCGGGGCGGACCGGGCCGAGCCCGGCTGGCAGCGCAGTGACCGGCCGCTCGACGAGTGCGTCGCCCTCGCCGCCGACGGGCTGAACCCCGACGAGGGCGTCATGCTCCGGGCCGTCTGGCGCCCCTCGGCACGCCAGCTCGTCCTCGTCGCCCACCACGTCGTCGTCGACGGCGTCTCCTGGCGTGTCCTCATGGAGGACCTGGCCACCGCCTGGCGCCGGTTCACCTCCGGTGAGCCCGTCGAACTCCCCCCGGTGGGCACGTCGTTCCGGCGCTGGACGCAGCTGCTGGAGCGCGCCGCGTTCGACGCCGACAGCTCGTACTACCGGCGCCCCCTGCCCGGCGACGACCAACCACTGGCGCACCGCGCCCTGTCCGAGACGGACACCGTCGCCCACGAGCGCCTGCGGACCGTCACGGTCGGCCCCGAGGTCACGGCCGCGCTGCTGGGCGAGATCTCCGCGAAGTTCCACGCCGGCGTCAACGACGTCCTGCTCACCGCCCTCGCCGTCGCCCTCGCACGCCGGCGCCGCGACCTCGGCCAGGACCAGACCTTCGCCCACATCGAACTCGAGGGCCACGGCCGCGAAGGGCGGTTCGTGGCGGGCCCGGCAGGCTTCGAACCCGAACTGTCCCGGACGGTGGGCTGGTTCACCACCCTCTTCCCGGTCACCGTGGACCCCGGCACGGCGGCCGACCTCACCACCCCCGAGTACCTGACCGCCGCCCTCAAGAGGGTCAAGGAGGACCTCGCCCGGGTCCCGGACAACGGCGTCTCCTACGGCGCCCTGCGCTACCTCACCCACAGCGAGTTCGACGCCCCCGCACCCCAGGTGCTCTTCAACTACCTCGGCCGCTTCGCCGCCGGCGCACCCGGCGACTGGCAACTCGCCGGCACCACCGGCCAGCTGGGCGAGAAGCGCGACCCGCGGATGCGCCTGCCCCGGGCCCTGGAGTTCAACGCGATCGCCGAACCCGCCGCCTCCGGCGCCTACGAGCTGGTCACCACCGTCTCCTGGCCCGACGGCCTGTTCACCGACGCCGACATCACCGCACTCGGTGACTACTTCCGCACGGCCCTGACCGGACTCGCCGCGCTCGACCAGGGCGGCCACTCGCCCAGCGACTTCCCCCTCGTCCCGCTCGCACAGTCCGACGTGGACGCCCTGGACGGCCCGGAACTGCGGGAGATCCTCCCGCTCACCCCGCTCCAGGAAGGCCTCTACTTCCACTCGGTCTTCGACGACGACTCGGCCGGCGCCTACGTGGAGCAGCAACTGCTCACCCTTGAGGGGGAGGTGGACGCCGACCGGCTCGCGACGGCAGCCACCCGGCTGCTCACCCTGTTCCCCAACCTGGCCGCCCGCTTCACGGCCCTCGCCGACGGCCGCGTGGTCTCCGTCCTGGAGCACGGCGCCGAAGCCCCCTTCACCACGCTGGACCGCCCCGGCATCACCGACGAGGAGATACGCGACCTCGCCGAACGGGACCGCCGCAGCGGCTTCGACCTGGCCACCGGCCCCCTCATGCGGTACACGCTCGTCCGCGCCGGCTCCGGCCGGAACGTCCTGGTCCAGACCGTGCACCACATCATCGCCGACGGCTGGTCCGTGCCCCCGATGCTCCGCGCGCTGCTCGCCGAGTACCACGCCCCGGGCAGCGTCCACCCGGTCGGCGGCTTCGCCGACTACGTGCACTGGCTCGCCGGACGCGACGCCGGCGAGAGCGACCGCGTCTGGCGCGAGGAACTCGCCGGACTGCCCGGCCCCTCACTCGTGGCCGAAGGACACACACCCTCGGACCGGTTCGCCGACCTGGCCGTGGAACCCGATGCCGACATCGACGCCGCCGCCCGCGAGTCCGGCGTGCCGCTGAGCGTCGCCGTGCACAGCGCCTGGGCCGTCACCCTGGGCGGCATCCTCCACAGCCGGGACGTCGTGTTCGGCTCCACGGTCTCCGGCCGCGACGCCGAGGTCCCCGGCATCGGCGACATGGTGGGCCTCTTCATCAACACCGTCCCCGTACGCGCCCGTTGGGCCCCCGACTCCACCGCGGACGACCTGCTCACCGCCGTACGCGACCACCAGAGCACCGTCCTGCCGCACCAGCACGTGTCCCTGGCGCGCATCGGCCGGCAGGCCGGCGCCGGCCCGCTCTTCGACACGCTCGTGGTGTTCGACGTGGCCACCGACGTGACCTCGCTCCGGAGCCCCGGCGACACACTCACCATCACGGCCCTCACCAACGAAGGCGCCCCGCACTACCCCCTCACGCTCGTGGTCGAGCGCGCCCTCGACGGCCGCCCGCGCTTCAACCTCGTCCACGACGGCGAACTGCTCGGCGAGCCGACCGCCCGGGGCATCCTGCGCACCTTCACCCGGAACCTGAGCGCCCTGCTCACCCGCCCGGACGCCCGGATCGACGACCTGACGCCCGAGGGCGAGCGGCGGCCCGCGCCGGTCACCCCGACCACCCTGGGCGCATTGTTCGACACCGCCGCCCGCCGCGACCCGGCCGCGACGGCCGTCACCCAGTGCGCCCTCGACGGCACCACCCGGTCCCTGACCTACGGCGAGCTGTCCGACGCGAAGAACGACTTGGCCGCCGTCCTGCGCGCGGCCGGAGTCGGCCCGGGCAAGCGGGTCGCCGTGGCCGTCCCGCGCTCCCTGGAACAGGTCGTCGCCCTGGTCGCGATCGTCGCCGCGGGCGGCGCGTACGTCCCGCTCGACCTGGCCTACCCGGACGAACGGCTGGAGTACGTCCTCGGCGACGCGGCCCCGCAGGCCGTCCTCGTGGACCGCGACCAGCGCGACCGCTTCACGGACCTCCTGGCCCGGGCCGGAGTGCGGGCCCAGGTGCTGGTCCAGGGCGACGAGCACCCGCCCGCCCGCACGGAGCCCGTCTCCGAGCCCGACTGGCACACCCCCGCCTACGTCATCTACACCTCCGGGTCTACGGGCCGCCCCAAGGGCGTCGTGGTCCCGCACTCCAGCGTGGTGTCGCTGCTGGTGAACACCCGGCCGGACATGGACTTCGGCCCGCGGGACGTCTGGGTCCAGTTCCACTCCTTCTCCTTCGACTTCGCCGTCTGGGAGCTGTGGGGCGCGCTGGCGCACGGCGGTGAGCTGCTGGTGCCCGAGTACGGGCTGACGCGCTCCCCGGTCGACTTCCACCGCCTGGTCCGCGAGCGCGGCGTGACGGTGCTCAACCAGACCCCGTCCGCCTTCTACCAGTTCATCGAGGCCGACCGCCTCGCCGGCGCACCACTGCCCGCACTGCGCCGGATCGTCTTCGGCGGCGAGGCACTGGACCTCGCACGGCTGCGCGGCTGGGTCGAACGGCACGGCACGACCGCCCCCGAGCTGG
Organism: Streptomyces sp. NPDC047880; assembly: GCF_040706515.1. Classification (NCBI taxonomy): domain Bacteria; kingdom Bacillati; phylum Actinomycetota; class Actinomycetes; order Kitasatosporales; family Streptomycetaceae; genus Streptomyces; species Streptomyces sp. NPDC047880. The sequence goes on along the minus strand of NZ_JBEZOK010000033.1, from coordinate 78,925 downwards.
TCAACATGTACGGCATCACCGAGACCACCGTCCACGTCACCCACCGGGTCCTCACCGACGAGGACTTCGCCCCCGGCGACGACGTCAGCCCCATCGGCGCCCCGCTCCCCGCCCTGGCCACCTACCTCCTCGACGACCGGCTCCGCCCGGTGCCGCCGGGCCGTGAGGGCGCCATCTACGTCGCCGGCGACCAGGTGTCGCTCGGCTACCTGGGCAGGCCCGGGCTCACGGCGGGCCGCTTCGTGGCCGATCCGTTCGCGGCCGACGGCTCCCGCATGTACCACACGGGCGACCTCGCGATCCGCACGCTCGACGGCGAACTCGTCTTCACCGGCCGCGCCGACGACCAGGTCCAGCTCAAGGGATTCCGCATCGAGCTGGGCGAGGTGGAGTCCGCGATCAGGGCCGTCGACGGCGTGACGGACGTGGCCGTGACGGTGGCGGACGGCGGGGATCACCTGGTCGCGCACGTGGTCGGCAGCGCGCCGGCCGACCTGACCGCCCGTCTGTCGTCCAGGCTGCCCGTCCACATGGTTCCGGGCCGGGTGCTGACGATCGACGCCCTGCCGTTGACGATCAACGGCAAGCTGGATCGAAAGGCCTTGGCGGAACGCCCGGTCAGGGGCGCGGGGAACCGCGCGACCAGCCACATCGCACCCGCGGACGAAACCGCCACGACAGCCGCACTCACCAAGATCTTCACCGAGACGCTGCCCGACACGGAAGTGACCCCCGACACCGACTTCTTCCGCGCCGGAGGCGACAGCATCATCGCCATCACGGTCGTGAACAGGGCACGGACACTCGGTCTGCCCATCGCCCCCAGGGACGTCTTCCTGCTCAAGACCCCCCGCGCACTGGCCGAGCACCTGGGAACGAACGCACCACGGACGACTGAGCGCCCCACCCATCGCGAAGACGGCCCACTGCCCCCCACCCCGATCATCCTCCGCCAACGCGAACTCGGCGGCTCCCTCACTCGTTTCGCCCAGGCCAGAACCCTCCAGGCCCCCGAGGGCACCGGCTTCACGGACGCCGTGCGCGCCGCGAACGCCGTGGTCGCCGCCCACCCGGCCCTGCGGCTGAGGCTCGGCACAGAGCACGGCGTGTGGACCCTCCGCACCGAACCCGCCCGCGAGATCCCCGTCGTACGCCCGGACGCCACCGACGCCACGGCCGTGGCGAACGAAGCAGCCGGGCAGCTCGACCCCGAGTCAGGGAACGTGATCGCGTTCGGCTGGCTGGAGGCCACCCGCACCCTGGTCGTCACCGTCCATCACCTCGCCGTCGACGCGGTCTCCTGGCTGATCATCCTGGACGACCTGGCCACGGCCCTGCGCGGCGAGCCTCTCGCCCCGCCGACCACCTCGTACGCCGAGTACGCCGAAGCCCTGACTCTCCGCTCGGCCCAGGACACGCACGACCTCGGCCGCTGGATCACGACCCTCCAGGCGCCCGAACTGCTGCCCGCGCCGGGCACACTGCGCGAGACCACGGTCGTCCTGGACCCCGACGTGAGCGAGCGTCTCACCCGCACCGCGCCCGCCGCACTCGGCATCGGTCTGACCGAGCTGCTGTGCGGTGCCCTGCGCGCCGCGCTGACCAGGATCCAGCCGTCGCCCACCGACCTCGCCGTCGACCTGGAACGGCACGGCCGCGTCCCGGCCCTCGAACAGCACGACTACACCCGTACGGTCGGCTGGTTCACCGCCGTCGCACCCGTACGGCTCACCCCGCACACCGACCCGGCCGCGGCCGCGCGCGAGCTCACCGAGCGCCAGCCGGACGAGGGCGGGCACGCGGCCTACGGCCGGCTCAGGTACCTCAACCCGCAGACGGCCCCCCTGCTCACGGCCCGGCCGCAGGTGCTGTTCAACTACCTCGGCCGGGGCAGCGAGTCGCAGGCCCTGCACCTCACCCGAGGCGACCAGGGCAGCCCGTACGCCGTCGAGGTCAACGCGTGGACCGACGAGGCCACCGGGAGCCTGCTCGCCGAGTTCGTCCTCGCGGAGGGCGTCCCCGAGGAGCTCACCGAGCACTGGCGCGACGCGCTCCGGCACCTCGCGGACGCCGCGACGACGGCCGAGCGCACCGCCCCTGTCACCCCGCTCCAGCGCGGCCTGTTCTTCCAGGCCCAGATGGCGGGCTCGGCCGGACACTACGTCGCACAGAACTGGTTCACCTTCGACCGCCGACTGGACACCGACGCGCTGGCCGAGGCGATGGCCCACGTGATCGCGCGGCACCCGGTCGTCGGCGCCGGCTTCACCACCGACGACGACGGCAACCCGGTGCAGGTCCTCAAGGCGGGCCGGCGCGTCGACGTCCGCACGGTCGACCTGGCGACGGACGCGGAGGTCGACGCCCTGCGCGCCCGGGACCGCGACACCGGGTTCGACACGGGCGAGCCGCCCCTGATCCGGCTGACGGTCGTCCACCTGCCGGGGAACCGGGACGGCCTGCTGCTCAGCTACCACCTGCTGCTGTGGGACGGCTGGTCCCGCGAGATCGTCCTGCGCGACCTGTTCGACGCCTACGGCGCCGTTCTCGCCGACGAGCCGCTCGACCCGACGCCCGCCACGCCGAGCTTCGAGGAGCACGCCCGCGCACTCGCCGCCAGGGACTCGTCCGTCTCGGAACGCTTCTGGACGGACCACCTCGCCGGCCTGCCCGGCCCGACCCTGCTCGCCGGGCCCGCGCCGGCCTTCACCGACGACCTGCCGAAGGCCCTCGTGCACACCCTGTCCGCCGAACAGTCCGACCTGGTACGGGAAGCGGCCCGGGTGCACGGCGTCACCCTGAACTCGGTGCTGACCGGCGCGTTCGGCCTGCTGCTCGGCGCGCACACCGGCCGCGCCGACGCCGTGTTCGGCGTGACCGTCTCCGGCCGCGAGGGGGAGGGCCTGTCCGGCATCGTCGGCGTGCTGCTCAACACCGTGCCCATGTGGACCCGGGCCCGCCCGTACGACACCGTCCGCGCCTACCTGTCGGCCGTCCAGGCGGTCCGGGTCGACGCCATGGAGCACGAGCACCTCGGACTCGGCGAGATCCAGCGTGCCGCCGGGCACGGCACCCTGTTCGACAACCTCTTCGTCCTGCAGAACTTCCTGGACATGGACGCGTTCGCCGCGCTGAACGCCCGGCACGGCATCACCTCGGTCAAGGCCGACGACTCCACCCACTATCCGTTCACCTGGGTCGTCACGCCCGGGGACCGGCTCACGGTCAAGCTGGAGTACCGCGACGGCGACACCGGCAACGCCCGCCGTCTCCTCGACGACTACCTGAGCGTGCTCGAGGAACTCTCCCGGACGACCGGGCACCTCGGCGCACTGAAGGGACTGGAACCGGCCCCCGAACCGGCCGCGCGCACCGACGTCGGCACGGACACCGTCGTCGACCGGTTCGACCGGGCGGCGGACCGCGACCCGCAGCGGGTGGCGCTCGTCGCCCACGGCTCGACGATGACGTTCGCCGAACTCCGCGACCGCAGCCGGGCCCTGGCGGGTGTGCTCGCCGCGCGTGGCATCGGGCCGGAGCGGACCGTGGGCCTCGCGATCCCGCGCTCCCTCGACTGGATCGCGGCGCTGTTCGCCGTCCTGCGGGTCGGTGCCGCGTACGTACCGCTGGAACTGGACCACCCGGACGAGCGGATCGCCGCCATCGTCGAGGACGCCGGGCCGGACCTGATCCTCACCGTGAGCGCCGTGTCGCCGCGGCTGACCGGCGAGCTGATCGAACTCGACCGGCCGCTCCCGGACGCCGAGCCGTACCGGACGTTCGCGCCCGACGACCCGGACCGGCTGCGCCACCCCGCGTACACGATCTACACCTCCGGCTCCACCGGGAAGCCCAAGGGCGTGGTGACCGAGTACGCCGGTCTCACCAACATGCTGATCAACCACCAGCGCCGGATCTTCGAGCCGGTGCTGGCCGAGCACGGCCACCGGGTCTTCCGGATCGCCCACACCGTGTCGTTCGCGTTCGACATGTCGTGGGAGGAGCTGCTGTGGCTCGCCGACGGCCATGAAGTGCACATCTGCGACGAGGAGTTGCGCCGGGACGCGCCCCGGCTGACGGAGTACTGCCTGGAGCACGGGATCGACGTCGTCAACGTGACCCCGACCTACGCTCAGCAACTGGTGGCCGAGGGCCTGCTGGACGACCCGGCACGGCGGCCCGCGTTGGTGCTGCTGGGCGGCGAGGCCGTCACCCCGACGCTGTGGCAGCGGCTCTCCGAGACCGACGGCACGGTCGGCTACAACCTGTACGGGCCCACCGAGTACACCATCAACACCCTGGGCGTGGGCACCTTCGACTGCGCGGACCCGGTGGTGGGCGTCGCCATCGACAACACGGACGTGTACGTCCTGGACCCCTGGCTCAGGCCGCTGCCGGACGGTGTGCCCGGTGAGCTGTACGTGTCCGGCATCGGCATCGCGCGCGGCTACCTGGGACAGCCGGGCCAGACCGCGCACCGCTTCGTCGCCTGCCCGTTCGGTGAGCCCGGCACGCGCATGTACCGCACCGGCGACCTGGTGGTCCGCCGGCCGGACGGCAACCTGATGTACCTGGGCCGCACCGACCAGCAGGTCAAGATCCGCGGCCACCGTGTCGAACTCGGCGAGGTGGAGGCCGTGTTCGCCGCGCACCCGGCGGTGCGGTTCGTCGCCGCGGTCGCCCAGCCCGACCCGCAGGTCGACGGCGCCCACCGGCTGGCCGCCTATTTGGTCCTGGACGGCGCGGATCTGGCGGCCGTCGCCGCCGAGGTGGGCGCCGGACTGCCGGACTTCCTGCGGCCCACGCACTACGCGCAGGTCGACGGCATCCCGCTGACGGTGAACGGGAAGGCCGACACCAAGGCCCTGCCCGAGCCCAAGCCGCTGGGCGCGCTGACCACGGCGGGGGAGCGGGGCCCCGAGACCGGGACCGAGACCGTGGTGTGCGAGTACTTCGCCGAGGCACTGGACCTGGACGACGACGAGGTGAGCGCCGTGAGCGACTTCGTGTCCCTGGGCGGACACTCCATGCTGGCGGTACGGCTCATCGGACTGCTGCGCCGCGAGTACGGTCCTGTGATCACCATCCGCGATCTGTTCACCCTGCGAACCCCGGAAGCGATTGCCCGCCACCTCGATGACAACTGACACACAGCGGCCCCGCCGAGGGTCCGCCATCCTCCGGACCGCCCTGCGCCGCAACCTCGGCGCCATGGCCTGGGGCACCCTCCTCATGGGTCTCTACCAGGCCGGGGAGACGGCCTTCCCCATCGCGCTCGGCCTGATCGTCGAGCACACGATGCGGGACGGCCGCAGCCTCCAGGCGCTCGCCCTGTCGATCGCCGCGCTGGCCGTGATCATCACGACGGTGTCGCTGTCGTGGCGGTTCGGTATGCGGATCCTGCAGAAGGCCAACACGACCGAGGCGCACCGCTGGCGGGTGAAGGTCGCCGCCTGCGGCCTTCAGCCCGTGGCCCGGGACGTCGACCTCAAGTCCGGCGAAGTGCTGACCATCGCCACCGAGGACGCCGACCAGACGGCCGACATCATCGAGGTGGTGCCGCTGCTGATCAGCTCGCTGGTGGCCGTGCTGGTCGCCGCGGTCGCCCTGGGCCTGGCGGACGTCCGGCTCGGCCTGCTGGTGATCGTGGGCACCGTCGCGATTCTGTCGGTCCTCAGCGTGATGTCGAAGCGGATCGGCAGCAGCACCCAGGAGCAGCAGGCCCGGGTGGCGCGGGCGGGCGCGAAGGTCGCGGACCTGATCACCGGCCTGCGCCCGCTGCACGGATTCGGCGGCAACCACGCGGCGTTCCGGTCCTACCGGCAGGTCAGCACCGAGGCGAGGCACCAGTCGATCACCGTCGCCAAGGTCAACGGCGTCTACGCGGGCACCGCGCTGGCTCTCAACGCGGTCCTCGCCGGCGCCGTGACCCTGACGGCCGGCTGGCTGGCGTTCGAGGGCCGCATCACCATCGGCGAGCTGGTCATGGCCGTGGGACTGGCGCAGTTCATCATGGAACCGCTCAAGCTGTTCTCGGAGATGCCCAAGTACGTGATGATCGCGCGGGCCTCGGCCGAGCGGATGGCGCTGGTGCTGTCGGCCCCGCCCGTCATGACGCCGGGCTCCGAACTCCCCGCCCCGGGCGGCGACCTGGAGCTCGACCGCGTCCGCCACGGCATCCTCGCCGACCTGAAGTTCCAGGTGAAGGCGGGCGAGTTCGTCGCCATCGCCGCCTACCAGCCCCGCGCGGCTGCCGACCTGGCGGCCGTCCTGGCCGTGCGGGTCCCGCCCGCCGCGTACGAGGGCACGGTCCGGATCAGCGGCCGGGAACTGGCGGACCTGTCCGTCGAGGCGGTCCGCGAGCACATGCTGGTCAACCCCTACGACGGGGAGATCTTCGCGGGCACCCTCCGCACGAACATCGACCCGTCGGGCACCAGCCGGACCGTCCCGGACGCCGTCGAGGCCTCCCTGCTGACCGACGTCGTCGCCCTGCACCGCGAGGGTCTCGACTACGGCGTCCGCGACCGGGGCGCCAACCTCTCGGGAGGCCAGCGCCAACGCCTCTCCCTGGCCCGCGCCCTGGCCGCCGACACGGACGTCCTCGTCCTGCACGATCCGACGACGGCGGTGGACGCGGTCACCGAGCAGCTCATCGCCCGCAACGTGGCGAAGCTGCGCCGGGGCCGCACCACGATCGTCATCACCGGCAGCCCGGCGTTCCTGGACGCCGCGGACCGCGTCCTGGTGCTGGACGACGGCACGATCACGGCGGAGGACACCCACCGCAACCTGCTGGCAAGAGACCAGGACTATCGCTCGGCGGTGGCACGCTGACCGTCGGGGCGCGGGGCTGTGTCGATGTGCGGCCTCCGCCGCGTGGGCGCGACCGGCTCCCCACCGCCTCGCACACGACTACGCACCGAGGGCCCAGCCGACATCCCTGAGCAGCGCATGACGCCACCCCGCCCGGTCATGCCCCGACGCGGACCGGGACACCCGCACGGTCGCCCCGGCCCGCTCCACCAAGCCCTCGGCCGCCTCACAGTGGGGCAGCATCCGCGTCTCGTGTTCCCCCACGTCGAACGCGACGCGCAACCCTGACAGATCGGCACCCTCACGCAGCCGGTCGGCGATCGCGCCGCCGACCGGCCCACCCAGCGGATCGGACGACTGCGGAGCATCCGGCGTCCACCAGAACGACCCCGACTGACAGGCGACCCGCGACACCAGCCCGGGGAACTCCAGCGCCGCGTACACCGCACTCAGCCCCCCGAGACTCTGCCCGGCGACCACCAGCCGCTCCGGGTCGGCCGGCACTCCCGACTGGGCCACCAGCGGCAGCAGTTCGTCGCGCACTGCCTCCCACAGCCCGGGTCGGCACGTGAACTCGGCGACCCGGTCCTTCGCCGGCAGGAACACCAGCGTGACCGGCGGCATCTCACCCGCCGCCACGGCCGAGTCGAACGCGGTCACGGCCGGATGCAGATACATCCAGTCGTCCCCGTCGAGCAGCAGTACCACCGGTCCGCCACCCCCTGCCGGATGGACCCGCACCGTACGCCGCCCGCCCAGCCGCTCACTCGCCCAGCGGATCCGCGCCCGCGGCACGGGCAGCACCGCATCGGCTCCGAGGAGGGGCCAGTGCGGCTGCTCCGGGGCGTCCGGGGTCGCCGCGACGGACCGGTCACCGCCCGCGCCGTCCGGGTTGAACGGGTCGGCATGCGACGCCTCTCCCGCCAGGAACCGGTACGTCACCCGCAGTCGCGCGGGCAGGCGCACCTCGGCGTACCAGCAGTCCGAGTCGGCCCAGCGCCGCAGCGGCACCGGCTCCGACCAGCTCTCGAACTCGATCGTGACCGGCGACGGACCGCGCCACAGGAACAGCGTCCGCCAGCCGCCCTCACCGTCCGGTACCGACGCCGGCGCTCCCACCCCGGCCCAGAACCCGTCCGTGCCGGGCGTGCCGGACAACCCGAACCCGGTGAACACGTCCTCCCCGCCGGCCGCGGCCACGTGCATGAACGTCTCCTTGTGAGAGGGAAGGGCCAAAGGCTAGGCTCCGTCAATTAGGCGAGCCTAACCTAATCTTGGCCCTCCGAGGAGGCAGCACGCATGAGCACCAACCCCTTCGACGACAAACAAGGCCGTTTCCTGGTCCTGGTGAACGACGAGGACCAGCACTCCCTCTGGCCGTCCTTCGCCGAGGTGCCCGGGGGGTGGAAGATCGCCTTCGCCGAGAACACCCGCGAGGCCTGCCTGGAGTACGTCGAGACCCACTGGACGGACCTGCGCCCCCGGTCACTCGCCACGGCCCAGGACGCCTGATCCGCCGATGCTGTGCACCAGGCTGACCAACGCCCGTTTCCTCACCATGGATCCGGACCATCCGGTCGCGCACGACCTGGGCATCCGGCAGGGCCGGATCGCGGGCCTCGACGAGGCCGTGACCTCCCTGCCCGCCCTGGAGGTCGTCGACCTCCAGGGCGCCACGGTGCTGCCGGGGTTCATCGACGCCCATGTCCACCTCGCCTGGACGGGGTTCAAGCAGAACACCCCGAGCATCGCAGGCCTCACCCGCGTCGACGACGTGCTCGCGGTCGTGGCCGAGGCCGTCGCCCGCACCCGCGCACCCGGCGACTGGGTGAGCATCGCCGGCTACGACCAGCGTGCGCTGGGCCGCCATCTGACGGCCGCCGACCTGGACCGGGTCAGCGAGGGACGCAAGCTCTACCTGCTCCACGACTCCGGCCACGGCTGCGTGGTCAGCACCGCGGTGCTGGACCTGCTGCCCGCCGGCACCCCGCACGAGAACGGCTTCCTCGCCGAGCGGGCCATGGGCGCCGCCCGCGCCCTGCGCCTTCCGTACTCCCAGGAGGACCTGGCCGAGGCCATCGGCCGCGCGGCCCGCACCTGCCTCGCCGAAGGCGTCACCGCCTGCGCCGAAGCGGGCATCGGCGGCACCCTCTTCGGTCACAGCCCCGTCGAACTCGGCGCGTACCAACTCGCCCGCGACCATGACCTGTTGCCGCTGCGCGTACAGCTCATGGTGTCGGCCGACCGGCTGCGCCCGGTCACCGCGCACGAGGCCGACGGCATCCCGCGCGCCCTCGACCTCGGGCTGCGCACCGGGTTCGGCGACGACCGGCTCAGCGTGGGCGCGCTGAAGATCTGGACCGACGGCGGAATGATGGCCCGTACGGCCGCACTCACCAGCCCCTACGAAGGGCTCGACCACGCCGGGCAGTTGCAGGACGACCCGGAGGTCCTCACACAGCTGATCGTGGACGGCCATCTGGCCGGCTGGCAGCTCGCCGTGCACGCGATCGGCGACCGGGCGGCCGACGTCGCCCTGGACGCGATCGAGCGCGCCCAGCGTCTGCGGCCCCGCCCCGAGGCACGCCACCGCATCGAACACGCCGGGCTGATCCGCCCCGACCAGCTGCCGCGCCTCGCGCGACTCGGCGTCAGCGCGGTCGTCCAGCCCGGTTTCCTGCGGTACTTCGGCGACGACTACGCCTCGGTCATGGGCGCGGAGAGGGCGCCCTGGCTGTACCGGGGCAGGGCCTTCCTGGACCACGGCATCCCCCTCGTCGGCAGCTCCGACCGGCCGGTCGCCGACGGATCGCCCCTGCGCGCCGTCCAGTTCATGGTCGAACGTGCCTCCCTCTCCGGACGGCTCATCGGTCCCGGCGAGGCCGTCACCGTCGACGAGGCCCTGCACGCGTACACCGTCGCCGGCGCCCACGCCTGCCACTGGGAGGATCGTCTGGGCAGCCTCACCCCGGGCAAACTCGCCGACCTGGTCGTCCTCGCCGACGACCCCCGGCGCGTCGACACCTCGCGCATCGGCGACATCGAGGTCGTGGAGACGTACCTGGACGGCCGCCCGGTCCGTGCGCGCGGCTGATTTCCGGTCCGACGCCCGAGGGAAGGAACCCCTTGTCCACGGCCCTGCCGCGCCCCGCCGCACTGCCGCACCCCCGTGTCGCACCGGCACCCCCCGTGCGCACCGCCCGTCCGGACGAGGCCGCCGCCCTGGCTGCCCTGTCCCGCCCCTTCGTGCGCTCGGGCGCGCTGCGCGACCGTCCCGTCTCGCTCTACACCGCCCGAGCGGCCGACTTCCTGGTGCTCGAAGCCGCGGACGGCACACTCGACGGCTGCGTGGGCCTGCGCGTGTACCCCGGGGACGTGGGACGCGATACCTGCGAACGCCCGGGCGTCGTCTACAACTTCTGCGTGGCGGCGCACCGGCAGGGGAGCGGAGCGGGAGCGAGTCTCTTACGTGCCGTGCTGGCCACGGCACGGGCCCACTCGCTCGACGCCCTGTTCACGGCGACCACCACAAGCGCCGGACTGTTCCTGCGCTACGGATTCACGCGCACGACGGCACGTCAGGCGCCGCCCACCTGGGCGGACTCCCTCGATCCGCGGCGTGGTGCGCAGGTCCTGGTCAGGACGTGGTGACCACGTCGGGCACCACCGTGGTACCCGGTCCCGTCCCGGCGAGCACACTGTGCAGCACCGCGTGCGGCACGCGCCCGTCCACCACGTGCGCCGCGCGCACCCCGCCGCGGACGGCCCGCAGGCAGCCCTCCATCTTCGGCACCATCCCGCCGGCCAGTCCGGGCAGCAGACCGTCCAGGGCACGTGCCGTCAGACGGTCGATCACCTCGGTGCTGCGCGGCCAGTCCGCGTACAGCCCCGCCACGTCGGTGAGCATCACCAGCCGCTCGGCGTCGAGGGCCACGGCGAGGGCCGCGGCCGCCAGGTCCGCGTTCACGTTGTAGATCTGACCGTCCGCGCCGCGTGCTACGGGGGAGACGACGGGGATGTGCCCCTGTTCCACCAGGGCGCGCACCATGACCGGATTGACGTTCACCACGTCACCGACGAGACCGATGTCCACGGCTCGGCCGTCCACCCGGGCCGTCCGCCGCACGGCGGTCATCGTGTGCGCGTCCTCCCCGGTCAGTCCCACCGCGTAGGGACCGTGGGCGTTGATGTGACCGACCAGCTCCCGTTGGACGCGACCCGTCAGCACCATGCGCACCACGTCCATGGTCTCGGGCGTGGTCACCCGCAGCCCTGCCTCGAAGCGGCTCTCCAGGCCGAGCCGGTCCAGCATCGCGCTGATCTGCGGCCCGCCGCCGTGCACGACGACCGGACGCAGGCCCCTGTGCCACAGCTCCACGACGTCCCGGGCGAAGGTCAGCTGGAGATCCGCGTCCACCATGGCGTTGCCGCCGAACTTGACGACGACCACCTGGCCCCGCCGCTCCTGGGGCGAGGGAAGTGCCGGGGCGGACGGATCCCCTTCTCGGGGTGCGGTCACGGTCACGCGGTCACTCCGTTTCACGGCGGGGCCGGGCAGGCCCGGGCCGGGGGAGCTCAATTTAGCTTAGGCTAACCTCAGTTGGGAGTGGCTGCGGGTTCTTGGCGCAAAAGCTACTGCGCCGCGGAGGGTGCCACCGCCCTTGCTGCACGACCCGCGCCCCGCCGCCCACGTCCAGCACGTCGCCGTCCGACACCTCGGTGACCTCCCGCGGCCGGGTGACGTCACCCTCGGGCAGGAGCTTCACCGCCCGCTCGTGCAGGGGTCGCTCCCAGTCCTCGAACGCCGGGGCCGGGCCCGGGGCATCGCCCCGCACGGTGGGCGCGTCCAGCCGGTGGACCAGCACCTCGGCACCGCCCAGCGCGGCGAACTCCGCCGCCCCGCCCGCGTGGTCCTCGTGGAAGTGGGTGAGCACGATCCGTCGTACGTCACGAGGGTCGCGGCCGAGGGCGGTCACCGCCTCGGCGATCCGCGTGCCGGAGCCCGCCGGGCCGGCGTCGACGAGGGTCAGTTCGCCGCCGTCACACCACAGGTAGGCCTGGCCGACCGGGAAGCGCAGCAGGTGCAGACGGGGGAGCAGCTCGACGACGTCCATGGGACGACCGTAGGAAGGCCCCCGTCCGTGGACGAGGGCCTTCTGCTGTGGGAAGAGCGGTCAGCTCGCCGCGTAGTTGCGCAGGAACAGGGCCTCCGCCACCGACAGCCGCTCCAGTTCCTCCGGGGACACGCTCTCGTTCACCGCGTGGATCTGCGCCTCCGGCTCGCTCAGCCCGATGAGCAGGATCTCCGCACGCGGGTAGAGGGCGGCCAGCGTGTTGCACAGCGGGATGGAGCCGCCCTGCCCGGCGTACTGCATCTCCTGGCCCGGGTAGGCCACCGCCATCGCGGCCGCCATGGCCTGGTACGCCGGGCTGGTGGTGTCGGCGCGGAACGCCTGGCCCTGGCCGACCTGCTCGGTGCTCACCCGCGCCCCCCACGGCGTGTGCGACTCCAGGTGCGCCTGGAGCAGCTTGGCCGCCTCGCCCGCGTCCACGCCCGGCGGCACCCGCAGGCTGATCAGCGCGCGGGCACTGGCCTGCACCGACGGGGTGGCGCCGACCACGGGCGGGCAGTCGATGCCGAGGACCGTGACGGCGGGGCGCGCCCAGATGCGGTCGGCGACCGTCCCGGACCCGATCAGCCCGACTCCGTCCAGCACCTTGGCGTCCTGCCGGAACTGCTCCTCGTCGTACTGCAGTCCTTCCCAGCCCGCGTCGGCCGAGAGTCCCTCGACGGCCGTCGAGCCGTCCTCGGCGCGCAGCGAGTCCAGCACGCGGATCAGCGCGGCCAGGGCGTCCGGCGCGGCACCTCCGAACTGGCCCGAGTGCAGATTGCCCGCGAGCGTGTCGACCTGGAGGCGCAGCATGGTCATGCCGCGCAGGGTGGAGGTGACGGTCGGCAGGCCGACGCGGAAGTTGCCCGCGTCGCCGATGACGATCGTGTCCGCCTCCAGCAGCCCGGGGTGCTCCTCGGCGTACCGCTCCAGACCGCCGGTGCCCATTTCCTCCGAGCCCTCGGCGATCACCTTCACGTGGACGGGCACGCCGCCGTTCGCCTTCAGCGCGCGCAGCGCCAGCAGGTGCATCACCAGGCCGCCCTTGCAGTCGGCGGCCCCGCGCCCGTACCAGCGCCCGTCCCGCTCGGTCAGCTCGAAGGGCGGGGTCGTCCAGGCGGCCTCGTCCAGCGGCGGCTGCACGTCGTAGTGGGCGTAGAGCAGGACGGTCTTCGCGCCCTCCGGGCCGGGCAGGTACCCGTAGACCGACTGCGTGCCGTCGGGGGTGTCCAGTACGGCCACGTCCTCGAAGCCCTCGGCGGTGAGCGCGTCGGCGACCCAGCGGGCGGCGCCCTCGCTCTCGCTCCGCGGGAACTGGTCGAAGTCCGCCACCGACCGGAAGGCCACCAGTTCGGTGAGCTCCTCCTTCGCCCTGGGCATCAGCGAGGCGACGGTCTCGGCGACCGGATTCGACGACATGGGCACGCTCCTCGTGGGTGCGACGTTGTAAGGATGCGTACCTCTCGGTACGCGTGATCGTGTGGCGCGGGCGCGTCCCCGTGTAAGGGCCACCCACGCCGCCGATCCTCCCACAGCGGCCTGCGGTGACCGCCGCCGTAGGATGCGGGAGACAGCGGCAGGCGGCTTTGATCGGGAGCAACAGACCATCGTGAGCAGCGAGAACACTTCGGCGGACGACGTGCGGCAGGTGTGGGACGTCGTCGTGGTGGGCGCGGGACCCGCGGGCGCTTCGGCCGCGTACGCGGCGGCGGTGGCCGGCAGACGCGTGCTGTTGCTGGAGAAGGCGGAGCTGCCCCGGTACAAGACGTGCGGCGGCGGCATCATCGGCCCCTCGCGCGACGCCCTGCCGCCCGGCTTCGAGCTGCCGCTCAGGGACCGCGTGCACGCGGTGACGTTCTCCAGCAACGGCCGCTTCACGCGCACGCGCCGCTCCCGGCAGATGCTCTTCGGGCTGATCAACCGGCCCGAGTTCGACCAGCAGCTGGTCGAGCACGCGCAGAAGGCCGGCGCCGAGCTGCGCACGGGCGTCACGGTCCAGCGGGTCGAGCAGCACGGCTCGGCGGTGCCGGACCGGCGCACGGTCGCCGTGGTCCTGCAAGGCGGCGAGGTCGTGCTCGCGCGGGCCGTCGTCGGGGCGGACGGCAGCGCCAGCCGGATAGGGGCGCACGTCGGAGTGAAGCTGGATCAGGTCGATCTCGGTCTGGAGGCGGAGATCCCGGTACCGGACACGGTCGCGGAGGACTGGAAGGGCCGGGTGCTCATCGACTGGGGCCCCATGCCCGGCAGTTACGGCTGGGTCTTCCCCAAGGGAGACACCCTGACGGTCGGAGTGATCTCGGCCCGGGGCGAAGGCGCCGCGACGAAGCGGTACTTGGAGGAGTTCATCGGCCGGCTGGGCCTCGCCGGTTTTGAACCGAGCATCTCCTCGGGGCACTTGACCCGCTGCCGCGCCGACGACTCCCCGCTCTCGCGCGGGCGGGTGCTGGTCTGCGGTGACGCCGCGGGACTGCTGGAGCCGTGGACCCGTGAGGGCATCTCGTTCGCGCTGCGTTCGGGCCGGCTCGCGGGGGAGTGGGCGGTGCGCATCGCCGAGGCGCACGACGCCGTGGACACGCGGCGGCAGGCTCTCAACTACGCGTTCGCGGTCAAGGCCGGCCTCGGGGTGGAGATGAGCGTCGGCAAGCGGCTGCTGACGGTGTTCGAACGCCGGCCGGGGCTGTTCCACGCGGCGCTGACGGGCTTCCGCCCGGCGTGGAAGGCGTTCAAGGAGATCACGCAGGGTTCGACGTCGCTGGGCGAGATCGTCCGCGCGTACCCGATGGCCCAGCGGGCCCTCACCGCGCTGGATCGCCGTCCGGCCGCAGGTGGCGAGGCCGGTTCGGCGGACTGATCGGAGGCTCGCCGCGCACTGTGATCGGCCCTTCACCGTGGTCTGCGCGTGGTCACCCCTTCATCGTGATCTCGAAGACGGGGTGGTCGGGTGCGATGCGGCGCAGCTGGTCGTCCGGGGAGTCGGGGCCGACGCCCTTGAAGAAGACCCCCACCTCCGCCTTCCAGCGCTTGAGGTAGGCGCGCAGGATCGGGGTCTTGTCGTCGTCGCCCACCTCGGCCGCGGTGAAGGCGTCCACCCGCGTGCCGAGGCGCAGTTCGCCGCCGCCCGCGGCGCGCATGTTGTGCGTCCACTGCACGTGACCGCGGGGGGCGACCAGGTACTGCCTGCCGTCCAGGGTGAGCAGATTGACCGGCGTGGTGCGCCACTGGCCGCTCTTGCGGCCACGGACGGCGAGGACGCGGGAGCCCCAGACAGTGATGCCGCGGCGGGTCAGCCAGGCCACGAAGCGGTTGAAGACGTTGACGGTGAACCAGCCGGGCTTCTGGACGTGCGTGGACATGGGGTCCCCTCGTCTGCGGTGAAAACGGTGCTCTCTTTTGTGAGCACTGCTCTCGCTTTCTGGTGTCAGTCTGCACGAGGTGGGGCTGCCCATGCAAGAGCGCTGCTCACTTTTATGTTCACCGCTCTCATTTGTGTGCACTGCTCTGTTTCCGTGGGAGACTCCCCGTCATGAGCACCGCACACGGCGCCCGTGCCCGGGCGAGGATCGAAGTCACGGCGGCCATCAAGGACGAGGCACGCAGACAGCTCGCGGCGGAGGGCGCGGCCCGGCTCTCCCTGCGGGCCGTCGCCCGTGAGCTCGGCATGGTCTCCTCCGCGCTGTACCGCTACTTCCCCAGCCGTGACGACCTGCTGACCGCACTCATCATCGACGCCTACGACTCCCTGGGCGAGAGCGCCGAGGCGGCCCACGAAGCACCGGCCGACCCCTGCGAACGCTGGATCGCGGTCTGCGCCGCGGTGCGCGCCTGGGCACTGGACCACCCGCACGAGTACGCGCTGATCTACGGATCGCCCGTCCCCGGCTACACGGCCCCCGACGCCACCGTCCCGGCCGCGGCCCGCGTCGGCCTCCTGCTCATCGGCATCGCACGCGACGCCCACGAGGGCCCGGGGCTCGAACGGCCCGCGCTGCCGGCCGGCCTCCGCCCGGAGGCCGAACGGATGGCCGCCGACCTCGCTCCCGATCTCCCGCCGGAGACCGTGACGGCACTCGTCGCGGCCTGGGCCCAGTTGTACGGACTGGTCGGCTTCGAGCTGTTCGGCCAGTTCAACCGGGTGGTGGAGGACCGGGAGACGTTCTTCCTGCACGCGGCGGGGCAGCTCGCCCGGGGGGTGGGACTGGTTCCCGGGCCCGCGTAGGGCACGGATCCCGTGGCGGGCGTACGTCCCGGGGAGTACGCGTGATCACCACGCCGGGGTGACGCGGCGGCGGGTGTGCGGCGTCTAGCGTGGCCGTATGGACGAGCAGCGTGCGCGGGGAGGTCCGCCGCAGTGGTGGCGGCACGGGCCCGCGTGGCGGGACCGGTGGGAGGGACGTGAGCCGCGGTGGCCCTGGCGGTCCACGGCCCTCGTGACCGTGTTCGTCCTGGCAGGGTCGAACGTCGCCGCCCACGGACAGCAGGGCGAGCGGGCGGAGCTGGACCTCTTCGCACGGGCGCTGCTGCTGGTGGCCTGCGGGGCACTGCTGTGGCGCAAGCGCCATCCGGTGGCCGTCGTGTTCGGCACGGCGGCCGCCGTCATGGTCTACCTGGGGGCCGGGTATCCCTACGGGCCGGTGCTGTTCACCGTCGCCCTGGCCTGCTTCAGTGCCGTCGTCACCGGGCACCGCCGGGCGGCGTGGGCCGCGATGGGCATGCTCTGGGCCGGCCACGTCCTGGTGGCCCACTGGCTCTTCAGGTGGCTGCCGCCGCCCGGGGACTCCGCCGTGCCCTGGGGTGAGGAGATCGTGGTCGCCACCTGGGTGGTGGCCGTCGCGGCGGTGTCGGAGCTGTTCCGCGTCCGGCGCGAACAGTGGGCCCGGGAACGGGCCGAGCGCGCCGAGGCCGCACGGCGGCGGGCCGACGAGGAGCGGCTGCGCATCGCGCGGGAGCTGCACGACGTCATCGCGCACAGCATCTCCGTCATCAACGTGCAGGCGGGGGTCGGCCTCGCCCTGCTCGACACCGACCTCGAGCAGGCCCGCAGCGCCCTCACCACGATCAAGGACCAGAGCAAGGAGGCGCTCGGCGAGGTGCGGCAGGTGCTCGACACCCTGCGCGCCCCCGGCGCCGCACCCCGCGCCCCCGCGCCCGGACTCGACCGGCTGCCCGAACTGGTCGAGCAGGCCGCGGGCGCGGGCCTCACGGTGGACGTCCAGGGCAAGCCGCCGCGCCTCGCCCCCGGCACGGACCTGGCCGCCTTCCGGATCGTTCAGGAGGCCCTGACCAACGTCGTGCGGCACTCGGGTTCGAGGCACGCGCGCGTGCACCTCACGCACGAACGGGACCTGCTCCGGCTGCGGGTGGACGACGACGGACCGGCGACCGGCGCCGACGCGGGCGGCAGTGGCAACGGGCTCGCCGGGATGCGGGAGCGGGCCGCCGCCCTGGGCGGCACGATCGAGGCGGGCATCCGCCCCGACGGAGGCTTCCGGGTGCTCGCCGTGCTGCCGCTGTCGGCATCCGCGAGCACGAAACAGGAGGACCGGTGATCCGTGTACTGCTCGCCGACGACCAGGCACTGGTGAGGGCGGGATTCCGGGCTCTGCTCGACGCACAGCCCGACATCGAGGTGGCGGCGGAGGCCGCCGACGGTGAGGAGGCCGTGCGCCGGATCCGTGAACTGCGGCCCGACGTCGTCCTGATGGACATCCGCATGCCCGTCCTCGACGGCCTCGCCGCGACCCGGCAGATCACCGACGACGCCGGCCTGCGGGACGTCAGGGTCGTCATGCTCACCACCTTCGAGCTCGACGAGTACGTCTTCGAGGCGATCCGCTCCGGTGCCTCCGGCTTCCTGGTCAAGGACACCGAGCCGGAGGAACTCCTGCGCGCGGTGAGGGCGGTGGTCGCGGGTGACGCGCTGCTGTCGCCGGGCGTGACGCGGCGGCTGATCTCCGAGTTCGCCTCCCGTTCCAAGGAACCAACCGAGGCCCAAGCACTGGGCCGGCTCACCGAGCGGGAGCGGGAGGTGATGGCGTTGGTGGGAATGGGCCTGTCCAACGAGGAGATCGCCCGGCGCCTGGTCGTCAGCCCGCTCACCGCCAAGACGCACGTCAGCCGCACGATGGTGAAGCTCGGCGCCCGCGACCGCGCCCAACTGGTCGTGCTCGCCTACGAGTCGGGGTTGGTGCGGCCGGGCTGGCTGGGCTGATCCGCGGTCCGGAACCGGACCAGGACGCTGACGACCCGTGCGGCGAAGAGGACCGGAGCGAGCACCGCACCGGCGCGCAGCAACAGGCGCTCGGCCGTGTCCGGCAGATCGAAGAGCAGCGCGGGCCCGGCCACGGTCCCGAACACCACCGCCGCGGCGAAGGCCGCACTGCACAGCGCGTACCCGATCTCGACGGTGATCGCGTCGCGATCACCCTGACTGCGCCGTCCCCCGTGACTGGTCATACGGCGAGTCAAACAGGAGGGCGCCCGGCGGGCAAGCGTCCCGCCGCGCGCCCTCGGGAGGCGGGTTTGTCGAGGACATACGCCGTGTAGCGAGTGACGCGCCCGATGGCCCGGTGAGCCCGGACGACCGTGATGACCTCGTCCCAGTCCTGTGCGTCGAGTGTTCTGAGGCCGGGCCACCGCACGCACAGGGCCTCGCGGCCGGCCCGGGTGGACGCGGCGCCGACGAACAGGGCACAGAGCTGGGCCGCCCTGTGGAGTACGGGGGTGGTCCAGTCGAGGATCCGGCGCGTGGTGAAGCCGGCGGCGGAAGCCATCAGCGGGTACCGCTCGTACGGTTCGATGTCGACGAAGCGCCAGGTCCCGCGTACGAGGCCGTTCGGGTCGAGGGACCCGATCGGCTGATCCGTACCGGACGTGACATCCGCGAGGACGAGCCGGCCTCCTGGGCGGAGCAGCCGGAAGCTTTCACTCAGGAACGACCTGCGGCCCTCGTGGCCGAAGTGGAAGGCGGCCTCCAGGCAGTGCACCCGGTCGAAGGAACCCTCCGTCAGCGGGATCTCCGCCGCCCGCCGCGGCAGAGCCGTGGCGTCGGCGACGGCGAAGCGAGCGCTGTCGCCGAAGCGGCGACGCGCCTGGTCGATCTGCGCGGGCTGGACGTCCACCCCCAGCGCCCGGCACCCCGCGGCACCCAACCGCGCCGTGGTGTCACCGCGACCGCATCCGGCATCCAGGACGAGCTGTCCGGGCCGGGCGTCCAGCAACGCCAGCGACCGGCGAGCCAGCCGGCGCTGAAAGGGCACCGGCCCGGTCAGGACCACGAGCGGCAGGGTGGGCAGCGTGAAGTAGCCGACGTCGAGCAGGCTGTCCCAGCCGAGGTGGCGCAGCACCCGGAAGAGCACACTGTCGTCGCTGTACGCACTCGCGAGGTCCCCGCTCTCACCCATCCGGCATCCTCCGTTCCGTGGCTGCCCACACCGGGCCCACTGTCCGTGTCACCGCCCCGACCTGCGCCTACACTGAGCCCATAAGGGACGTTCGTGACGTACCGGAACCACCGTGCGCTATCAGCGGATGCTCGTGACGGGCCTCGCCCTGGTCCTCGTGATGGCGCCCGCGATCTCCGCGCGGGCCCAGGGTGAGGAAGTCCCGCGCGGCCCCACCTTCGCCGCGCGCGCCCTGCAGGCGCTGATCGACGGAATCCAGTTCGGGGTGATCATCGCGATCACATCGGTCGGGCTCTCGCTGATCTTCGGCACCATCCACCTGATCAACTTCGCACACGGTGAGTTCGTCACGATCGGCGCCACCTTCGCGTTCTTCCTCAACGCCTCCGCGGCCGGGCCGGGCTGGCACCTCATCCCCGCCACCCTCGCCGCGGTGGCATTCGGCGCCCTGCTGGGCGGGGCGGTCGAGCGCGGCATCTGGCGCCCGCTGCGGGCCCGGGGTACCGGGTTGATCAACATGTTCATCGTCACCATCGGGCTCTCGCTGCTGCTGCGCCACGTCGTACTCGTGCTGTACGGAACACGGCCCGCCTCCTATGTCCAGTACGACATCCAGAGCACGATCGGTATCGGGCCGGCCGGCATCACCCCGCGGGACCTCACCGTCACCCTGCTCTCCGTCCTGGTGCTGCTCGGCATCGCCGCGCTCCTGCAGAAGACACGGATCGGCACGGCCGTGCGGGCCGTCTCCGCCAACCGTGACCTCGCGGAGGCATCGGGCATCGACGTGCAGCGGGTGGTGCTGTTCGTGTGGATGCTCGCCGGCGGACTGGCCGCCCTCGGCGGGGTCTTCTTCGGCCTGGTCGAGATCGTCACCTGGGACATGGGCTTCAAGCTCCTGCTGCTCATGTTCGCGGGGATCATCCTGGGCGGCCTCGGCTCCGCCTACGGTGCGATGGTCGGCAGCCTCGTCATCGGCGTCGTCGCCCAGATGTCCACCCTGTGGTTCCCGGTCGACCTCCAGTACGCCTGGGCGCTGCTCGTCCTCATCCTCGTCCTCCTCGTCCGGCCGCAGGGCATCCTCGGCCGGGCCGAACGCGTCGGATGAGGGGTGCGCCATGGACTTCTCCGCCATTCTCTCCGACGCCCTGCGCTCGGGAATCGGCCCCATCGCCGCCGTCTACGCGCTCGCCGCGATGGGGCTGAACCTGCACTTCGGCTACACGGGCCTGCTGAACTTCGGCCAGGTCGGTTTCATGCTGGTCGGCGGCTACGGGCTCGCCGTCACGGTGTCGACGTACGACGGCCCGATGTGGCTCGGCGTCCTGGGCGGAGTCGCCTGCGCGATCGTGCTGGCCCTGCTGCTCGGCCTGCCCACCCTGCGGCTGCGCGCCGACTACCTCGCCATCACCACGATCGCGGCGGGGGAGACGCTAAGGCTGTTCTACCGCTCCAGCTGGGCCGAGCCGGTCACCGGCGGGGTGTTCGGGTTGCAGCGCTTCGCGAACGACTTCTACGCGCTCAACCCCATCGAGCCCGGCACCTACGGCGTGTGGCTCGTGAGGTTCGGTGCTCGCGACCTCTGGGTGATGATCGTCGGATGGGCGCTGGTGCTCGTCGTCGGAAGCCTGCTCGCCCTGCTGATCCACAGCCCCTGGGGCCGTGTCATCCGGTCGATCCGTGATGACGAGGTCGCCGCGCGCAGCCTCGGCAAGAACGTCTACGCGTACAAGATGCAGAGCCTCGTGCTCGGCGGCGTCATCGGGGCGGTCGCGGGCATGATGCAGGCGATCCAGGTGCAGTCCGTGAACCCGGACAACTACGACCCGGCCGTCACGTTCTTCCTGTACACGCTGCTCGTGCTCGGAGGTGCCGGGCGGATCCTCGGGCCGGTCGTGGGCTCGATCCTGTTCTGGTTCGTCCTCAGCTTCCTCGACAGCGCGCTCCGCCAGGCCATCGACGCCGAGTACATCTCCCCGGACCTCATCAGCACGTCGGAGGTCGGCGCGGTGCGCTTCGCCCTGGTCGGCGTCGCCCTGATCCTGCTGGTCGCGTTCCGGCCGCAGGGCATCCTCGGCAGCCGGAAGGAGATGTTGCTCAGTGGCCGCTGACCCTGCCGCGTCCCACCCGGGCCGGCTCTCCGCGATCGATCCCGGGCCGGGGGTGCGCAAGCCCGATCCCCTGCTGGTCCTGGACCAGGTGACCCGCACCTTCGGTGGCCTCGTCGCCGTGCGGGTCGAGCACCTGGAGGTGCAGCGCGGGGCCATCACGGCGCTCATCGGGCCCAACGGCGCCGGCAAGACCACGTTGTTCAACGTGGTGAGCGGGTTCGACCGGGCCGACGGCGGCCGGTGGTCGTTCGACGGGGAGCCGCTCACCGGCGCCCCGGCGTACCGGGTGGCGCGGCGCGGAATGGTCCGTACGTTCCAGCTCTCCAGGGCGCTCGCCCGGCTCACGGTGCTGGAGAACCTGCTGCTCGCCGCGCCCGGGCAACGCGGCGAGCGGGTGCTGCCCGCGCTGCTGCGGCCGCTGTGGCGCGGCCAGGAGCGGGAGTTCGAGCGCCGGGCCGACGAACTGCTGGACCGGTTCCGGCTCGGGCCCCTGCGCGACGACCACGCCGGCACGCTCTCCGGTGGCCAGCGCAAGCTGCTGGAACTGGCCCGCGCGCTGATGACCCGGCCGGCCATGCTCCTGCTCGACGAGCCGATGGCCGGGGTGAACCCCGCGCTGACCCAGTCGCTGCTCGGGCACATCACGCGGTTGCGGGACGAGGGGCTGACGGTGTGCTTCGTCGAGCACGACATGGACGTGGTGATGGGCATCAGCGACTGGGTGGCCGTCATGGCCGACGGCCGCCTGGTGGCCGAGGGCCCCGCGCACACGATCGGCCGGAACGCCGCCGTCGTGGACGCCTACCTGGGCAAACGGCACGACGAGCCGGAGGCGACCGAGGAGAAGGAGAAGGGGAGGGAGAAGGGGAAGGAGGAGTAGCGATGCCCGTAGAGGAGCAGGCACCGGTGCTGGCGGCCGACGACATCGTCGCCGGTTACGTCCCTGGTGTCGACGTGTTGCGCGGATGCAGCGTCGAGGTGCGGCCGGGCGAGGTGGTCGGCGTGATCGGCCCCAACGGCGCCGGCAAGTCCACACTGGTCAAGGCCGTCTTCGGGCTGCTGCGGGTGCGCGGCGGGACCGTGCGGCTGCGCGGCGAGGACGTGACCGGCCGGCCCGCGCACGAGCTGGTGCGGCGGGGCGTGGGCTACGTACCGCAGCTTCAGAACGTGTTTCCCACGCTGACCGTCGAGGAGAACCTCCGAATGGGCGTGTATCTGCGGCCCAAGGACCACGCGCGGCGGGTCACGGCGATCGAGGAACTCTTCCCCGTGCTGGCCGACCGTCGCAGGCAGAAGGCCGGCGCGATGTCCGGCGGCGAACGCCAGATGCTCGCGATGGCCCGCGCGCTGATGATGGAGCCGCAGCTGCTGCTGCTCGACGAGCCGTCGGCCGGCCTGTCACCGCTCCATCAGGATCACGTCTTCGACCGGTGCAGAATGATCAACAGTGCGGGCGTCGCCGTGCTCATGGTCGAGCAGAACGCCCGCAGGTGCCTACAGCTCTGCGACCGCGGCTACGTCCTCGACCAGGGCCGCAACGCCTACACCGGCACGGGTACGGCCCTGCTGCACGACGAGAAGGTGATCGAGCTGTACCTCGGCACGCTCGCCCGCGTCCGTTGACTCCCGCTGCCGGTCCTCCCGGTCACTCCCCGGCCTTGCTGGTCTCGGTACGCAGGGTCTGCAACTTCCCCTCGTCGTCGTAGCCGTACACCTCGATCGTCGCCTGGCCGGGTTCGCCCTTGTCGGTGAAGTCGAGCGGACCGCTCACGCCGTCGTAGTCGATGTCCTTGCCGTCGGCGAGGAGCTCCTTGCAGGCGGCGAACGAGTTGCACTTCTCGCCGTCCTTGGTGATCCCGTTCATCTCCTTCACGTACGCGCCCGGGTCGTCGGACTCCGCCTTCTCGGCGGCGAGCGCGATCGTCGTCACGCAGTCGAACACCTGCGGTGCGAACTGCAGCTCCTTCAGCTTCGGGGCGAACTCCTTCAGCTCCTTCACATACTGCTCGTTCTCCGCCGAGGCCGGCGCGGTCCCCTTCATGCCGGAGAGCCGCTCCGGCTGGCCGGGGGCGACCAGCGAGGGCAGTTCCTCACTGCGCAGTCCGTCGGCGCCGTAGACGCCGATCTGGTCGGGTCCGAGTCCGGACTCGATCATGCCCTGCAGGATCTGTGTGCCTTCCTCGAAGGCGATCACCACGGCGGCGTCCGGCCGGGAGTTCTCCACCTGCTGGACGACCTGGTCGAAGTTGCTCGCCTTCGGGTCGTAGGTCTCCGCGAGCGTCACCGTCGCACCGCGCTCCTCCAGCGTCTTGCGGGTGGCCTCCATCAGGCCGCGCCCGTAGTCGTCCGCCCGTGCGACCAGGGCCACCCGGTCGTGGCCGTCATCGCGAATGACATCCGCCAGGATGGGCCCCTGCAGCGAATCACTCGGGACGGTACGGAAGTAGAAGCCGTCGTCCTCGTAGTCGGTGAAGGTGGGAGCGGTGTTCGACCCCGAACACTGCACGACGCCCGCTCCGGTCACCCGGTCGATGAACGCCAGCGACATACCGGAAGCCGCGGCGCCGACGACCGCGTCCACGCCTGCCGCGAGGACCCGGTCCGCCGACTGTGCGGCGACGGCCTCCTGGCCCGCCTCGTCACTGGAGACCACAGCCGGCACGGACTTCCCCAGAACCCCGCCCGCGTCGTTGATCTTCTGTATCGCGAACTTCAGCGACTCGATCTGGGGTGGGCCGAGGTAGGCCAGCTGTCCCGTCTCCGGCAGGACGTAGCCGAACTGGAGCTCACCGTCGCCCGGCTCGGCCCGGGCAGTGCCCGTCGTACCGCAGACGGCTATCACGAGGGCGGCCGCGCTTGCGAAGATCGCGGACCGCCGTATCGACGCTTTCATCTCCGCCTCCGCTCGTCACAGGCGGCGGTGGTCGACAGGCCGGCCCTCCGCCCGTCTTCTGTACACGAGCGTAGAACTCATTGGGAGTCTGGAAAAGGTATGAAACGTACACTCTTTCGATTGATTGTGCTTCGCGCCGAGGCCCTCCGCTCCCTCCTCGGGTCGCGCAGGGCCTCGATCATGTCTGGAAACGCTTCCTAGTCGCCCACGGCGACGCGTTCCGCCTCCTCGGGGACGGACCTGGCGACGACGACGGACGGTCCTGCGGACTTCCTCCCGCGGCGGGGCCGCAGGCCGGTGAGGGTGATCAGGAGGCCGGCGACGGCGATGCCCGTGGCGACCAAGAACCCGGGCCGGTAACTGTCCAGGACGGCCTGCGGGGTGGGGTCCGAGGGCGCGCCGGCGGTCACCACGGCCGTGACGACGGCCAGGAAGACCGCGCCGCCGACCTGGACGGAGGTGTTGAGCAGGCCGGAGACCATGCCCTGCTCGTGGTCGTCGACGCCGTTGGTGGCCTGGATGTTGAGCGACGGGAAGACCAGGGCGCAGGCGGCGCCGATCAGCAGCATGCTCGGCAGGATCACCGCGGCGTACACCGGGTCCAGGTCGACGCGCAGGAACAGCGCGTATCCGAGGACCATGAGCGCGAAGCCCCCCGCGATCAGCCGCTGGGTGCCGAACCGGTCGACGATCGCTCCCACCTTCGTCGACGACACCGCCACCAGTGCGCCCGCGGGCAGGAAGGCGAGCGCCGTGTGCAGCGCCGACCAGCCCAGCAGCGACTGCATGTAGAGCGTCGCCAGGAACTGGAAGCCGACATACGAGCCGAAGAAGGCCATCGCGCCGAGCTGGGCGCGGATCTGGCTGCCGGAGCGCAGGACGCCGAGCCGGATCAACGGTCCCGCCGAGCGCCGCTCCACCAGGACGAACACGGTCAGCAACGCGGCCACCGCGAGGAAGGACAGGAGGGTGCGGGCCGACGCCCAGCCGACCTCCGGCGCCTGGACGACGGTGAAGACCAGCAGCAGCATCGAGGCGGTGCCGAGGACGGCGCCGGGAACGTCGTAGCCGTTGTGGTCCTTCTCCGGTTCGCTGCGCGGCAGCAGCTTCAGGCCGGCGACGAGCGCGATCAGGGCGATGGGTGCGGGCAGCAGCATGGTCAGGCGCCAACTGGCCTCGGTGAGCAGGCCCGAGAGGACCAGGCCCATGGAGAAGCCGGTGGCCGCGCAGGTGGTGTAGATGGAGAGCGCGCGGTTGCGCAGCGGGCCCTCGGGGAAGGTCGTGGTGATGATCGACAGGCCGGCGGGGGCCGTGAAGGCAGCGCTCAGGCCCTTGATGAAGCGGCTGGCGATGAGCAGGGGCCCGGAGTCGACGAGACCGCCGAGGAGCGAGGCGAGCGCGAAGACGCCGAGGGCCACCAGGAACACCTGACGCCGGCCCAGCAGGTCGGCGGCGCGCCCGCCGAGCAGCAGCAGGCCGCCGTAGCCCAGGATGTAGCCGCTGACGATCCATTGCAGCGCCGAGGTCGACAGGCCGAGGTCGGCGCCGATGGACGGCAGGGCGACGCCGACCATGGACACGTCCAGGGCGTCCAGGAACATCGCGGCGCAGAGCACGAGCAGCGTGCCCCAGAGCCGTGGCGTCCAACGCCCTTCGGACGTGGGGGAGATGAGCGGAGAGGTCATGCCGGAGACACTACATGCGCATGCATGAGATGCAAACGCATTTAATTCAGGTGCAACAATCTCGGTTCTCTGTTACGGTGCGCGTCATGGCGGCTCAGCAGGCCGAGCAGGCGCTCGTGGCACGGTGGCGGGACATTCTGGCGCTGCACGCGCGGACCCAGTGCGAACTCGACCGTGCGCTGCACGGCCACGGCCTGTGCGCCAGCGACTTCGAGGTGCTCGACGTCCTCGCCGGGTGCCGGACACCGAAGGGCACGCCGTCCTATCGCGTGCAGGAGATCTCCGAGCGGGTGCATCTGAGTCAGAGCGCGCTGTCGCGGCTGATCGCCCGGCTGGAGAAGGAGGGCCTCGTCGAGCGCGGTATCTGCTCCGAGGACCGGCGCGGTGTGAAGGTCTGCCTCACGGCGAAGGGGCGCGCGCTGCACGGCGAGGTGCTCCCCGTGCAGCGCGCGGTACTGGCCCGGATGCTCAACGACGACTGACCGTCCGTCGGTGACCGCTCAGATCGTCGACGCCTCGCGCCACAGTGTGGCGAGCGCCCGGTCGCCCGTGGCGGCCGGCAGCGCGGCCCGGTTCCACAGCGCCAGATACAACTGCTCGGCCGGTGCGGACAGTTCGCACGCGGCCTCCCCGGACGCGTCCCGCGTCGTCACGGGCGGCTCCGGCGACAGCCGTACCGTCCACACCGCGCCGGTGTCCTCCGTGCGGATCCGCAGGACGCGCGGCTGTGGGGTGCGCACCCGGCTCCTGGAGCGGGCGTGGAAGCCGCGCAGCAGTTCGTCGATGCCGTCGGTCGCGAACTCCGGGGTGACGCCGGACGGGACGCCCCCGCGCGCGGACTCCGCGTCCACCCGGTGCACCGCCGTCTCATGCGCCTGCCGCCGCGCCCAGAAGGCCAGGGGGGACGGCGCGGGCAGGAAGGTGAAGCACTCGACGTCGGGTGAGGCGCCGGCCAGCGTGCCGACGAGAAGCCGGTGGCTGTCGCGGTACCAGGCCACGAGCTCCGCGCCGTCGAGGTCGGTGGGTTCGACCAGCGGGCGCCGTTCGGTGAGCTGCTCGGCGACGAAGGCGGCGGCCCAGCGGTGCACCGCGCCGGTGTGCCGCAACAGGTCGCGCACCTGCCACTCGGGGCACGTCGGCACCTTCGCGTCGGTCCCGGCCTCCTCGGCGGCCGCGGCCAGCAGCCGGCCTTCCGACTCCAGTGCTTGAAGGAACTCGGCGGTCTCCATGGCGCCGAGTCTGCCGCATGAAGCGCTCTCGAAGCCCGGGGATTTCCGGCGGTCGCCCCCGGCGGCTACGGCAGCGGCGTCCCGCCCGTCGCGTTGACGATCTCGGCCGTGATGTACGACGCCTCCTGCGAAGCGAGGAAGACGTACGCCGGAGCCATCTCGGCGGGCTGTGCGGGCCGCCCGATGGGGGCCTGCTTGCCGAACGTCCGCGTGTCCGGCAGGGTCGCCGGGATCAGCGGCGTCCACACCGGGCCCGGCGCGACCGCGTTGACGCGGATGCCCTTCTCGATCAGCATCTGCGCGAGCCCCTGCGTGAAGGTGACGATCGCGCCCTTCGTCGTCGCGTAGTCCAGCAGATGCGGACTGGGCTTGTACGCCTGCACCGACGTGGAGTTGATGATGCTGCCGCCCTCCGGGATGTGGGGCAGGGCCATCTTGCACAGCCAGAACATGCCGTACAGGTTGGTGCGCAGCACCCGGTCGAACTGCTCGGTGGTGATCGCCTCGATGCCGTCCGGCTGGGACATCTGGTACGCCGCGTTGTTCACCAGCACGTCGATCCGGCCGAACTCGTCCACGGCGCGCTCGATCAGCGCCCGGCAGTTCTCTTCCTCCCGCACGTCGCACGAGACGGGCACGGCGCGGCGGCCCGCCTCCTCGACGAGCCGGGCCGTCTCGGCGGCGTCGTCCTTCTCGTCATCCAGATGGGTGAACAGCACGTCGGCTCCCTCGCGGGCGAACGCCAGGGCGACCGCGCGGCCGATACCGGAGTCCCCGCCGGTGATCACGGCCTTGCGGCCCTCCAGCCTGCCACTGCCCCGGTAGGACTCCTCGCCATGGTCCGGGGGCGGGTCCATCGGCCCCGTCCAGCCGGGGTGCGGCTGGTCCTGGGAGGGAAACTCCGGAGTCGGGTGCTGCTCGCCGGGGTGCTGCTGTTCGGTCACGGGTCTGCCTCCTTGCACATGGCGTACGGCCCGGTGATCACAACGGGCGCCGCCGCCACGGGTACCCAGGATCACCGGCATCCCTCCTGGCAGCGTCTCCTCCTCAGCCCCCGGCCGCCCGTCGGGTTGCCGCGCCCACCAGGGCGCCGACGACCGCGGCCACCGCGGCCAGCACCGCCACACTGGTCAGTGCGGCCGGCAGGGTGATCCAGTCCGCCATGAAGCCGATCGCGGGCGGGCCGAGGAGCATGCCCCCGTAGCCCAGGGTGGAGGCCGTGGCGACGCCGCCGGGGCCGGCGAGGGCGCCCGCGCGCTCCACGGCCACAGGGAAGAGGTTCGCGAGGCCGAGGCCCGTGATCGCGTAGCCGAGGAAGGCCGCCCAGAGGGAGGGGGCGAGGGAGCCGAGCAGCATTCCGGCCGCCGCGGTCGTGCCGCCGGCGACGACGGTCCGGGTCCGCCCCAGACGTTCCAGGAGCGTCGTGCCCGTCAGCCGTCCCAGCGTCATGGCCAGGGCGAAGCAGGAGTAGCCCACGGCCGCGGCACCCGCCGAGGCGTGCAGGTCCTGTTCGAGGTGCAGGGCGCCCCAGTCGGCCAGCGCCCCCTCGCCGTAGGCGGTGCATCCGGCGATGACGCCGAAGACGATCACCAGGGCCCGGGTGCGGCGGTCCGGGCGGCGCCGGGCGCCCTCGGCGGGCAGGTCCCGTTCCGGGGGAAGCGGCGGCTCGTGCCGCCAGAGGGTGGGGCCCGCCGCGGCGGTCACGAGCAGGCCGACGACCGTGAGCAGCAGCAGGTGCCGCGTGGGGGAGAGGGCCCCCGCGACCAGACCGCCCAGCCCGGCTCCGACCATGCCGCCCAGGCTGAACGCCGCGTGGAAGCTCGGCATGACCGGCCGCCGCAGCGCGGCCACGAGTTCGACGGCCGCGCTGTTGAAGGCGACGTTGATCCCGCCGTACGCGGCCCCGAAGAGCAGCAGGACGAGGCCCAGTGCGAGCGCCGAGTGGGTCAGCGGGGGCAGGGCGACGGAGAGCGAGAGCAGCACCGCGCAGACGACGGTGACCTGGTGGTTCCCGTAGCGGCGGCACAGGCGCCCGGTGAGGGTCATGGTGATGACGGCCCCGGCGGAGACGCCCAGGAGGGCGAGGCCCAGGGCGCTGGCGGAGGCGCCGGTCTGCGCCTTGATGGCGGGGATGCGCACGACCCAGCCGGCGAAGACGAAGCCGTCGAGGGCGAAGAAGACGGTGAGGGCGATCCGGAGTGGGGTCAGGGAGCTGCTGTGGCCCGGCACGTCCTTGTGCGTTCGGGCTTTGTTTATTTGCGGCACAAAGTCAGGCTAGGTGGGTGCGGGGTGGAGGACAAGGTGCGACTCTGGGACGAGACCCCGTCCGCCGAGGAGCGGACGCATCCGCTGACGGAGCGCAGGAGGGCACATGGGACGTGACGTGCCGGCCCTGGTGTTCACCCGGGAGGACCGCCGTCGGTACCGGGAGAAGATGCACACCGACCTCGAGGTGCTCGCCCGGATGCTCCACGAGTCCGGCTTCGAGAGCGAGCGCCCCCAGGTCGGCCTCGAGATCGAGCTCAACCTGGTGGACGACGCCGGGCTGCCCGTGATGCGCAACACCGACGTGCTCCAGGCGATCGCCGACCCCGCCTGGTCCAGCGAGCTCGGCCGCTTCAACCTGGAGATCAACATCCCGCCCCGGCAGCTCACGGCAGGCGGCCCCGGCTCCTGGGAGCAGGAGATCCGCGACGCCCTCAACCACGCCGAGGACCGCGCAGCCGCGGTGGGCGCGCACCTGATCATGGTCGGCATCCTGCCGACCCTGGGCGAGTCGGACGTCAGCGGATCCGCCCTCTCCGGAGACCCGCGCTACCGGCTGCTCAACGAGCAGATCTTCGCGGCCCGGGGCGAGGACCTGCGGATCAAGGTCGACGGTGTGGAGCGTCTGTCGACGTACGCCGACACCATCACTCCCGAGGCCGCCTGCACCAGCACCCAGTTCCATCTCCAGGTCGCCCCGAAGGAGTTCCCCCACTACTGGAACGCGGCCCAGGCCATCGCGGGCGTGCAGATCGCCCTCGCGGCGAACTCCCCCTTCCTGTTCGGCAAGGAGCTGTGGCGCGAGACGCGCATCCCCCTGTTCGAACAGGCCACCGACACCCGCCCCGAGGAGATCAAGGCCCAGGGCGTACGGCCCCGGGTGTGGTTCGGGGAGCGCTGGATCACCAGCGTCTTCGACCTCTTCGAGGAGAACGTGCGCTACTTCCCGGCCCTGCTGCCGCTGTGCGAGGACGAGGACCCGCAGAAGGAGCTGGACAGCGGCGGCGTGCCCCAGCTGGGCGAACTGACCCTGCACAACGGCACGATCTACCGCTGGAACCGCCCCATCTACGCGGTCACCGAGAGCGGCCCGCACCTGCGCATCGAGAACCGGGTACTGCCCGCCGGCCCCACCGTCGCGGACATCATCGCCAACGGCGCCTTCTACTACGGCCTGACCCGCGCCCTGGTCGACGAGGACCGGCCGGTGTGGACGCGGATGTCCTTCTCGGTAGCCGAGGAGAACCTGCACACCGCGGCCCGGGACGGCATCGACGCCCGGCTGTACTGGCCCGGTGTGGGTGAAGTGCCGGTCACCGAGCTGGTGTTGCGGCGGCTGCTGCCTCTGGCCCACCGGGGCCTGGAGCTGACCGGCATGGACGCCGCGTGGCGCGAACCCCTGCTGGGCATCATCGAGCAGCGCTGCGTCACCGGCCGCAACGGCGCCCTGTGGCAGGCGGAGACGGTGCACCACCTGGAGAAGGCCGGCATCTCCGACCGGCGTGAGGCGCTGCGGCAGATGACCAGGACGTACATGGACTACATGCACATGAACGCCCCCGCCCACACCTGGCCCGTGGACTGACATCAGCCGGTCCCGCCGTGCCACCGCGACGCCGCCGTCAGGGGTACGGGCTCGGGCACCTGCGCCGACGTCGTCAGCTCGATCCGCCGCCCCTCGGCCGCCGAACGCAGCAGCGCGGTCATCGTCTCCAGCACGTGCAGGGCGAGTTCACCGTTCGCGCGCGGCGCCCGCCCACCGCCCGCGGTGAGGAAGTCCAGCAGTCCGACGCCGCGGGCGCCGTCCGCGTAGCCCGCCGACGCCGGGAGGGTGCGCCAGCCGGTGCCGCCGAGCGCGTGGAGGCGCACCTCGCCGTCGAAGCGGTTCGGGTCGGGGACCGAGAGGGTGCCGCTCTCGCCGTGCACCTCGATCGGCGCGGCCGTGGTGGCCACGCCGTCGAAGCTGGTCGTGAGCGTCGTCAGCGTCCCGTTCACGTGCTCCAGCACTCCGGACACATGGCTGTCCACCTCGACCGGTATGCGCTCACCCGCGCGCGGGCCGGACCCGATGACGCGCTCGGTGCGCAGCCGCCCGGCCGCCCCGGTCACGGCGCGCACCGGCCCCAGCAGATGGACCAGCGACGACAGGTAGTACGGCCCCATGTCCAGCAGCGGGCCGCCACCGGCCGTGTAGTAGAAGTCGGGGTGGGGATGCCAGCGTTCATGGCCCGGGGTCACCATCACGGCCGAGGCGAACTGGGGGCGCCCGATGGTTCCGGCCGCCACGGCTGCCCGCGCGGTCTGAACTCCCGTGCCCAGGACGGTGTCCGGGGCGCAGCCCACACCGGCGCCCGCCCTGTCGGCGGCCTCCAGCACGGCCCTCGCCTCCTCCAGGCCCGCGGCCAGCGGCTTCTCCCCGTACACGTTCTTGCC
The DNA here is from genome assembly GCF_040706515.1 of Streptomyces sp. NPDC047880. Classification (NCBI taxonomy): domain Bacteria; kingdom Bacillati; phylum Actinomycetota; class Actinomycetes; order Kitasatosporales; family Streptomycetaceae; genus Streptomyces; species Streptomyces sp. NPDC047880. The sequence goes on along the minus strand of NZ_JBEZOK010000033.1, from coordinate 46,982 downwards.
GTGCCGGATCGCCCCGAGAGCTATCTCGGCGTGGGCCGCCGGCGTGGTCAGGTTCAGCACCGTGTCCACGTCCGGACTGCTCAGCAGTTCCCCGACCGTCAGCGCACGGGCGCCGGGCAGTGCGGCGGCGGCCGCGGCCGACCGGGAGGAGTCGAGGTCGGCGACCGCGGTGACACGCACCGCGGGGTGGCCCGAGAGTGTGTCCAGGTACGCGCGGGAGATCACACCCAGTCCTACGACCCCGACGCGGTGCGCGTCGCCCACAGCATGCCCCTCTCGACGATGGTGCGGACGCCGGGGTGCTCCAGCACGTCGACGCTGTGCCCCGGCGTCGTCACCACGATCCGCCCGGCACCCCACCGGCGGGTCCAGACCGCGGGGGAGGTGACCGGCCGGTGCCAGGGCTGCCACGGACGGGTGGGGTGCGTGGTGGTGGCCAGGACGTCGATGAGGTCGTCGTGGAGCACCCAGTACTGCTCGGTGTCCAGCGTGAAGTCCTCGATGCCGGCGGTGATCGGGTGCGTCCGGCCGGCCTCCGTGATGCTGATGGTGTGCGGCAGGAAGTTGTCCGCCGCCTCCCCCCGGCGCTCGCACGGCTCCTTGCCGGGGTGCGTGGCGAACTGCCCGCCCACCAGGTGCAGATAGTCCGAGGAAGCGCGGAACGAGTCGGCGATGCCGCCGTGCCAGCCGGTGAAGCCCGTGCCCGCCTCGACGGCGGAGTTCAGGCCCGCCTGCTGCTCGCGCGTGATCTCCGACATCGTCACGCACTGCACGACGAGGTCGGCGGCGGCCATCGCGGTGCCGTCCGCGTAGACCGCGGTCGACTCCTCGACCCGGACGGCGTATCCGTTGCCGCGGAGGAAGGGCAGGAACAGTTCCGTGGCCTCGACCGGCTGATGACCTTCCCAGCCGCCGCGGACCACCAGCGCTCTCTTCTGCGTCATCGTGATCTCACTATGCGCCGTTCGCCCGCGGTCCGGAAAGAGGGCCGGACCTCACGAAAGTTTCGCGCCCGCGGCCCGCGCCGACACCATCCAGCACGCCGCGGTGTAGCGGACCTCCGCGCCCTGCACGAAGGGGTCGAAGGCGGGGCGGACCACCTCGACGATCTCCGCCCGGGTTCGCTCGTCGGCGTCGGGCAGCACGGTGCCGAGCGGTCCGAGCCGGCTGAAGTACGTGACGAGGTCCTTCTCGGGCAGGACGCAGGCCACGTCGGCGGGCTGGATGTCGATCCCGGCCCAGCCGCTCTCCGACAGGACGCGGTGGACGCGCTCCGGGTCCGCGAACGCGAACTGGCCCGGCTCGTCCGGCCGGCGCACGGGAAGCTCCGGCAGGAACGGGGCCGCGGCGCGTTCCGCCGTCGTCATGAACGGGTTCTCCTCGGCACCCCGCCACACGGCGCACCACAGCCCGGCCCCGTCCCTCATCGTGCTCCGGAGATTGGTGAAGGCCCGCACGGGGTCGCTGAAGAACATGACGCCGAAGCGGGAGACGACCGCGTCGAAGGCGGCGGGTTCGAAGGCGTACTCCTGCGCGTCGGCCTGGATGAAGGACGCCGGCAGGGCCTCCTGTTCGGCCTGTGCCCGGGCCGCCTCGATCATGGGGCCGGAGATGTCGACCCCGACGCAGCGGCCGGCCCGGCGGGCGACGGCCCGGGTGAGGGCGCCGGTGCCGCAGCCGACGTCCAGCACGCTCGCCGGGTGCTCGGCGGCCACGGCGTCGACGAGCAGTTGCTCGATGCCCCTGAACATCCCGTTCAGCACCTCCTGGAGGTCCACCCAGGCGTGACCGGCGGGCCCGTTCCAGCGGGCGGCCTGCTCGTCGTAGGACTTGCGTGCGGCGTTCATCGTCGTTTCTCCCTCGGCTCGTCTTCGTCCCGCTTGTCTTCGTCCCGCTTGTCTTCGCCGGGACGGGATGACAGCGTTCTACTTCAAGTCGACTTGAGGTCAAGACAATGACAGACCTGGACATAGCGGAGGTGGCGCACCGCGCCGGGGTCCCCGCCTCGACGCTGCGCTTCTACGAGGAGAAGGGGCTGATCGTCCCGACCGGCCGGCGCGGACTGCGCCGCCAGTACGACCCGCGGGTGCTGGAGCGGCTGGCGCTGATCGCGCTGGGGCGGACGGCCGGGTTCTCGCTCGACGAGATCGCTCAGATGTTCGCGCCGGACGGGCAGCCGCGGATCGACCGGCGGATGCTGTCGGCCAAGGCGGAGGAACTGGACCGGACCATCCGCGAACTGGGCGTCCTGCGCGACTCCCTGCGGCATGCCGCGGCGTGCCCCGCGCCGAGCCACCTGGAGTGCGGCACCTTCCGCCGGCTGCTCGACGCGGCCGCGTCCGGCGGCGTCACGGCACCGGGAAGACGGCCCCCCGAACGCCATTGACGGCTATCCGGCCGCTGTTGGCGGGCTCCCGGACGCCGTTGGCGGGTCCCCGGCCGCTGTTGACGGTCTCCCGACCGCTGTCGTTGGGCCGTTGGCGCTCTTGCCAGGCGCGTGGGGCGTCATCCCGGCGCACCTGACCGGGAGGAGCCCGGACGCCGTGCGGGGCTTCTGCCCGGGTGTCCCCTACCGGTTGGGTCATCTCATCGCCGCGCTCAACCTGCCGATCCAGGAGGCGCTCGCCGAACGGCACGGGTGCCCCTCGGCGATGGCGTGGACCATTGTGCCCACCCTGGCGGTGGTGATCCTGCTGAGCGCGCTCGGCAAGGAGGCCAGGGGGATCCGCTTCGGGGGCGGCGGCACGGCGACGCCGGGCGGCACGGGTGGCGTCCCGGACCTCGCGCGGGCGGCAGGGTGCCCGTCCCGCGGTGACGCGTCAACGGGCCGTGAGAAGGCCGTCCACCATGGCCCGGAGCCCATCGAGGTAGGTGTCCTCGGCGGTCAGCGGCGCCCAGAGGTCCGCGACCTCTGCCAGACGGGGCAGTTCACCCGGGTCGAGATCGGCGAAGACTCGCTCCCGGTAGGTGGGGCGGTCGTCGTCCTTGCGCCTGCGGGCCGCTGTCGTCCGGACCACGATCTCTCCGGCGGTGTAGTACCAGATCGCGCGGTATCCGTGCACGGCCCGTTCGGAGGGCAGTCCGCATGCGACCAGGCCGTCGACGATCTGCTCGACGAACCACAAGGCGGATGTGGACATCAGGTCGTCGGCGGTCAGCACCTCCACGATCCACGGGCAGGCGGCGAGTGCCTCGTGGATCGCGGCAGCAGCGGCGACGACCCGTTCGCGAGGCCGGTCGGGCAGTTCGGGCCGCTGCAACGTCCGCGCGGCGTAGTCGTCCAGAAGCAGGACGAGCAGTTCTTCCTTGTTGCGGACGTGATGGTAGAGCGCCATCGGTGTACTGCCGATCTCCGCGGCCAGCCGCCGCATGGTCAGCCGTTCCACGCCTTCCGCGTCCACGATGCGGCGGGCCGTCGTGACGACTTCCGCTCGGGAGATACGGGGAGGTCGGCCGGGCGATTTGCGCGGTGCGGACGGTTGCGGCATGCCCTCATCATCCCCGGGGTGTCGACAGCGCTGACCTCCGAGGCTACTTTATATACATGTATAAAAACTCACGGGGGCGGCCCGGGGTGGTGCTGGCGGCGGTGGCCGTCGCCCAGTTCGCCGTCGCCCTGGACCTGTCGGTGGTCAACGTCGCGCTGCCCGCAATGCGCACCGCGTTAGGGTTCGCTCCACTCGGCCTGTCATGGGTCGTGCACGTCTACGCGCTCACACTCGGGGGATTTCTGCTGCTGGGCGGCCGTGCGTGCGACCTGTACGGCCGGCGTCGGCTCTTCGTGCTGGGCATGGCCGTCTTCGGGCTGTGCTCCCTGGCGGGCGGGCTGGCGGGGACGCCCTGGCAACTGATCGCCGCCCGCGCCGGTCAGGGCCTGGGCGCCGCGGCAGCCACCCCGGCCACGCTGGCGATGCTCACCACCACGTTCCCCGAAGGCCCGCAGCGCGTACGCGCGCTCGGGGTGTGGAGCGGGGTGAACGCCGCAGGAGGAGCACTGGGCGTGCTGGCGGGCGGCCTGCTGACCCAGTACGCCGGATGGCGCTGGGTGATGCTGATCAATCTGCCCATCGTGGCCGTGGTTCTCGCGCTGGTTCTCGCAGGGGTGCCCGCCGACGCACGCCCCGTCCGGCGCGAGAGGCTGGACATGCTCGGCGCCGTCCTGGCCACGGCGGGAGCCGGACTGCTGGTGCTCGGGGTGGTCCGCACCGACACCCAGGGGTGGGGTTCCCCCGCCACCTGGGCGGTGCTGGGCACCGCAGCCGCGCTCCTGGCCGCCTTCGTCGTCGCCGAATCCCGTTCTCCCGCACCGCTGTTGCGCCTCGGCCTGCTACGCAACCGCTGGGTCGCCGGTGCCAACGTGCTGGTCTTCTTCTCCACGGCCGGGCAATTCGCGGCGTTCTACTTCGTGTCCCTGTACATGCAGCAGGTTCTGGGCATGCAGGCCGCGGCAACCGGTGCCGCGTTCCTGCCCTTCTCCGTCAGTCTCATCGTGGGCAGCATCGTTGCGACCCGCGCCACCGCGGCCCGCACCCCCCGCGCCTCCCTGGTGCCCGGCGCCCTGCTCGCCGCCGTGGGCCTGGCCTGGTTCGCCCTCATCAGCCCCGACGGCGGCTTCCTCGCGGACGTGCTCGGTCCCTCCCTCCTCACCGGAGTCGGCGTCGGACTGGTCATCGCCCCGGCCGTCGCCGCCGCGACCGCCGGCGTCGACCCCGGAGAGGCCGGCATGGCGTCCGGACTCATGAACAGCTCCCGCCAACTCGGCGGCTGCGTCGGCCTGTCCGCCCTGGCCACCATCGCCGCGCACCTTACCGGCACGGCCACCGGCCCTGCCGCGCTCAACCACGGCTACGCCCTGGGCCTGGCCGTCGCTGCCGTCCTCTTCGTGCTCGCGGCGGCCGTGGCGATCGGGGTTCTGCCCCGCCGCCGGACAGAGACAACTGCGCCGCGAATCGCCGCCCCTGCCGAGGACCGACTGGAAGGAACGCCGTCATGAAGACGCAACCGATCGTCCCGATCGACCTGTTCGCCTCGGCGCTGCAGATCCACCCCGCCGGCGATGTCAGAGCCGCCGAACGGCGGATGACGAGCAGCGAATCCGGCGCCTGGCAGATCGCCACGTTCCATGTGGAGACCGACGCCGACGTGCACGCCGATCACTGGGAGATGCACCCGGAGGCCGAGGAGGCGGTGTGCTGCCTGAGCGGCTGCGTCCGCCTCCACTTCCGCGCCCTTGAACCCAACGGGGACCAGGAAGTGGTGCGGTTGCAGGCAGGCACCGCAGTGATCGTCCCTCGTGGCCGCTGGCATCGACTGGAGCTGGACGCCCCCAGCGACCTCATGTCGATCACCCTGCGCCACGGCACCCGCCTCGAGAAGCGCACGGACACCCGCTGAGCGGGCGGTGGCCCGGCAGACGCCCTGCCGGGCCACCAGAACCTCACCCGCGAAACCGGAGAAAAACGTTCCAACCCCGGCCACGTTATACTTGCGGCGCCCATGAAGGCCATCGTCGTGCCTGGTCGCGCGGCCGCAACAGCGAGGGGGTGGACGCCGTTCCGGCACGCCCCGCCCGCATCCAGGACGTCGCCGCAGCCGCCGGGGTCTCGGTGTCGACGGTGTCCAACGTGCTCAACCGGCCCGAGCGCGTCACCGCCCGGACCGCCGAACGCGTCCGCGTCGCCGTCGCCGAGCTCGACTACGTCCCCCACCCGGGAGCGGCGGGCCTGCGCACCGGCCACTCCTCCGCGATCGGGCTCGTCCTGCCCGACGTCACCAACTCCTTCTACGCACGCATCGCGCGCGGCGCCGCGGACGCCGCCTACGACCACGGCTACTCCCTCGTCCTCTGCCACAGCGGGGACGCCCCCGAACGGGAGCAGGGCTACTTCGGCATGCTCGTCGAACAGCGGGCCGTCGGAGTCGTCGTCGTGCCGCTCAGTGCCGACCCGGGCCGGCTGGCCCGGCTGCGCGAGCGAGGCATCCCGCTCGTCCTGGCCGACCGCGCGATGCCCGACCGGGAGGGCTGCTCGGCCTCCGTCGACGACATCGCCGGCGGCCGCATCGCCGTACAGCACCTCCTGGACAGCGGGGCCCGTGACATCCTCGTCGTCAACGGCGAGCGCGGCATCCGCCAGTGCGCGGACCGCTACCAGGGCGCCCGGCAGGCCGTACGCAGCCGCCGCGAGGCCCGGCTCGGCCAGGTCGTCGCCGAGCGGATGACCGTCGCGTACGGCACGGAGATCGCCCGCGGGCTGACGGACCTGCCCGACGGGGTGTTCTGCACCAACGACTTCCTCGCCGCGGGACTGTGCCGCGGCCTGACCGAACGGGGCGTGCGCATCCCCGAGGACGTGCAGGTCGTCGGCTACGGCGACCTCGACGTCGCGACCTTCGGGGCGACGACCCTCTCGACGGTCCGGCAACCGGTCGAGGACCTCGGCCGGGCGGCCGTGGAGATGCTGCTCGACGAGATCGAGGCCCGCGCGGACCACCTCCACGAGACCCGCGTCTTCGCCCCGGGCCTCGTCCTGCGCGACTCCACCCGGCCGCCCGCCAGCTGATGCGAGGAGCAACCATGAGCGGCTCGCGCGCTGTTGTCACGTGCAGGGGCCGCACGCAAGCCTGGGGTGTGGTACGTCCCGGGCGGGCCGGCCGACAGGCGGCGCCCGAGGAACCGTGCCGGGCGCGGATGCCCCTCCCGGCAGGTGCGCATTCCCGCGGATGATCTAGAGTCGCCCTGTTCCAGGGAGGGGTGACGCATGGTGCATGGGGGACGTCGGCTGGTCTGGTGCGCAGCCGTGGTGCTGGCACTGCAGGGCTGTGGGCGGGCGGAGGGGCCGTCGGAGCAACGGCCTGCGTACGGGACCGCAGAAAAACCGCCCGCGTACGAGATCGCGGAAGAACTGCCCGAGAAGCTGGGCGCGGACGGTACCACCATCACGGTCGGCGATCCCGGCGCGAAAGTGAAGGTGCACCTGTACGAGGACCCGCGGTGCCCCTACTGCGAGCAGTTCGAGACTTCGGGCGGCCCGCAGTTGCGCGAGGCGATGCTCAAACGCTGGGCTTCGACGGAGTACACCATGGCCTCCTTCCTCGACGACCGCCTCGGCGGCAGCGGATCAAAGAAGGCGGTCAACGCGCTGCGTGCGGCACTGGAGGAGGGCAAGTTCGTGGAGTACCACGAAGTCCTCTACTACAACCAGCCCGAAGAGAGCGCCGACGGCTACACCGACGCCCGCCTGCTCGAGCTGGCCGGACAGGTGGAAGGGCTGCGCAGCACGGCGTTCGACAATGCGGTGAAGACCATGAAGTACCGCGACTTCGTGGCCGCTTCCCAGAAGGCCTACGAGCGCGCCGGAGACGCGTCGGAGCCCGAGGGGCCCGGCACACCCACCGCCGTGATCAACGACAAGCGGATCCCCGCTGAGACCGCCGGCGTTCTCTATGACAGCACGATGTTCACCCAGTTGCTCCAGCAGATCCACGCCCGCCCACAGGAGTGGGAAGCCACCACCTTGTGAGGGCCAGGGCGAGTGTCCGTGCGGCCCCGGTGAATGCCGGGGCCAGGGCTGGCTGTTCAGCTGTGGCGGTGCTGTGCCTGGTCGGCGATGGGCCGGTCGGTGCCGTTCCGCACCCGCACCAGAACGACCTGGCCTTCGCCATGATCAAGCCCGACGAGTGTCGACGACGCTCGTGATCAATACCCCTAGCCCCCGGACGGGATCCGCAGCGTCACCGGCCCCCACAGCCCCGACGACAGCTGGGACGCGAAGGCCCAGTCGGTCGGCGTGGCCTGTGCGAGATACGGTGCCAGCGTGCCCCGGACCGTCACCTCCAGCCGGACGGTACGCCCCGCGGCACCGCGCAACGGGAAACGGTACGGCGGACAGAACGCCTCACCGGCGAACTCCCCGTCTACCGCGACCTCCGCGCTGCCCCGCACCCGCCCCAGATCCAGCACCGGATCGGGCCCGGCCGGCACCTCCACGGCCCGTGCGTACGTCACGCCCCCGCTCCAACCGCCCAGCCCCAGCTCGCACCAGTCGCCCAGCGCCAGCGGCGCCGGCACGGTCCGCACCCGAACCGGCCCGCGCCAGGCCGAGCCGCCCCGCAGGACGGCCGTGGGCTCGGTGACCACCTCGACCTCGGTGACGTCCGGCACTGGCTGACGGAGCGTCAGCCGGTCGCCAGCCAAATGCAGTTCGCCACCGTCCCCGACCCGCACGGTGGCGCCGAGCGCCAACGGCAGCTCCAGCGACACCGTCCCCGGCGGAATGGTGAACCGGAATCGCTGCGGCACCACCCGGACGTCATCGGTGGACCGCGACGGCCACACGGCACCGCCGAGCACCGGCGCGCCGTTGAGCCACGCGGTCTCCGGCAGCGGGTGCGGCCGCACGGCCGCGTGACAGTGCTGCAACTCGCCGCGCCGGCGGGCGTCCTCGACGGTCCGGCCCCGCCACGAACCCGTCCGGGCTTCCCAGCCGGTGCCGCTGACCAGGGCCGTCACCCCGGACGCGGATCGCACCACCAGGTCGACGAACACCGCGTCCCGGACGTCGGCGCTGTCGGCCACGACCTCCAGCAGATGCTCGCCCGCGCCGAGTTCCCGCTCGTGCCGGAAGAACATCGGCACGGCGCCCCAGTCCGCCTCGTAGTACTCCACCTTCTCCTGCCGCGCCAGCACGTCCCCGTCGAGCAGCACCGTCACCGCGCAGGCGGCCCCGACGACGAGCACCGCACACGCGTCCCCGGCCGGGACCGGGAGCCGTCGGCGATAGACCACCCGGCCGTCGGGCAGGACCCCGTCCGGCGGACGCATGAACCGCGGCCGCGGCCCGAGACCGCCCGGCTCGGACAGGCAGAAGAAACTGCCGAGCGGGGTGCCCGCGACGGCCGAGATCGTCGAGGGCCGGTCCTGGGCGTCGGACAGTTCGTACTCGAGCACGTTGCGGTCCCGGCCCACGGTGACCGGCGCCGAGGCCAGGTAGCCGCCGCCGTACGGGCCCAGCGGCTCGCCGTTCCACCACACCCGCTTGGCCGCCTCCGCGCCGACGTGCAGTTCGGCGGGGCCCCGAAAGCCGGTCTCCACGATCGCCCGGACCCGTGCGGCCCTGCCGGCGGCGGGCACCGGGACACGTACGAACTCCTCGTTCACCAGCCCCTTGGTGCCCAGCAGCCCGCCCTGGTCCGGGATGCCTCGGCTCGACGAGTACACCCCTGCGTCCCAGGCCGGGTCCGGCGGCACCAGCGGCAGTTCGCCGGCGAGCACACGCTCCACGTCCCCCGCGTCCAGCGGCTCGGGAGCCCGGTCGAGCGGCACCGGGGGCAGGACACGGATCCGGTTGCCGTAGGTGACCCGGGCGCGCTCCCACACCGTCCCCTCGGTCCACTCCATGGTCCAGATCTGCGGCTCCCGCACCGAGGTGCCCGGAGGCAGCGCGAGATCGCCCCAGGTGTTGTCCATCGTCGGCACCAGCCGGCCCTGCCAGCCGGACGAGAGGTCGAGCACCCGGACCGCCGTGGCCTTCGGGGGTGGCGCCGGTTCCGCACGGCCCTCGCGCCAGACGACGAGGACCGCCGGGGCGCCCTCCAGAGGCACCTCGACGGCCGACGAGGCGCCGTCCGCCCGGACCGTGACGCGGGCGGGGCTGCGGGAGCCGGTCGCCGGGTTCCAGATCTCGGCCTGCGCCACGGCGGCCCGGACGGTGACGGACGAGGCGCGCACGGGCTCGGGCGTGGAACCGGGCGGCCGCAGTGGATGCGCGCCGATCTCCGGAAAGGCCGCCGTGACCAGTGCCACCGCCTCGTTCCCCTTCCGCCGGACGAGCAGCGGAACGTCGCCCGTCGCGTGCCCGGCCGCGTCGGCCAGCGCCGCGGCCGCGGCCGCGGGGTCGCACACCCGCTCCAGCCGGGGATGGGCCAGCAGTGCCGTCACGACGGAGTCGTCACCGGAGCGGCCGGCGGCGGTCGCGGGCGGGCGGCCCACGACCACCACCCGCCCTCCGGCGTCGAGCAGTTCGGACAGTCGCCGTGCCGTGCACTCCTCCAGCACGTTCGCCGAGGGCAGCAGCACCACCCGGTATGCCAGGTCCCTGATCCGCAGGGCGCCGTCGGTGGCCACGGCGCGCTGGACCGAGTCGTCGTCGACGACGTCGAAGGACACCCCGTGCCGGTCCAGGGCACCGGCATGCGGTCCGAGCCAGTTGTTGGTGCCGCACAGGTCCAGGTAATGCCGCTGGGTCTCGTCGGCGAGGGCGTGGCCCTCGCCCAGCCGGCCGTCGCCGAAGTGCCGGACCGGTGCGTCCAGCGGCACCAGGGCCTGCATGGTGGCGGTCGGGTGCAGCACGGCCACGTCGGCCGCGTAACCGCCCCACGACATGATCGAGCAGATCCGCGCCACGGCCCGGGAGAACGCCGGGTACTGCCTCCAGTAGGGCTGGCGCCAGTCGGTGGACGGCGGCGCCCACTCGAACCAGCCTCCCGCCGTGCCGAAGTAACTGGCGTGCGGGTTGTAGAGGTTGGCGCCGCTGCGCAGGAACGGCAGCAGCCAGTCGTAGGTGTCCTCCAGCGTGCCGCCCCAGCCGGAGGAGTGGAACGCCTCGATCCAGACGCGTTCGTGGCCGTGGAGGTGGGCCATCGAGGAGTGCACCTTGGCGTCGCCGTGGTGGTCGCTGCCCGCGGCGCTGTACCAGCGGTGGGTGCGGAAGTAGTCGGTGTAGAGCTGCGTGGACTGGGCCGGGTAGCCCGCGCGGGCGGGGTGGCTCTGGTCGCTGCCCAGCAGCAGACCGCGCTCGCGGTGCCAGGCGGCGAGCGGCCGGAACAGGGCCTCCTCGGCCAGTTCCGCCCGGACCGCGTAGTAGTCCGCGCGGAACTTCCCCTGCGCGACGCCGGCATCCGTGCCGAACAGGGCGGGCAGGTGGTCGAGCAGGTCGTAGCCGCGCCGGGTGCGGAACTCCTCGGCGAAACGGTGGCTCCAGGCGTTGGTGCCGGGCAGTTCGTCCTGGAAGCTGCCCGCGATGACGGTGCCCAGGTACTCCGGCACGCGGCGGTCGAACTCGTGGTGGACGGCGTCCATCAGCAGACCCACGGCGTGCCGGTCCAGGTAGTCGAACGCCGTGGGGACGGCGGTGACGAGCCGGACCCCGGTGCCGTCGACGGCGGTGATCCGGCCGTCCGCGCAGAGGCCGAGCCGCAGACCTTGCCGGGAGTACGCCGCCAGCGGCGTCCCGGCGTCCGTCAGGTCCACCGCGCCCCCGGCGACACGCACATCGCGGCAGCGCAGTGCCAGTCCGGAGGCCTCTGGGTGACGGCGCGTCACACCGCCTTGCACGTTGGCCCCGGAGAACCCGATCTGGTCGTAGAACCACAGCCGCGTGCCCAGTTCCGCCGAGATCTCGCAGGCGTCGGTGAAGCGCGCCCACCACTCCTCGCCGAACCACGCCGGATCGTCGGCCCGGGCTCCGAACGTCGGGCCGGCCGGGGCCAGGTTGATGACGACGAGGTTGTGGACGCCGCCCGCCGCGAACGCCCGCATCTGCCAGGCGAGTCGCTCGCGGGTGACCTTCGCACCCGACCACCACCACAGCGGAGTGGGGCCGAAGTCGCGGGGCGGGTCGTCGAACAGTCGCCGGAGCTCGGGGGAGATCACGGAATGGCGGTCCTTCCCCTGAAACGTTTTCAGGCCTCCTTCACCGTAGGTGAGCTGGCGCGGTCAGGCCACACCCCGGCCGGTGCCGCCGAATCCGACGCCACGTCGGCGATACGTGCGCGACACCTTGTTGCAACGTTTTTCTGCCCCTATATTCGCTGCGACCAGGCCCCCGGAACCGCGATGTCACCAGACGACGGAGTCGCATCATGGCCGGTACCCGCCCCATCCCCAGACCGCTCTGGAAGGCCGCCGCCCTGTCGGGCATGGCCTCCTACCTCGACGCCGGGCTGATCGTGAGCATCTCCGTCAACCTGGCCATCTACCGGGACAGTTACGACATGGGTGTGTGGATGGCCGGGGCGATCAGCGCGATCGTCACCGGCTGCATCGCCGTCGGATCCCTCGTCGGCGGACGGCTCGCCGACCTCTTCGGCCGCCGCCGCGTCTACAACTGGGACATCTTCTGCTTCGCGATCGGCGCCCTCGTCATCACGCTGGCGCCGGACGACATCACCCTGCTGGCCGGTGTACTCATCGCCGGGCTCGCGGCCGGCGCCGACCTGCCGACGTCCCTGGCCGTGGTCTCGGACGCGGCACCCTCCTGGGCCCGGGGGAGACTGGTGGCGTTCACCCAGGTCATGTGGATGCTGGGCATCGCCGTCGCCATCTTCCTCGGCTTCGTCCTGTCCACCACGGGCATGACCGGCGCCCGGCTCATCACCGGGCAACTGGCCCTCGCCGCACTCCTCACCTGGGCCCTGCGGTCCCGGCTGAAGCTGTCCGACGGGCCCGCGGAACCGGACACCGGGAGCGACCCCGAGGGCGTCCCCCTGAAGAGCGTGTGGACCCGCGCCGCGATGCTGCCGATGGCCGCGACGTTCGTGTTCTACGTGACCTGGGGCCTCGGAGCCAACACCTTCGGCCAGTTCGGAACCTATCTGCTCGTCACCGTCAGCGACGCCTCGCAGAGCCTGGCCACCGGCATCAACCTGGCCGCCATCCCGATCGGCGTGCTGCTCACCTTCGCCTTCGTGCGCGTCGCCGACACCCCCTGGCGCGACCGGCTGTTCCACGTGGCCGCGGTGGTGCAGATCCTCGCCTTCGTCATCGCGTCCCTCACCGCGGGCGCACTCGTCGGCATGCTCGTCTTCTTCGTGCTCTACCAGCTCTCCAACCCGTTCGCCGGAGAGGCCAACTACAAGGTGTGGTCGCAGCTCACGCTGCCCGCGGACACCCGCGGCACCACCCAGGGCCTGACCTACGCCCTGTCGCGGGGGGTTTTCGCGGTCGCCGCGTTCTTCACCCCCGCCCTGGCCGACCACAGCCCCACCGTCCTGCTCTGGACGATCACCGCCTGCATGACGGCGGCGGCGTTCGCGGGTGCGTTCATCATTCGCGTCCTGGTCCCGCGTTCCGCGCGTGCCGTGCGGGACCGAGCGGACCTGCCCGTCCCCAGCACCTGAGCCGCAGCACCCGGCACAAGGAGCGACCGGAGCCGCATCACCCGGCAAGAGCACCCGAGCCGCAGCACCCCGACAAGGAGCACCGCCCATGGCAACGACCGCGGACGGCACGGCCGTACGTCCCGCCGCCCCGCACGACCTGCTCCCGCCCGTCACCCGGCGCCGCACCCGCATCGGACTGGTCTCCGGCGGACTCGGCACGTACTGGCCGCAGTTCCCCGGTCTCCTCCCGCAACTGCAGGAGTCGGCCGCGTACGTCGCCGGACGATTCCGGGAGATGGACGCCGACGTGACCGACGCCGGATTCGTCTCCGACGCCCGCGATGGCGCCCGAGCAGCCGAAGAACTGCGGCGGGCCGACTGCGACTTGATCGTGCTGTTCCTGACGACCTACCTGACCTCGTCGATGGTGCTGCCGATCGCCCAGCGCTCGCACACACCGGTGCTGATCATCGACCTCCAGCCGTCCGAGAGGATGGACCACGCCGCCTTCGACACCGGTGCCTGGCTGGCCTACTGCGGGCAGTGCCCCGTCCCCGAGGTCGGCAACGTCTTCCGGCGCGCCGGAATCCCCTTCCGGTCGGTGTCCGGCTGGCTGCGCCAGGAGTCCGCCTGGCGTCGCATCGAGCAGTGGATCCGGGCCGCGCACATCCGTGCCGCGCTCCGGCACGCCCGGCACGGCCTCATGGGGCATGTGTATCCCGGCATGCTCGACGTGCAGACCGATCCGACGCTGCTCGCCACGACGTTCGGGTCGCACGTCGAGGTCCTGGAGTTCGACGACCTGCGGCACCGGGTGGAACGGGTGTCGGAGGCCGAGACCCGGGAGCGGATGGCCCTCGCCCGGCGGATCTTCACCCTGGACGACAGTGTCGTGGAGGAGGACTTCGCCTGGGGCGCGACCGTGTCCGTCGCCCTGGACCGGCTGGTCGCCGACTTCGAACTCGACAGCCTCGCCTACTACCACCGCGGCCTCGACGGTGAGCTGCACGAGCGGCTCGGCGCGGGCATGATCCTCGGCGCCTCCCTGCTCACCGCCCGGGGTGTGCCCGCGGCGGGCGAATACGAACTGCGGACGTCCGTGGCCCAGCTGGCGTCCCAGAGCGTCGGTGCCGGAGGCTCCTTCACCGAGATCCAGGCCTTGAACTTCGAGGACGGCGTGGTGGAGATGGGCCACGACGGACCCGCCGACCTCGGGGTGGGCGCCCGTGCCCCGCTGCTGCGCGGGCTCGGCGTCTACCACGGCAAACGCGGCTGGGGGGTGAGCGTCGAGTTCGACGTCCGGCACGGGCCCGTCACCCTGCTGGGCCTCGGCCAGGACGCCGACGGCAGTCTGTCCTTCGTCACCTCCGAGGGAATCGCCGTACCCGGGCCGCTGCTGGAGATCGGCAACACCACCAGCCGCGTCGACTTCGGCCGGGACCCCGGTGAATGGGTCGACGCCTGGAGCGCCACGGGCGTCGGCCACCACTGGTCCCTCGCGGTGGGCCACCACACGGCCGACTTCCGGGCCGCCGCGAGCCTGCTGGGCATCGACCACCGGCACGTCTGACCCGCCCGTGCAGCTTCGCGGGAGGCCCGTGTGTGCCCCGGGCGAGGGCCGCCCCGGGCACACGGACCGCTGGCAGTGGACGCGGTGCATCCAGCCGTGCCGGTCGCCCGCCTGGCCCCGCCGGATGTCCAGCAGCATCCTGCGGAGCTTCAGGGTCCGGGAAGGAGAAGCCGTGCCCCAGTCCGAAGACCACCGTCTGGTGAAACTCGAAGCACGACTGGAGCGGGAGGACCCCCGGTTCGCGCGGGCCATGAGCTCCGGCCGCCCCGTTCGGCCCCGCGAGTACCGGCGGACCGGAGCCTGGTGGGGGCTGGCGCTCGGCGTCGTCGTGCTGGTCTCCGGCATCGCACTGGCCCAGGGGCTGCTCATCGCGGGCGGGCTGGTCCTCGTCGGCCTGGCGGCCCAGCCGGCAGACCCGGACCCGGCCCGCATGACGCACCGGGGGTTCGGGCGCCGCTGACGCGGGCGCTCCTCCGGGGTCCCTCCCCATGGCGCCCGGACGACCGTGGTGTGCGCCGTCAGGGTGTCGCGGTAACCCGTGTGCACGCCCCGGATGGTGGGACGGCCCGGAGCGACTGACGGTGGTTCACGTCGAGACCGGGTCTCGTGAGCTGGCGAGGCGTCAGCTGCCCGGTTCGCGACGGAAGGACTCACCGATGCGCTCTGCCCGCATGATGCTCGCGACGGCCACCGCCACGGCCGCCCTCGCGATCGCCGCACCCGCCGCCTACGCCGACGCCATGGGCGACGGGGACCACGACTCGACTTCCTACAGCAAGGAGCACCACAAGGACAGCGACCACCACAAGCCCCACGGCGGGGTGCACACGGGTGGTGGAGCGCTGGCCGCGGTGACCGCGGACGACTGGAGCTCCGAGCACGACAAGGGCGACAAGGGTGAAGAGGGCAAGCACGAGGAGCACGGCAAGGAGGACGGACAGGAGAAGGGCTGGGAGGGCAAGCACGACAAGCACCACAAGCCGCACGGCGGGGTGCACACCGGTGGCGGAGCGCTGGCCTCCGTGAACTCGGACGACTGGGAGGGCTCCAAGTACGACCCGGAGTCCTACAAGGACGGCGAGGACGGCTGGAGCGGCAAGCAGGAAGAGGGCGGCTCCGGCAAGCACGAGAAGGGTGACAAGGGCGGCTGGAGCGGCAAGCACGACAAGGGCTCCTGGGAGGGCAAGCACGACAAGCCGCGCGGTGGCGTGCACACCGGTGGCGGCGGGCTGGCCTCCGCGCCGAGCGTGACCGCGGGTGGGCTGGCAGCCCTGGCGGTGGCCGGCACCGGCATGTACGCGCTGCGCCGCCGGAAGGCCACGCAGGGCGCCGCATGACCGGCCCGACCTCATAGCCGCCGTGGCCGCCGCACGTGCCTCGCACGTCGCGGCGGCCCGGCTCGTCCTCCCGTGTGCCGTGCCCGCTGCCGTGCCCGAATGAGGTGGTTCTTGATGGCAGCCTCTCCCTCCGCCCTGTCCGACCTCGGCCCCGCACCGTCCAAACGGCGCTTCCGCGCATTCGTGACGGTGATCTGGTCGGTGGCCGCCCTGGTGCTGACCGTGAACCTGTTCGGCGGCGGTGAGTCGCCCGACGACGCCGGCCCGCCGCACGCGCCGCCCGCCGTGGCCGCCTCCTCGGCCGCCCCGGACCTGCCCGACACGCCCACGTCCGCGGCGCCGGCCCAGTCCCACGGCCCGCACCTGCCGCGGTCCCGGCCGGTCCGCCTGCTCATCCCCAAGATCTCGGTCGACGCGCCCTTCACCGACCTCGCGATCAACGCGTCGGGCCAGCTGGAGCCCCCGCCGCCGAACGACACCAACCTCGTCGGCTGGTACGCCAAGGGCCACACCCCCGGAGAGGCCGGCACCGCGATCATCGCCGGGCACGTGGACACCACGACCTCCCCGGCCGTGTTCGCCGGGCTCGGCGAGCTGAAGAAGGGCGACCGGTTCCAGGTCGTGCGGGCCGACGGCAGCAAGGCGACCTTCGCCGTGGACGCCGCACAGTCGTTCGCCAAGAACGCCTTTCCCAGCGACCGCGTGTACGGCGACACGTCACAGGCCCAGGTCAGGCTCATCACGTGCTCGGGTTCCTACGACCGCCAGGCCCGGGACTACACCGAGAACCTCGTCGTCTTCGCCCACCTAGTCTGACTTCCGGGGCCCCGGCCTGACTTGGTGTTTTACAGTGACTGTCACCAGTTCAGGCGACTGTGGGACCTGTGAGGGATTCGCGAACCATGACGACCGAAACGTTTGAGTTCCAGGTAGAGGCGCGTCAGCTGCTCCAGCTGATGATCCACTCGGTCTACTCGAACAAGGATGTCTTCCTGCGGGAGCTCGTCTCCAACGCCTCCGACGCGCTGGACAAGCTGCGTCTGGAGAAGCTGCGGGACGACTCCCTGGACGCCGATGTCTCGGACCTGCACATCGAGCTCGACGTCGACAAGGAGGCCCGCACCCTCACGGTGCGGGACAACGGCATCGGCATGTCGTACGACGAGGTCGGACGGCTCATCGGCACCATTGCCAACTCGGGTACCGCCACCTTCCTCAAGGAGCTGGAGGAGGCCAAGGACGGCGCCGGGGCCGAGGGGCTCATCGGCCAGTTCGGTGTCGGTTTCTACTCCGGCTTCATGGCGGCGGACGAGGTGACGCTGGTGACCCGGCGGGCCGGCGAGCGCCAGGGGACCCGCTGGACGTCGCGCGGCGAGGCCACCTACACCCTGGAGCGCGTCGACGACGCGCCGCAGGGCACGTCCGTCACGCTCCACCTCAAGCCCGCCGACCCCGAGAACCAGCTGCACGACTACACCTCGGAGTGGAAGATCCGGGAGATCGTCAAGCGCTACTCGGACTTCATCACCTGGCCGATCCGGATGGTCCCGGAGGCGAAGGACGGCGAGGACACGCCCGAGCCCGAGACGCTGAACTCGATGAAGGCCCTGTGGGCGCGCTCGCGCGACGAGGTGTCCGACGACGAGTACCACGAGCTGTACAAGCACATCAGCCACGACTGGCGCGAGCCGCTGGAGACGATCCGGCTCCAGGCCGAGGGCACCTTCGAGTACCAGGCCCTGCTCTTCGTCCCCTCGCACGCCCCGCACGACCTGTTCACGCGGGACTTCAAGCGCGGCGTCCAGCTGTACGTGAAGCGCGTGTTCATCATGGACGACTGCGAGGCGCTGCTGCCCCCGTACCTCCGCTTCGTCAAGGGCGTCGTCGACGCGCAGGACCTCTCGCTCAACGTCTCCCGCGAGATCCTCCAGCAGGACCGGCACATCCGCATGATGCAGCGCCGGCTGACCAAGAAGGTGCTCTCCACGGTCAAGGAGCTCCTGACCAAGGACGCCGACCGCTACGCCACCTTCTGGCGGGAGTTCGGCACCGCCCTGAAGGAGGGCCTGGTCACCGACTCCGAGAACCGCGACGCCATCCTCGCCGTCTCCTCGTTCGCGACCACGCACTCCGACGACGAGCCGACCACGCTGGCGCGGTACGTGGAACGGATGAAGGACGGCCAGGACGACATCTGGTTCATCACCGGCGAATCCCGGCAGAGCATCGAGAACTCCCCGCACATGGAGGCGTTCCGGGACAAGGGCATCGAGGTCCTGCTGCTCACCGACGCCGTCGACGAGGTCTGGGTCGACGCCGTCGGCGAGTACGAGGGCAAGAAGCTGCGGTCCGTCACCAAGGGCGAGATCGACCTCGACGCCGAGGGCGCGGAGAAGGCCGGCGAGGAGCGGGAGAAGCAGGCCGAGGAGTACGCCGGGCTGCTCGGCTGGATGAAGGAGCGGCTGGAGGAGGACATCAAGGAGGTCCGCCTCTCCACGCGGCTCACCGTCTCCCCGGCCTGCATCGTCTCCGACGCGCACGACCTGACCCCGGCCCTGGAGAACATGTACCGGGCGATGGGCCAGGAGGTGCCGCGCACCAAGCGGATCCTGGAGCTCAACCCGGGCCACCCGCTGGTGAAGGGGCTGCACGAGGCGTACCGGGCGAGCGAGGACCGTTCGGAGCTCGCCGAGTCCGCGGAGCTGCTGCACACGCTGGCGGTGCTGGCCGAGGGCGGCCAGCCCAAGGACCCGGCGCGCTTCGTCAGGCTCGTGGCGGACCGCCTGGAACGCACGCTGTAGTCGCGGGGACGGATCAGGTGTGGTCCGGGGCGCCCGCCGGCCGGGCGCCGGGCGGGGTGGTGCCGGTGCCCGGCGGGACGACCTCGCCCTGGACCACCCGAGGCGCGGGGGCCGTTCCGGCCTCCTCGTCCTTGGCCGCGCGGGCCTCCGCCTTCAGGATGCGGGCCGCCTTGCCGGCCGAGCGGGTCAGCTCGGGGAGCTTTTTCATCCCGATGACGGCTATGACGACGATGAGAAGGAGCGCGAGCTCGCTCAGTCCGAACATGGTGTCCTGTCCTCTCTGGCCCGGGCCGGGCACGGTGTGAGCGTATCGGGCGGGGAGCACGGCGTGATCGCCGTCTCGGGATGCGACCCCAGGTGCCGGCGCAGGTGGGGCAGCATCCCCCGGTCGAGCAGCTCCTGCCGCCAGACCAGCCGGGCGTGCTCCACCTGGTCGGCGGCCGGGGGCGCACCGCGTCGGCGCAAGCCCGCGTACAGCGGCCCGGCCAGGGCGGCGAGGCCGGTCAGGGCCGCCACGAGGGCCAGGGTCCAGCCGGCCGCGACGAGCGACCCGGGCAGGGGGCCGAGCGCGTGGGCGACGTGCAGACGGCACGGCGGCGAGGTTCACCTTGACGGACTCGTCGTCGCCCTCGCCCTCACCGGTGAGGTTGTCACCGGTGTGCTCGACGGAACCGTCCGGGGCCCTGTTCGCCCATGAGCGGGCGCACCTCGCCGCACGCCACGACCGCTTCCTGCTCGCCGTGCAACTGGCGGCCCGCGCCAACCCGTTCCTGCGGCCGCTGCGCACCGCCGCGGCGTACACAGCGGAGCGGTGGGCCGGACCGACTTCGCGTCCCCGTCCGGCGCCTGGCGGGCCGGGGCGCCCGGGCGGGCGTCCTGCACCCCTCGTCGACGGCCGCCGGCCGGGCCGTCCGGGACGGGGAGGCGCTGACGGTGCGGGTGCCGCGCACGCCCGGGGTGATGCTCGTCCGGCTGGTCCAGGAGGAGCGGCGAGGCGTTCGCTCAAGCGCGGACGGTGTTCCGCTCCCGTGCCTGTTCGCGCGCGTCCCGGTGGAACGCCCACGCCATGTCGGGCTCCATCACCCAGCGGAACACCCGCCGCACGGGCGGGGTGCACAGGACGGTCACGAGTACCGCGGCGGCGACCGTCACGATGATCTCGCCCAGCGGCCGGTGCACCCACGCAGGCTCGTACCAGCCCCAGAACTTGGAGCCCTGCGCGACGAAGCCGTGCAGCAGGTATCCGTAGAGCGTGCCCCCGCCCAGCACGGTGAACCAGGTGCGGCGGCCCGGCACCCAGGCGAGGAAGCAGGCCACCAGGACCAGCGAGCAGCCGAACGTCACCAGTGTCATGACCGGCCCGTACCAGGAGGGCGCGGCCAGTTCCTCGGCGCTGTCGCGGTGGTAGAACCAGGCGCCGCTCATCCGCGGCACCGCCCAGTAGGCCACGGCCAGCGCGCCGGCGAAGACCGGCACGGCGAGGATCCGCGCCGCACGGCGCCGCACCAGCCGGAAATGCCCGGGGCGCAGCAGCAGACCGACGACGAAGTACGGCAGGAACTGCAGCGTGCGCTGCAGATCGAGGTCGTTGCCGATGGACGGCGAGAGCGTCGCCAGCATCGCGATGACCAGGGCGGCCGGCAGCGGCCACCGCACGCGCTGCCAGACCGGTGTGGTCAGCCGCCAGATGAACAGGGCGATCAGGAACCAGGTCAGGTAGAGGGGATCCAGCAGGCTCACCGGCCGGTCCGGTTCCTGGTCCGTCCACCGGGTGAACAGGGTGTACGCCGTCTCGAAGACGACGTACGGCACAACGAGCCCGGTGACCAGGCGCTTGATCCGGCCGGGGCTCGCGTCGAAGGACCGCGAGAAGTAGCCGGAGATCACGATGAACGCCGGCATGTGGAACGCGTACACGACCATGTACAGCGCCGTGGCCGCCCGGCTGCCGTCCCGCAGCGGCTCCCAGGAGTGCCCGATCGCCACCAGCACGATCGCGAGGTACTTCGCGTTGTCGAAGAACGCGTCCCGCCGGGCGGCCGGTTCCCTCGCGGGCGGTGCCTGCCGCTCCGTCCCGCCGGCCGGGACCGCGCGGATGCGCAGGGTGTCCTCGCTCACCGCGCCTCCCGCGGGGAACCCGGACGGGTGCGTACGCGTTTTGCCGGAGAGGCGGCGAGGGGGTGCCGGTGCGACATCCCCGCCGCCTGACCTATGCGGAGCGACCTAAACCGCTTTTCGCGGGTCTGTAACGCGGATCACACGGACGGTGGTGCCGCCGGGCCCGGGCGCGGCGGCACCGTCGCACGGGGCCGGTCAGCTCACGGAGCAGTCGGCGCCGTTCAGGGTGAAGGCCGTCGGACCGGGATTCGCGGCCGACCGGGTGGCCGTGAAGCCGAGGGTGACCGAGCCCGACGCGGGGATCGCCGCGGTGTACGGGGCGGCCGCCACGCTCACCGCGGAGCCGCTCTGGGTCACCGCGCCGCCCCACAGGTTGGTGATGCGCTGACTGTCCGGGAAGGTCCAGCGCAGCGTCCAGCCGTTGATCGCCGCCGTTCCCGTGTTGCGCAGGACGATCTCGCCCTGGAAGCCGCCGGGCCAGCTGCCCGTCACCCGGTAGCCGACCCCGCAGGCCGCCGGTGAGCCGCCGGGCGAGGTCGTGACGGTCACCGTGCCCGAGCGGGGCGAGCGGTTGCCGGCGGCGTCGCGGGCGTAGACGGCGAAGGTGTGGGAGGTGGCGGGGGACAGACCGGCGAGGGTGGCGGTCGTCCTCGTGGTGCTGGTGACGGCCGTCTCGGAGCCGCCGCTGATCCGCACGATGTCGTAGCCGGTGACGCCGGCCGCGTCCGTGGCGGCGGCCCAGGTGAGGGTGGCGGAGGAGGAGGTGACACCGGAGGCGGTCGGGATGCCGGGGGCCGTCGGGGGAGTGGTGTCGCCCCCGCCGGAACCGTAGATCGCCGCCTCCTCGGCGGTGGCGGCGATGCCGTTCGCGCCGTTGAAGAGCCGCTGCCCCCAGGAGGTCAGCTGGTTCGGGTCGAAGTTCGTCACCATGTCCAGGTACTCGACACCGCCGCCGTTGCCGCTCCACGACCAGCCGAGGTAACCGAGCCGGAGCTGCCGGGTGACGGCCAGGATGGTGTCCTCGTCGGGGTTGCCGTCGGAGTGGTCGTGGCCGAACTCCCCGACGACGATGGGCAGTTTCGCGGTGACGAAGCGGTTCAGGTAGTCGGTGATCTCGGCGGCGGTGTCGAAGACGCCGTACATGTGGATCGAGAAGACCGTGTTGGCGTCGGGGTCGGTGGCGAAGACCGAGGCGGCGTTGTCGCGCATCGTGAACGCCCAGTCCTGGCCCCAGTTGGGCGCGTCGACCATCAGCGTGTGGCCGAACCCGGCGTTGCGGAGCTTGAGGATCGCGGCCTTGGTGTCGGCCGTCCACGCCGTGTAGCCGGTGTTGCCGTACGGTTCGTTGCCGATGTTGACGATGACGTAGTCCTCCTGGCCGGCCAGGGCGCTCTTCACACTGATCCAGTAGTCGGCCGCGCGGGAGAGGGTGGCCGCCCCGCTCTGCTCGCCGTAGCCCGTGGTGTCGTGCACCTCCAGGACGCAGATGAGCCGGTTCTGCTTGCACTGGGAGATCACGTTCGTCACGTCGGCGGCGTCGTTACGGGTCCAGCGGTCGCCGCTGGCGAGGACCACGCGCACGGTGTTGGCGCCCTTGGCCTTGATGTGGGCGAGGGAGCCGATCCGGTCCGGATACCAGGTGTGGGCGTGGTTGACGCCCCGCATCACGAAGTCGTTCCCGCCGGTTTCCAGCAGCCGGCCGTTCTGGACCCGGAAGCCGGTGGGCGCGGCCTGGGCCGGCGGGGTGAGGACGAGGAAGGACAGGAAGAGCGCGAGCAGGGCGGCGGCCACGGTGGCCGGACGTGGCGCGGTGGGGGTGCGGAGTCTCATGACGGCTCCAGGAGTGGGGGTCGGGTGGCACTCGGTGTCGGTCGCGCTGTGGTGCTGTGGCGCTGAACGGGGCCCTGCCGTGGGGCCCGGTACGGACGGGCCCGCGCCGGGACGCTTCCGCCCCGGCGCGGCCGTCACCCGGTCGGCGCCTTACCGGCGCAGGTGACGGTCGCCGCCGGGACGCCGGCCGTTGCGGGGGCGGTCGCGACGAAGCCGAACGTGGCACTCGCGCCGGGGGCGAGAGCGCCGTTCCAGGCCGCGTGGGTGACGGTGGCCGTGCCGTCGGCGGCAGTGGTGACGGACCCGTTCCAGAGCTGGGTCACCCGTGCGCCGTTCGCCGGTACGACGGTCGCGGTCCAGCCCGGGACGGCGGATCCCGATGTGTTCGTCACCGTCACCTCGCCCTGGTAACCGCCCTGCCAGGCGGAAACGGCCCGGAAGCGCGCGGTGCAGGCGGCGGGCTCCCCGCCCGGGCCGCCCGGGTCTCCGGGATCCTGCGGCACCCCGGCGTCGAGGGCCGACGCCAGAGCGGGGTACCACCGGGCCGCGATCTTGCCGTCGCCGGAGGCGTTGGGGTGCACGCCGTCATAGGTGTCGGTGGCCGTGCTGAAGCCGGTCCACTGGTCGACCACGGTGACGGGGGAGCGGCCGGTGCCGGTGGTCCGGGCCCAGCCGGGGATCCGCGCGTTGAAGTCGACGACGCGCTGCGCACAGGCCGGGCAGCCACCAGGGGCCATGGGGATCAGCTGCGCCACCAGGATCCGCATGTCCGGGTTCGAGGCCCTCATCTGCGCCACGAGCTCGGTGTAGGCGGCGAGGATGCGGTCGGGGGCGATGCTGCTCCAGACGTCGTTCGTCCCGAAGTGCATGACAACGATGTCCGGACGGGTGGACGCCAACCGGCCCGGCAGCAGTTTCTGGTCCGCCACGTTGGTGGCCAGCTCGCCCCCGTGGCCCTCGTTGTCGCCGTCGTGCGCCTGTCCGCAGCTCTGCGGGGGGAGGGTGCCGACGAAGTCGATGTCCTTGTATCCGCTGCCGGCCAGCCGGTTCCACAGCAGCGCCCGCCAGCAGCCCGGTGAGCCGGTGATCGAGTCGCCGAGGGGCATGATGCGAACGGGGTCCGCCGCGGGCGCGGCCGTCGCGCGGGGTGCGAAGGCCAGGCCGAGGAGGAGCAGCAGGGCGGCCAGGAGGCCCGGACCGGACGTGGCGCGTAAGTGCCGGGACGAGTGGGGGGTTCCGTGCATGGTGGTCCCTTCCCTGGAGGAGGTGGGAGCGCTCCCATCACATCAAGCCATCGTTGTCATTGACGCGTCAAGAGGAGTGGAGGTGAGAGGGTGAGTCCGAAGCCGGAAACGATCAGTGACGATCTCTCGGAGGCAGACGTGGATCTGGAGCGTGGCGCCCTGAAGGGAGTGCGGATCGCGGACTTCTCCCGGGTCCTGGCCGGACCGTACGCGACCATGCTCCTCGCCGATCTCGGCGCCGACGTGGTGAAGGTCGAGCGCCCGGGGACGGGCGACGAGACCCGGCAGTGGCGTCCGCCCGCCGACGAACGCGGCACCTCCACCTACTTCCTCGGTGTCAACCGCAACAAGCGCTCGGTCACCCTGGACCTGTCGGACGAGGCCGACCGGGAACGGGCCCGGGCCCTCGTCGCCGAGTCGGACGTGCTCGTGGAGAACTTCCGGCCCGGCACGATGGACAGGTTCGGCCTCGGCCACGACGACCTGAAGGAACGGCACCCGGGCCTGGTGTACTGCTCCATCAGCGGCTTCGGTGCCGGCGGTGGCGCCGCGATCCCCGGCTACGACCTCCTCGTCCAGGCGGTCGGCGGCCTGATGAGCGTCACCGGGCAGCCCGACGGGGAACCGACCAAGGCCGGTGTGGCCCTCGTCGACGTGATCACCGGACTGCACGCGGCCCTGGGCATCATGGCGGCCCTGCGGCACCGGGATGCCACCGGTGAGGGGCAGCGCGTCGAGGTCAACCTGATGAGCTCCCTGCTGTCGGCCATGGTCAACCAGACCTCGGCGTACGCCGTCGCGGGCGTCGTGCCCGGCCGGATGGGCAACGCGCACCCGAGCATCGCCCCGTACGAGACCTTCCCCACCGCCGACCGTCCGCTGGCCCTCGCCGTAGGCAACGACGGACAGTTCGCGGCCCTGGCGGGGGTGCTCGGCCGCCCGGAGCTCGCCGGCGACCCCCGGTTCCGCACGAATCCGCAACGGGTGGCTCACCGCGCCGAGTTGTGCGAGGTGCTGGGCGAACGGCTGCGTACGGCGGGTGCCGACCACTGGTCGGGCGTGCTCGCGGCGGCCGGGGTGCCCGCCGGTCCCGTGAACACCGTCGACGAGGCGTTCGCCTTCGCCGAGGGGCTCGGACTGCCCGGCGTCGTCACGGTGCCCGGGACGGGCGGCGGAGCGGGGTCCCGGCAGGTGGCATGCCCGATCACACTGAGCGCGTCACCGGCACGGCACCGGCTGCCGCCGCCGGAGCTCGGTGAGCACACCGCCGAGGTCTTCGGCGGCTCCGGCTGCTGAGCCCCGTGTCGTGACGGGCCGCCGGTGCGGCGTGAGGACGTGAACCCGAACCGCTGACTCCCGTCCATCGGCCTCCCTCCCCACCACCCAGGAGGCCTTCGGCGGAGCGGTCGACTGCATTTTCCCGACCGGCGGCGGCTGCTTCGTCGCCCTGCCCGGGGTGCGGGACTCCTCCGGCTGGCTCGGCCGGGGGCTGCTCTCGTCCTGACGCGAAGGACCCCGGGCCGCCTGCGAAGACGGCGACCCGTACGCACGAGGTTCAGGCACGCGCGTACGGGTCGCCGCGACCGGCGAGGCGGAGATCCGCTTCCCGTACGGCACCCGGTACCGGAGTGCCGTACGGCCGGACCTCAGGCCTCGGCGCTGCCGCGCGTCACCGCCTTCCGCAGCAGCGGCCACACCAGCAGCAGCACGGTCACCGCGTACACGGTCACCGCGAACGGCGTGTTGACCAGACCCGTCACACTGCCGTCGCTGATCTGCAGGGCGCGCCGCACCTGCTGTTCGGCGTTGGGGCCGAGGATGACGCCGATCACGGCCGGCAGCACGGGCAGTCCGTAGCGGCGCATACCGAAACCGATCAGACCGATGATCAGCAGGATCACCAAGTCGATCACCTCACCGCCGACGGCGTACGCGCCGACCGCCGCGAAGAACATGATCCCCGCGTACAGGTACGGCCGCGGGATGCGCAGCAGCTTCGCCCACACCGGCGCCAGCGGCAGGTTCAGCGCGAGCAGCAGCACCATGCCGACGAACAGCGAGGCGATCAAACCCCACACCAGGTCGGGCTCACGCTCGAAGAGCAGCGGACCCGGCTGGATGCCGTACTGCTGGAAGGCGGCCAGCATCACGGCAGCCACCGCCGTGGTCGGCAGACCCAGGGTCAGCATCGACACCAGGGTGCCCGCCGCAGAGGCCGACGCCGCCGACTCCGGGCCGGCGACACCCTCGATGGCGCCCTTGCCCCACTCGTCCTGGTGCTTCGACAGGCGCTTCTCCGTCACGTACGACAGGAAGGTGGGGATCTCCGCGCCGCCGGCCGGGATCGCGCCGAACGGGAAGCCGATGAACGGGCCGCGCAGCCACGACTTCCAGGTCCGGTTCACATCCGCGCGCCCCAGCCAGGGACGCCCCACCGGGATCGGCTCGGGCGGCCTGCGCCGCAGGTGCGCCGCGACCCACAGCGCCTCGCCGATCGCGAAGAGACCGACCGCGACGATCACCACGTCGATACCGTCGGCCAGTTGCAGCGAGCCGAAGGTGAGACGCTGCTGACCGGTCATCTGGTCCAGGCCCACCAGGCCCAGGGTGAGGCCGATCAGCAGGGAGGCGAGGCCCCGGACGCGGGACGAGCCCAGCACCGAGGTCACGGCGATGAACGCCAGCACCATGATGGCGAAGTAGTCCGGCGCGCCGATGTCCACGGCGAGTTTCGCGACCGTCGGTGCGAGCGCCACCAGCAGCAGCGTGCCGACCATGCCGCCCGCGAAGTGCCCGATCGCCGCTGCCGCCAGGGCCTGCGCGCCGCGCCCCGACTTGGCCATGGGGTTGCCCTCCATGGCCGCCACCACCGCCGCGCTCTCACCCGGTGTGTTGAGCAGGATGGAGGTGGTCGAACCGCCGAACATCGCGCCGTAGTAGATACCGGCGAACATGATGAACGCGCCGATCGGGTCGAGCCCGTACGTCACCGGAAGCAGCAGCGCCACCGCCATCGCCGGGCCGATCCCCGGCAGCACGCCGATCGCCGTGCCGAGCAGGACGCCGATCGCGGCCCACAGCAGGTTGATCGGGGTGAGGGCCGTACCGAAGCCGTCCAGAAGGGAGTTGAGGGCGTTCATGTCACAGCACTCCCATCAGCGGACCGCCGGGCAGGGGCACTCCGAGCAGGTTGTTGAAGACGGTGTAGGTGACGAGGGACAGCCCGGCGGCGATGAGCGGATCGCGGTCGATCCGGCGGCTGCCCAGCGCGAACGCCGCGCCCCAGAACAGCAGCGCGCCCGCGACGGGGAAACCGAGCGGCTCGATCAGCACGGCGACGCCGAGGAACACCCCGGCGAGCAGCAGCACCGTGCGCCAGTCGGCCGGCTCGGACAGGTCGATGTCCTCTCCGCCCTCGGCCTGGCCCCGGCCGCCGCGCAGGACGTCCACGGCGAGCAGGGCGGCGATCACCAGCAGGCCGGCGCCGACCACGATCGGCACGGTCTTCGGGCCGACCGGGCCGCGCTGCGCGATGTCGACGTCCATGGTGAGCGCGTCGGTCAGGACGAGCACGCCCAGCGCCAGCAGCAGCGCGCACACGCCGAGTTCGGAGTGCTCGCGCAGCCACGAGCGCCGTTCGCCGCCGGTCTCGGCGGTGGGTATGTCGGTCTGCGTCGTCACAGTCCCAGCTCCTTCAGCACCGAAACCACCCGCTTGTCCTCGGCGTCGAGGAACGCGCTGAACTTCTCGCCGGTGAGGAAGGCGTCGTCCCAGCCGTTCTGCTCCATGGACGTGCGCCACTCGTCGGAGTCGTGGAGCTCCTCGACCAGCTTCACCAGCTTGTCGCGCTCCCCGTCGTTCAGGCCGGGAGGGGCGACGATTCCGCGCCAGTTGGTGAAGTTCACGTCGTAGCCCGCCTCCCTCAGCGTGGGCGCGTCCAGGCCCTTGGCGCGTTCCGGGCCGGTGACCGCGAGCAGGCGCAGCTCGCCCGCCTTGATCTGGTCCTGGTACTCGCCGACCCCGGAGACGCCAAAGGCGACCTTGTTGCCGAGGATCGAGGCGAGCAGTTCGCCGCCGCCGTCGAAGGGGATGTAGTTGACCTGCTTCGGCGGGATCCCGGCGGCCCGCGCCATCAGCATCGGCGCGAGGTGGTCGGGCCCGCCGGGCGAGGAGCCGCCGCCCACGGGGAGTTTGCCCGGGTTCTCCTTCCAGGCGCCGATCAGGTCGTCGATCGTCTTGTACGGCGAGTCCTTGGCCACGACCACCACGTCCTGCTCCTCGGTGAGCCGGGCGATCGGCGTGGTGTCCCCGAGGGTCTTCGGCGCGTCGTTGGAACGGACGGCGCCCACCACTCCGAGCCCCATGGACATGGCGAGCTTGCCGTTGCCGTGTTCGCTCACCAGCCGGCTCAAGCCCACGGTGCCGCCGGCGCCGGGCAGGTTGAACACCTCGATGTTGTGGGTCAGTCCGGCGTCCTCGGCGTTCTTCGCAGCCGTCCGGGCCGTGATGTCGTAGCCGCCGCCGGGCGTGTTGGGGACCATGAAACGCAGGCCAGGGATCTGTGTGCCGGTCTCGGAGCCGCTGCCGGTGGTCAGCAGCGGTGGTCCGACGAGTACGAGCACGGCGGCCCCGAGCAGGGCGAGGGGGGTGCGCAGGCGCACGAGTGCCACCACCTGTCGGTACGTCGATGCGGGTAGGTAAAGGCCCTGTGGGGGAGGGTGACGTGGGCCACATGGTGCCCGGGCTCCGGTGGGCTGTCTCCCTTCCGGAAGCAACGGAGGTTTTGGTCTTTGCGGTCACCGCAGGCTCCGCCGGGGGCGAGCCGAACTCGCGCGGGGCCCCGGCGCAAGCGCGCCGGGGCCCCTCGGCCGACGGTCAGCGGTCCGTGTGGACCTCCAGGGCGGCACGCACCGCCGACTCCAGGGCGCCCTCGATCCACGCCGGTTTGTAGCGACGGCCGTGCGGGCCGCCGCCGTTCGCCAGGGCCTTCGCCGTTGCCCCCAATGAGCGAATCAGGGACAAAACCCTCACGTCGCAGCGGGTTCGCCACCCACGGCGTGCCCGGCGAACCCGAAGGAATGAATGCGCGGCGAACCGCGTCCGCCGCCGCGGACCAGCCTCCACACTGCGACTGCGTATCCACAACCGTGCTCCCCGGCCCGCCCGCCCGGCCCACCGTGCACGCGGCGCCCGGCGGCCGCACGAGAGCCCGGGACGACGGAGGGGGAAAGGTGGCGCAGCGGCGCACCACATGGGATGACCGGGTCCGTTACTGGTTCGACAGCACGCTGGCCCGCGGCGCCTCCGCCCTGGTCGGCTGGATGGCGCTGCTGTGTCTGGCCGTCGTCGTCCCGGCCAGCGCGCTGGTGGTATGGACCGACCCCCACGCGCCGGAGTCCCTGCCGGACCGACTGGCACAGGTGTGGCGCCTCACGGGCGAGACCCTGCGGCTGGGCGGGACGACCGGCACGCCGCTGCGCGTGACGATGTCGGTGCTGCTCGCCCTGGTCGCGCTGCTGTACGTCTCGACGCTGGTCGGCCTGATCACGACGGCGCTCACGGAGCGGCTCACCGCGTTGCGGCGCGGCCGGTCGACCGTGCTCGAACAAGGGCACGTCGTGGTCCTGGGCTGGTCGGAGCAGGTGTTCACGGTCGTGGGCGAACTGCTGGCCGCCAACGCCAACCAGGGGCGCGCGGCGGTGGCGGTGCTGGCCGACCGCGACAAGACGACGATGGAGGAGGCGCTCGGCACGAAAGTGGGCCCCGTCGGCCGGACGCGGCTGATCTGCCGCAGCGGCCCCACCACCGATCCGGCCGTGCTGGCCCTGACCAGTCCGGCGACGGCCGGTGTCGTGCTGGTCCTGCCGCGCGACGAGCCCGACGCCGATGCCGAGGTCGTCAAGACACTGCTGGCGCTGCGGGCGGCGCTGGCCGGGGTGAAGGACCGGCCGCCCGTCGTCGCCGCCGTCCGCGACGACCGTTACCGGCTGGCCGCCGGTCTCGCGGCCGGCCCGGGCGGTGTCGTCCTGGAGAGCGACACCGTCACGGCCCGGCTGATCGTTCAGGCCGCCCGCCGCCCCGGGCTCTCCCTCGTCCACCAGGAGCTCCTCGACTTCGCCGGCGACGAGTTCTACCTGCTCGGCGAAGAGTCCCTGACGGGCCGCCCGTTCGGTGACGCGCTGCTGTCCTATCCGACGTCCAGCGTCGTCGGCCTGGTGTGCGGCGACACCCCGCTGCTCAACCCGCCCCCGCACACGGCCATCGGCCCGGACGATCTGCTCATCGTCATCTCCCGCGACGACGACACCGCCTGGCCGGGGGAGTGCGGGCAGTGGGTCGAGAAGGAGGTGATGGCCTCCGGTCCCGCGACACCCGCGCGGCCGGAACGGGTCCTGCTGCTCGGCTGGAACCGCCGGGCGCCGCTCATGGTCGAGCAACTGCGCCGCCGTGCCAGGCCCGGGTCGGTCGTCGACGTGGTGGCGGACGGCGGTGAAACGACGGTCCGTCAGGTGCGTGACTGCGGCGCGTCCCACGGCACCGGCCTGGCCCTCACTTTCCACCGGGGGGACGCCACCCGCCCCGAGACCCTCCGGGGTCTGGACGTGCACTCCTACGACAGCGTGATCGTCGTGGGGGACGACCCCGCGTCCGGGCAGTCCCCGGACGACCCCGACAACCGCACGCTCGTCACCCTGCTGTTGCTACGGCAGCTGGAGGAACTCACCGGGCGTGAACTGCCCGTCGTCACCGAGCTGGTGGACGACCGCAACCGGGCGCTGGCACCCCTCGGGCCCGGAGCCGACGTGATCATCAGCGGCAAGCTCATCGGCCTGCTCATGGCGCAGATCTCCCAGCACCGGCACCTCGCGGCGGTCTTCGAGGAACTGTTCTCCGCCGACGGCGCCGGCATCCGCCTGCGGCCGGCCGGCGACTACGTGCTGCCCGGGTGCGAGACGGCCTTCGCCACCGTCGTGGCCGCGGCACGAGGACGCGGCGAATGCGCCATCGGCTACCGCAGCCATGACGACGCCTCCACGCACCCGGGGTACGGCGTGCGGGTCAACCCGCCCAAGTCCGAGCGCCGCCGCTGGACGGCCGCCGACGAGGTGATCGTCGTGGGGACGGACTGAGCGCGGGCCGGTGCATGCACGGGGGCGCATGCACCGGAGCCGGGATGCTGAAGCGTGCCCGGACTTCTACCGGGGCGGTCAGTCCTCGAACGCGATCAGGACGCCGTTCTCCGCGGGCGCGAACACGCGGCCTCCGGCGGTGGCGATGCCCGGATTGACCCAGCCGCGCCAGTCGTTCTCCGCGGGCACGTACTCCGTCGGGTGCGGCTCGGTCCACAGCCGGTAGGACCAGACGACGGCGCCGGTGCGCTCGTTCAGGACCACCAGCTTGCCGTTGCCGTCCCGGACGTAGACGTAGCCCCCGGCGACCAGACGCACCGTGGCCGCCTGACGCGGGCTGCTGTAGCTCCAGGCCGTCTCGTACGTCGTCGTGCTGATCGCCTTCACGACCCCCCGGTACGCCACGTACACCCGGCCCGGGCCGAACGCGGGAGTGGCGTCGGCGGGGAAGGAACGCAGGACGGCACCGGTGCTCTGGTCGTACGCCACGGTCCGCTCGTCGTGGAGGTCGTCGCTGCGCAGCCACAGCGCCCCGGCACCGCGCGCGATCGGGTTGCCGCCGAGCTCGGTCCGGTCGGGCACGTCGTAGCGGCGCATCTCCCGGCCGGTGTGCCGGTCCAGAAGCTGGTAAGAGGAGTTGTCGAAGCCGAACCACACGCCGCGGTCGTCGACGACCACGGGTGACCATCCCCAGTCGACGAGCGGAGCCCGCCACAGCTCGGCTCCGTCACTCGGGCGCAGCGCCAGCGCGGTGCCCCGGCCGTCCTGGGTGTACAGCGTGCCGTCGTACCACGTCGGCGGGTACTCGCAGGAGCCTGAGCCGATGCTGCGGGTCCACCGCTGCTCGCCCGTCGCCGGGTCCCAGGCGGTGACGACGCCCCTGCCGGTCTGTGTGTAGAGGAGGCCGCCGCCGTGGGCCAGGGTGGCCTTGGGGTCGTTGTCGGTGATCAGCCGCTGGGGCCAGAGCCTCTTTCCGGTGGCCGCGTCGAGGCCGACGAGTTCCATGCGCGGGCCGTCGGACTCCTCCTCCTCGGCCGCGTTCACCACCACGAAGACCTTCCCGCCGACCGCGACCGGCGCGGAGACCGCCGAGCCCAGGTCGACGGACCAGGCCTTGGTGAACGGCGGGGCAGCCGTGGCCCCGGGGACGAAACTGTCCTGACGGGCGTTGGCGCGGTACCCCAGTGTGGCGTTCGCCGGTCCGGTGCTCGCCTTCGCCTTCACCTTGGCCTTGGCCTTGGCAGCCGCGGCCGCCGCCACCGGTTCCGGTGCGGGTGCCGGAGCGGCCGCGCCGCCCTGACCCGCGCCGACGGCCATGGCCGCCAGCGCCGTCGCCACCACACAGCACGATCTCACCTGGACACGCCTCGCTGTGCTGCCCATGGAAACCCCCCTCGGGTCGAATGAAGTGGGCCGGTGCGCCCGGCCGCCGCTCCGATTACCCCAGGGACGATGAACAACTCCCGTGCAGCCAGGGGAACTTCGGACCCCGTTCGGCCCTTGCTCCCCCCTCCCGGTCACATGCTCCCCCCTCCCGGCCAAAGCGAGCCAAGTTCCCGTGATTCTTGTGAAGAAACACGGGAATTCGGCTGTGTGTTCGTCTGCGGACAGGGCAACAGGAGGATCGGAGGTTGATAACTATGGTTCCCCTGCTTCTTGTCCTGCTGCTGGCCCTGGTTCTTTTCGGTGCGGGTTTCGCGCTGAAGGCCCTGTGGTGGATCGCGGTGATCGTGCTGGTGCTCTGGCTGCTGGGCTTCGTGCTGCGCAGCGCGGACAGCGGTGGCCGTAAGGGCCGCTGGTATCGCTGGTAGACCGGCGGAGGCCCCGCGGCGAGCAGAACATCAGGAATGGGGTAAAGGAAAGTGACCCGATTCTCTCCTGGGAAAGGCGTTCCATTTCCATGGCCGATACAAAAGACGTCGTAGAACTCATTCTTCAGGACCACCGGCGCATGGAGGACCTCTTCCGCCGCATGCGGAGCGTCGAGGACGACCGCGCGGGTGCCCTGAGGGAGTTCGCGGACCTGCTGATCGCGCACGCGCAGGCAGAGGAGGCCGAGGTCTACCCGGCGCTCAAGCGGTACAAGAACATCGATGACGAAGAGGTCGAGCACGGCGAGCACGAGCACGACGAGGGCAACGAGGCGCTCCTGGGGCTCCTCGAGGTCGAGGAGGTCGGCTCCGACGAGTGGGACTCGAAGCTCGAGGAGCTGGTCGAGGCCGTCACCCACCACGCCGACGAGGAGGAGCGCACCATCCTCAACGGTGCCCGGGAGAACGTGGCGATGGAGCGGCGCGAGCAGCTCGGCCTGGCGTTCGTGCGGGAGCGTGAGCGTCAGCTGAAGGCCGGGTGCGGTTCCCTGGAGAACGTACGCAAGATCGTCGAGTCCTGACTCGGCCAGACCGGCCCTGGTGGTCGCCGCCTTCGTGCGGTGACCACCAGGGCCGGTCGCTGTCGCGGTCCGGGAACGGTCCTACGGGGCGTCCTCACCTGCGCGGAGGGCGGTTCGGATGCCGAAGGTGACCACCACGATCAGGCACAGGGCGATGACGGCCTCGGCCCAGAAGAAGGCGAACCAGTCCATCACACAGCCGATCGGCGGAGTGCCGGGGGCGGTGTTGCGGAAGGCGGCGAGAGCGAACAGCGTGGCCGCCATCCAGGCGAGGGCGGGCCAGACCAGGCCCTGTCTGCGGGTCGTCAGGTACCAGGCTCCGAGGAGTACGGACGACGCCAGCGCCCACATCGCGACCATCATGAAGACCGCGAAGGTGAGCAGGCTGCCCGACCGGGACAGCTTCAGCGCCACGGCGGCCTCCTGCCCGGAGGGCGGCGGTCTCATCGCGACGGAGAAGAGCGTGTCGGCGTTGGAGAAGAGCATCCGCACCGGCACCGGTTCGCCGCCCAGCACGGCCCAGAACTCGATGTCGGTGTCGTAGGTGTCGAACGGGTAGTCGCTGATCGATCCACCCGTGACCGCCACCCGTACGTCCTTGGGCGCGAGCCGTTCGTGCGCCTCGAACGCCAGGTCGCTGAGCGTCGCCACGGACGTCTGGAGGCTCAGATCCTCCACCGGGGCGGTCCCGTCCTGCTCGCCGAGAGCCCCGCGCGGGCTGACCCGGACGCGCAGGACGAGCTCTCCGGCCGCGGCGTCGACGCTCTGGACGGTGGCCTCCACGTCCACCCGGTCGGCGGCTCGGGATCCGGCCGTGTGCACCGTGTCCTTCGTCTGCCGCTCGGTGTACTGCAGCCACGACCCCACGGACACCGCCACCAGGATCAGGACCGCGAGAGGGATCAGGACCAGCAGGAGGGACGGTCCGGTACGCGGTGGGCGGGGAGAGCGCGGGGGCGCGGCCATGGCGGCTCCGATGCGGTGGGCGGGGCAACGGGCTCGTCCCGCCCGGCGGGGAGTCACCCTCCGATCACAGGCAGCCACTGTAAGTGTTGCGTGAGGTGACTTCACGGAGGCGGCGGCTCAAGGGCTGTGCCGCCGCTCCTCGCGCGTCGCGCAGTCGATGTCCCGTGCCGGAAGGCGCCCCGTCGCGAGGTAGCCGTTGACCGCGTCGTCGACACACCCCGAACCGTAGACGCCGAACACCGCGTGCTGATCGGCCCCCTTCAAGGTGACCAGGCGCGAGGAGGGCCACCTCTCGCGCACGGCTTCGGCGCCGTCGTAGTAGGTGCGCGGGTCTCCGGTGGCGTTGACCAGCAGGGCCGGCAGGTCGTCCCGGATCCTGGCCGGGCGCTCGCGCGGCCGGTCCCAGTACGCGCACGGGTTGAGGTTGTGGGCCACAGGCGCGAAGAGCGGGTCCTCGGCGCGGGTGCGCTGGACGTCGCGCCAGTACACCTCGGGGTCGCGCGGCGCGGTGTTGTCGCCGCACACGATCGCCGTCTGCGCGCTGCCGTAGGGGGAGTCGGTGCCCGTGAGCACGAACTCGAGCACGCCGGCGAGCCACGGGGACGGTGTCACCCGCTGCCCCCGCGAGGCCCGCAGCATGTCCCGCACGCCCTGGGCGAAGTCCCCGTAGGCGGCGTCGTTGTGCTGTGAGAGGCCGTTGAGGACGACGATCGGCATCACGTGCCCGTCCAGCCGGTGGTCGCCGATCCGCAGCGGGGTGCGGGCGGCGGCCACCCGGACGCGTTCCACCGCGGCCAGCACCTCCCGTCGCGTACGGCCCAGCCCGTAGGCGGCGTCGCGGGCGGCGGCCCAGGAGGCCCAGCCTCGCAGGGCGTGCCGGTTGGACGGCTCGACGCCCTGCCACAGCCGGGCGCTGTACCGTTCCGGATCCATCACACCGTCCAGGACGACCCGGTCGGTGCGGCCCGGGAACATCGAGGTGTACACCTCGCCGAGGTAACTGCCGTAGGAGTAACCCAGGTAGGAGATCCGCCGCTCGCCGAGGGCGGCCCTGATGACATCCATGTCGCGCGCGGTGTTGCGGGTGGTGGCGTGGGGGAGGGCGTCGCCCGCGTGGGTGCGGCAGCGGTCGGCGAGGTCCTTCGAGAAGGCCGCCATGCGGTCGAAGCCGGCCCGGTCCTCACCGGCCCCGCGCCAGGCCGAGCCGGTCGGCCAGCGGCAGTCCAGCGGTGTGCTGCGGCCGATGAAACGGGGGTCGATGCCCACCACGTCGTACCGCGCGGCGACGTCCTTCATCGCCTTGCGCACCCACGGGGGATCGCCGAGCGAGGGCCCGCCTGGGCCGCCCCCGTTGAGGAGCAGGGGGCCGACGCGATGCCGCTTGCCGGTGGCGCGGATCCGGGAGATCGCGACGGTGATCGTCCGGCCGCCGGGGTCCGAGTAGTCCAGCGGCACTTTCACGTCGGCGCAGCGGGCGCCCGCCTGCTCCAGTTCCTTGCCGGTCGGGTCGTCCGGCCCCCGTACGCAGCTCTTCCAGACGAGGTGCTGCCGGTGATGGCGGGCGAGGGGGTCCGATGCCGCCTCGGCGGTGGCGGGCAGTGCCGTGAAGGCGAGGGCGGCGGCCGTCAGGGCGAGGACGGCTCTGCCCGAGGTTCCCGGAGAACGGGATAACACGTGGGTGTTCCTTTCTGTCGCCGATGTCCCCTCGGTGGCAGTGGCAGGGGCATGCCCGAGAGGAGGTGTGCGACAGAACGGTAGGGACGTTCCGCAGGCCGGTCACTGGGGCTGGCAGCCGGTTCGTGGTGGGGGCGGCCTCAGCGGAAGGGCGGGGGAATGCCGTTTCCATGGCAGGGGCGGCAACCCGCATCTCTGCCCCAAGCTGGGACAATGCTCGGGCAGACCTTGTGCAGGTCGCTGCAGGGGGGTTGTCCAGACATTCTCTCGCGC
The DNA here is from genome assembly GCF_040706515.1 of Streptomyces sp. NPDC047880. NCBI lineage: Bacteria > Bacillati > Actinomycetota > Actinomycetes > Kitasatosporales > Streptomycetaceae > Streptomyces > Streptomyces sp. NPDC047880. Next base: position 10,549 of record NZ_JBEZOK010000033.1, on the reverse strand, counting down.
CTAGGGTCCCTTCCGAGTGCAAGCGCTTTCCGAGCGTGTGTCCACCGGCCGTCCGAGGAGCGCCGCATGTCCTTGTCCCCCACCCGCCGTCGTGTGGCCGTCGTCGGCACCGGAGCCATCGTCAGCGGCAGCCATCTGCCCGCGCTCCGGGCCCACTCCGACCGGGTGGAACTGGTGGCCGCCGTCGACGTCGACCAGGAGCGCCTCGACGCCTTCCGCGAGCTGGCCGGTGCGCAGGTCGCCGGGTACACCACGGTGGACGCGATGCTGGACGCCGTACGACCCGACCTGGTCCTCATCGGGACACCGCCGTCCCTGCACCGCGACCAGACCGTCGCCGCGCTGAAGGCGGGCGCCTGGGTGCTGTGCGAGAAGCCGCTCACCCTGTCGCTCGCCGAGTACGACGAGATCGCCGCCGCCGAGGAGGCCTCCGGCGGATACGCGTCGGTCGTGTTCCAGCACCGCTACGGATCCGGCGCCGTGCACGCCCGCGAGCTGATCACCAGCGGCGAGCTGGGAGCCCCGCTCGTGGCGCACTGCCAGACCACCTGGCACCGGGACGCGGCGTACTACGCGGTGCCGTGGCGCGGGAAGTGGGCCAGCGAGGGCGGCGGCCCGACCATGGGCCACGGCATCCACCAGTACGACCTGCTGCTGCACCTGCTGGGCGAGTGGCAGGAGATCAGTGCCATGGCCGCGCGCCTGGTCCACGACAACGAGAGCGAGGACGTCTCCACCGCCCTGGTGCGCTTCCGGAGCGGCGCCCTCGCCACCGTCGTCAACAGCGTCCTCTCTCCGGACGAGGTGAGCCGCATCCGCATCGACTGCGCGGACGCCACGGTCGAACTCACCCACCTGTACGGCCACACCAACGACAGCTGGGCGTACACCCCGGCGCCGCACGTCGCCTCCGAGCGCGCCACCGCCTGGCGGTCCCCCGCGAGCGACGTGCCCAGCTCGCACACCGCCCAGCTGGGCGCACTCCTCGACGCCTACGACGCCGGCACCCGGCCCCCGGGCAGTGGCCCCGACGCCCGCGCGACTCTGGAGTTCGCCGCCGCCCTGTACAAGGCGGCGTTCACCGGCCGCCCGGTGCACGCGGGGGAGATCGGCCCCGGCGACCCCTTCCACGAGGCCATGCACGGCGAGTACCCCGACTGGGCCCCCAAGGAGCGCGCATGACCATCCGCGTCACCCACACGCACGGCGAGGACATCGCCGTCACCGCAGGCGGCACGGAGATCCTCCGCTACGTCTACCGCCCCGACCCGGATCCCTTCGAGTCCCGCAAGCCCTACGCCCACCCGGTGCGCACCCTCTCGGGCCGTACCGTCACCGGCTACCGCCCGAACGACCACCGCTGGCACAAGGGCCTGCAGATGACCGCGAGCCATCTGTCCGGCCAGAACTTCTGGGGCGGCAACTGCTACGTCCACGGTCAGGGCTACCTCCCCCTGCCCGAGCGCGTCGGCTCGATGCGGCACGACGGCTTCGCGGACTTCACCGTCGAGGAGGACCGCCTCGCCTTCACCGAGAACCTCACCTGGATCGAGAACGGCGGCGAGGAGTGGGCGCGCGAGGTGCGCGGTTTGACCGTCCACTCGGTGGACGAGCAGGCAGGTTCCTGGGCCCTGGACTGGTCGATCCGCCTCAGCAACACGCGTTCGGCACCGCTGGTGTTCGGCTCCCCGACGACCGCGGGCCGTGACATGGCCGGTTACACCGGACTCCAGTGGCGCGGCCCGCGCGACTTCACCGGCGGCAGCGTCTTCGCCCCGGGCACCGACGCCGACGCGGGCAAACTGATGGGCACCCAGGGCCCCTGGGTCGCCTTCACCACCGAGCACGACGACGTCGACGGCCACTCCACCCTGGTCTTCGCGCACGCACCCGAGAACCTCGACGGGACGTCCGCGATCCACGAGTCGCACTGGTTCGTCCGCTCCGAGCCCTTCCCGACGGTCGCCTTCTCCTGGGCGTTCTTCGAGGAGTTCGAGCTGCCGCCGGGCGAGTCCTTCGGCTACCGGTACCGCATCGTCGTCGCCGACGGCGCCTGGGACCGCGACCGGGTCGGCACGCACCTGGAGGGCCTGCCGTGGTGAGCGAACCCGAGCCGGCGGGACTTCCGCACCCGCTGCCCGGCGCGATCGGCCTGTCCCATCTCAGCGCCTACGACTGGGAGGCCGCCGACGGCGTCTGCGGCGGCAGCCCGCACCTGCACCTGGTGTGCACGGAGGCATACGTCGTCACCGGCGGCCGCGGAGCCGTGCAGACCCTGAGCCCCGACCGCTACCGCGACATCCCGCTCGAAGCCGGCTCGATCGCCTGGTTCACGCCGGGCACCGTGCACCGCATGGTGCAGGGCGGTGATCTGCGCATCACCGTGCTGATGCAGAACAGCGGCCTGCCCGAGGCCGGGGACGCGGTGTTCACCTTCCCGCCCGAGGTGCTCGCCGACCCGGAGAAGTACGCCGCCGCGGCCACCCTGCCACCCGGCACCGGACCGGAGACCGCCGCGGCCGCCCGGCGCCGCAGGGACCTCGCCGTCGAGGGCTACCTCGTCCTGCGCAAGGCCCTCGTCGCCGGCGACAACGGCCCGTACCGCGACTTCCAGCGCGCCGCCGCCCGGATCGTGCGCGACAAGGTGCCCACCTGGCAGGCCCTGTGGCGGGAGGGCGCCCTGGCCACCGCGGAGCGCACCGGCGCCCACCTCGACGCGCTGGCCGCGGGCGAGCCCGCCTACCTCGGCGAGGCCACCGCCCACGAGGCCGCGCCCACCCGGCTCGGCGGCTTCGGCATGTGCGGCCGGCGCGACGAGTACGCGCTGCCCGGCACCACGCTGCCGTACCAAGGGGAGCAGCAGCGGCCTGACGGGGCCTGAGGTGGGATCTGAGGGGGGCTCAACAACACTCCGTCGAGAGGAGTGACCTCGGCATGCCCGGACACAGGACAAAGAGCTTCTGCGCGTCGGCGTCGCCACTGGCACTGTGTGCTGTCCTGCTCATCCTGGGACGGCAGAGGCGGGTTCTGCGCACCCACGAGATCGACCCGGGCCTGCTCGCCACCGGCCGCCGATCTGGCGCCGGCCGGGGCCGGGATGCCGGGCGCGCCGCTGTTCGCGGTGGCCGCCGCGGGCTCGGCCGTGGTCGGGCTGCGCGCCTGCGGACGTTCCGAGTCGCTCACCGACAGGCCGGCGGCGGTGCGCGGGGCCGGCCGGGACGCCGTGGCGGACCTGGGCGGCAGCGGCCTGGTCCTGCTTGCGGTGGTGACGGCGGCGCCGTGCGCGTGGATGCCGGTGCCGTTGGCCTTCCTCGCCCCCGGCTCGCTGGCCCTGGCACTCACCGCCGTCGACGTACGCCGCTCCGCACCGGCTCGGCCCGAGCGTACTGGCGGCCTGTAAGGGCCTCCGAGTTGGCGCCCCGTTCAGCCGCGCACGCCGCCCCGCTCAGCCGCGTACGAGGCCGCCGATGGTGATCCGTGGCCACTGGCGGGCCGCCGTGAGAAGGGCCTGTGTCCTCGCCGAGGGGGTGGCCGCTGCCGCCGCCAGGGCCGCTGCCGCGCTGGCGATGCCGAGCACCGCTCCCGCCGCCACGTCGCCCGGGTAGTGCACACCGGTGTGGACACGGGAGTAGCCGACGGCGCTCGCCAGCGCTCCGAGCGGGACCGCCGCGGGGGGCAGGACCACGCCGACGGCGGTGGCGAACGCGACCGCCGACGCCGTGTGCCCGGACGGGAACGACGCCGAGGTCGGCATCTTGACGTGCCGGTCCACCGTCACCCGGGCCGCTTCCCGGTCCGGCCGCGCCCGGCGCACCAGGCGCTTGCCGAGCAGGTTCGCGGAGGCCGATGCCACGGCGATCGCGCCGACGCCGGCGAAGGCGGCCCTGCGCGGGCGCTTGCCCGCCAGAGCCAACGCCGCGGCGATGCCGAACGAGATCTTGGAGTGGTCGGCCGCGTGGGACAGGTGGCGCAGCGTCCGGTCCAGGGTCGGGGTCGGGGTCGCGGCCACCGCCGCGTACAAGGCACCGTCCACGGCCCTGAGATCGGCGAACACGGAGCCCAGCAGCCGCCGGCCGCGTGCACCCGCGGAGTCCCGGGTGTTCCGGAGCGGACGGGGGGCGTCCGCGTCTGTGGTCGTCGGATCGGTCATGTGCATTCTCCCCGCAGTGGCCTTTCCCCAGCAAGGTACCGGCTCACGCCCGGCGCACGCTCGGCGCCCCTGCGGGCCGGTACCTCCCGAGTGCCCGGACGGCGCACGACCACCCCGGTGAGCCGGGACACTGAGCGCATGTCACCTCCGCCCCGCAGGTTCCCGCACGCACTGGAGCGCTTCCACGCCGCCCGCCCCTGGGACCACAACGCCCACTTCCACCGCTGGATCCTGCGGCAGCTTCCCGGGCGGGTGGGCACTGCCCTGGACGTGGGGTGCGGCAGCGGTGACCTGGCCCGGCTGCTGGCAGGCCGGGCGGAGCACGTGCACGGGATCGACGCCGACCCGCAGATCACGGCCCGGGCGCGGGAACTGACCCCGCCGGCGGTCCCGGTCACGTTTGCGGCGGCCGACGCGCTGACCGGCCTCGGTGACCGGTCGTACGACGTCATCACCTGTGTCGCCGTCGTCCACCATCTGCCGCTCACCGAGGCCCTCGTGGCCTTTCGCGACCATCTCGCCCCCGGCGGCACCCTGGTGATCGTCGGCCTGGCCCGGGAGCGGACGCCCGTCGACCGTCTGCTGGGGACCGTTTCGGTCCCCCTCAACGTCGTCATGGCGCTGTCGAAGAACCGGGGCCGTCGGGCTTCCCGCCCGGTCTCGATGACGGCCCGTACCCGTCCGGCTGGCCTGACCTTCATCGAGATCGTGCGCGAGGCCCGGGCCGTCCTCCCCGGCGTCCGTCTGCGCCGCCGCCTGTTCTGGCGCTACACGCTGGTGTGGCGCCGTCCCTGATCCGCCGGTGCCTCAGCCGGCGGCCCGGAACGTGCGCAGCCGCAGCGAGTTGGCCACCACGAAGACCGACGAGAAGGCCATCGCCGCTCCGGCGATCATCGGGGTGAGCAGACCGGCCGCGGCCAGCGGCAGGGCCGCCACGTTGTAGGCGAAGGCCCAGAACAGGTTCGAGCGGATGGTGCCGAGCGTGCGGCGGGCGAGCCGGATGGCGTCCGCGGCGGCCCGCAGATCGCCCCGCACGAGGGTCAGGTCGCCGGCCTCGATCGCGGCGTCCGTGCCGGTGCCCATGGCCAGGCCCAGATCGGCCCGGGCGAGGGCGGCCGCGTCGTTGACACCGTCGCCGACCATCGCCACCGACCGGCCCTCGGCCTGCAGCCGCTCGACGACGTCGACCTTGTCCTGCGGGAGCACTTCGGCGATGACCTCCTCGATACCGACCTCGCGGGCGACGGACCGGGCCACCGCCTCGTTGTCGCCGGTCAGCAGGATCGGCGTGAGGCCGAGCGCCCGCAGCCGTGCGACGGCCTCCGCGCTGGTGTCCTTCACCGCGTCGGCCACTTCCAGCACGGCACGCGCCTCGCCGTCCCACGCGACGGCGATGGCCGTGCGCCCGGCGTCCTCGGCCGCCTCCCGGACCGTGGTCAGGTCCTCGGGAAGCTCCATGGCCCAGTCGGCCAGCAGCCGCTCCCGGCCGACGAGCACCGCGTGGCCCTCCACGACGCCCTGCACGCCGAGCCCCGGCACATTGGCGAAGTCCTCGGGCGTGGGCAGCGCACCCAGCTTCTCCAGCGCCCCGTCGGCGACGGCCCGGGCGATCGGGTGCTCGGAGGAGTGCTCCAACGCCCCCGCCAGCCGCAGCACTTCGGCCTCGTCCGTGCCCTCGGCGGTGTGCACGGCCAGCAGCGTCATACGGCCGGTCGTGACGGTGCCCGTCTTGTCGAGGACGACGGTGTCGACCCGGCGCGTGGACTCCAGGACCTCCGGGCCCTTGATCAGGATGCCCAGCTGGGCGCCGCGGCCGGTGCCGACCATCAGCGCGGTCGGTGTCGCCAGGCCCAGGGCGCAGGGGCAGGCGATGACGAGGACGGCGACCGCGGCGGTGAAGGCGGCCGTCAGCCCGACGCCGTTGCCCAGCCAGAATCCGAGCGTGCCGAGCGCCAGGGCGATCACCACCGGCACGAACACGGCGGATATCCGGTCCGCGAGCCGCTGCGCGGCGGCCTTGCCGTTCTGCGCGTCCTCCACCAGCCGGGCCATCCGGGCCAGCTGGGTGTCGGCACCGACCCGCGTGGCCCGTACGACGAGCCGCCCGCCGACGTTGATCGTGGCGCCGGTGACCGGGTCGCCCGCACCCACCTCCACCGGAACGGACTCGCCGGTGAGCATCGAGGCGTCCACGGCGGAAGACCCCTCGTCGACCGTCCCGTCCGTCGCGATCTTCTCGCCGGGCCGGACCAGGAAACGGTCGCCGACCGTCAACTCCGTGACCGGCACGGTCTGTTCGCGGCCGTCGGCACGCAGCACCGTGACGTCCTTCGCGCCCAGTTCCAGCAGTGCCCGCAGCGCCGCGCCCGCCTTGCGCTTGGCGCGTGCCTCGAAGTACCGCCCGGCCAGGATGAAGGCGGTCACACCCGCGGCGGCCTCCAGGTAGATGCTCCCGGCGCCGTCCGTGCGCTCGATGGTCAGCTCGAAGGGGTGCGTCATGCCCGGGGTGCCCGCGGTGCCGAAGAACAGCGCCCACAGCGACCACAGGAACGCGGCCGTGGTGCCCACCGAGATCAGGGTGTCCATGGTGGCCGCGCCGTGCCGCGCGTTGGTGAACGCCGCCTTGTGGAAGGGCCACGCCGCGTACGTCACGACGGGCGCTGCCAGCGTGAGCGACAGCCACTGCCAGTACTCGAACTGCAGCGCCGGGATCATCGCCATGGCGACGACCGGGACCGCGAGCACCACGGCCGTGACCAACCGCTCGCGCAGCGGACGCAGTTCGTCGGGCTCCTCGCTCGTGTCGTCGCGCTCGGCGGGCGGAGCGGGCTCCCGCGCGGTGTACCCGGTCGCCTCGACCGTGGCGACGAGGTCGCCGACGGAGACCCCGCCGGAGTAGCTGACCTTGGCCTTCTCCGTCGCGTAGTTGACGGTGGCGGTCACCCCGTCCATGCGGTTGAGCTTCTTCTCGATACGCGCCGCGCAGGAGGCGCAGGTCATACCGCCGATGGCGAGTTCCACCTCGGCGTCGGTTCCGGTCGTCGTACCGGTGCTCATGGCTCAGACCCTCCCGGTCAGCTCGTAGCCGGCCTCGTCGACGACCTCCGCGACCGCGGCGTCGTCGGGCTCGGCGGCACTGGTGACGGTGACCCGGCCGGTGTCGAGGTCGACCTCGACACCGCTGACGCCGTCCAGCTCGCCGATGACCTTGGTCAGCGTGGCCTTGCAATGGCCGCAGGACATTCCGGAGACGGCATAGGTGGTGGCGGGCATCGGGTGCCTCCTCATGGTGATCCGACAGAAGCGGAGATACGGGGCGGGGGTATCCCCTCGCCGAGTTCATGTATACCCCTGAGGGGTATGCGATGCAAGCGTGGGAATGACTTGACTGGATACCCCCTAGGGGTATGGTGAAGTGCATGGAGGCCCCGCAGTCGAGCGGAAGGCCCGGTATCTGAAGGAGCCGACGGCCATGAACACCGGACTCAGGATCACGACCTTCGCCGCCGTCCTGGCAGCGACCTTCGGCGCGGCCTACGGCGTCGGACAGGGCATCGGCCCCGTCGCCGCCGACCGCCCCCCGAAACACGAGGGCGAGCACACCCGCCCCGCGCCGGAACCCGAGGAGGGCGGCGGTCACGCCGGACACGGCACGCCACCGGCCGGCGGACTGCAGATCTCCGACGGCGGCTACAGGCTCGACCTGCAGACCTCGCGCGTCACCGCGGGCGAGCAGACCGACCTGCGCTTCACCGTCCGGGACGCCGCCGGTCGCGCGCTCACCGCCTACCAGCGCGAGCACGACAAGGAACTCCACCTCATCGTTGCCTCACGCGACCTGGTCACCTACCGCCACCTGCACCCCACCCGCGCCGCCGACGGCACCTGGAGCACCCCCGTGGACCTGCCCCGCGCGGGCGGCTACCGCGTCTTCGCCGACTTCACCCCGGCGAAGAAGGACGCCCGGAACCTCACCCTCGGCACGGACCTCGCCGCCTCCGGCCCCTACGAGGCCCGGCAGCTGCCGCCCGCGAGCACCACGGCCCGGGCCGGCGGTTACGAGGTGAAGCTGGCCGGCGCCCTGCGCCCGGGCCGGGCGAGCGAGCTGACTCTGAACGTCTCCCGCGACGGCAAGCCCGTCACCGACCTCCAGCCCTACCTCGGCGCGTACGGCCACCTGGTCGCCCTGCGCTCCGGCGACCTCGCCTACCTGCACGTTCATCCGAACGGCGCCCCCGGCGACGGCACGACCAGGCCCGGCCCGGACATCTCGTTCACGGCCACGGCCCCCAGCTCCGGCTCCTACCGCCTGTTCCTCGACTTCAAGCACGAGGGCACGGTCCGCACGGCGGCGTTCACCGTCCACGCCGGAGGAGCGGTCACCGGGGCGGACACCCCCGTGGGGCATGAGCCGGACGGCCACGGCCACTGAGGGTCAGCCGAGCGCCCGGTCCAGGTTGAAGGCGGCACTGATCAGCGCGAGGTGCGTGAACGCCTGCGGGAAGTTGCCCTGCTGCTCCCCGGCGTGGCTGATCTCCTCGGCGTACAGGCCGAGATGGTTGGCGTACGTCAGCATCTTCTCGAAGGCGAGCCGCGCCTCGTCGATCCGGCCCGCGTGCACCATGGCCTCCACGTACCAGAACGAGCAGATGGAGAACGTGCCCTCGTCGCCGCGCAGCCCGTCGGGGCTGGAGCGGGGGTCGTAGCGGTAGACCAGCGAGTCGGACACCAGCTCCTCGGTGAGCGCGTCCAGCGTCGACAGCCACTTCGGGTCGGTGGGGGCGATGAACTTCGTCAGCGGCATCATCAGCACCGCCGCGTCCAGCACGTCGTCGTCCTCGTGCTGGACGAAGGCCCGGCGCTCCTCGGACCAGCCCCGGCTCATGATCCGCCGGTAGATCGTGTCGCGGCACTCCCGCCAGCGCGGCAGGTCGGCGGGCAGGCCGCGCCGGTTGGCCATCCGGATGGCCCGCTCGATCGCCACCCAGCACATCAGCCGCGAGTACAGGAAGTTCCTGCGCCCGCCCCGCGTCTCCCAGATCCCCTCGTCGGGCTGGTCCCAGTGCGTGCACACCCAGTCCACCAGGGCGCACACGTCGTCCCAGTGACCGCTGGAGATGGGCTTGGCCCACTTGTCGTAGAGATAGATGGAGTCGATCAGCGCGCCGTAGATGTCGAGCTGGAGCTGGTCGGCCGCCGCGTTGCCGACCCGTACCGGCGCCGATCCGTGGTGGCCCTCCAGATGGTCGAGGGTGCGCTCGGGCAGCTCGGTACGGCCGTCGATGCCGTACATGATCTGCAGCGGGCCGGAGGTCTTGCCGTCGCCCGGGCTGATGTGCCGGGTCACGAAGTCCATGAACGCCTCGGCCTCCCCGGTGAAGCCCAGCCGCAGCAGGGCGTAGACGCAGAACGCCGCGTCGCGCACCCACACGTACCGGTAGTCCCAGTTGCGCTCGCCGCCCAGCTCCTCGGGCAGGCTCGTCGTCGGCGCCGCCACGATCGCCCCGGTGGGCGCGTAGGTGAGCAGCTTCAGCGTCAGCGCCGAGCGGTGGACCATCTCCCGCCAGCGGCCCTTGTAGCGGGACGCCGACAGCCAGTGCCGCCAGTACGCCACCGTCGCCGCGAACTGCTCCTCGGCCTCCGTGCGCGCACACCGGCGGGGCGTCACGTCGCCGCCGACCTTGTCCAGCGCGAACACCGCCGTCTCGCCCTCGGACAGCTTGAAGTCGCTGCGCGTGTCCGGCCCGTCTGCCTCCAGCGGCACGGTCGCGGTCAGCGCCAGCGCCAGCCCCTCGGTCTCGAACACCGCGGTGTCGCCGGAGAGCCGGACGGTGTGCGGCAGGGAACCGTAGTCGAAGCGGGGCGCCACCCGCGTACGGAACGGGATCGAGCCGCGCACGCACACCACCCGCCGGATCAGCCGGTGCCGGTCGGCCTCGGCCGGCCCGCCACCGACCGGCATGAAGTCCTGCACCTCGCCGACCCCGTCCTCGGTGAAGAACCGGGTGATCAGCACATTGGTGTCGGGGAAGTAGAACTGCTTGGTCCGCGCCGGCACCGACGCCGCCAGTTCGAAGCAGCCGCCGCGTTCCGCGTCCAGGATCGAGGCGAACACGCTCGGCGCGTCGAAGGCCGGGCAGCAGTACCAGTCGATGGTTCCGTCGGTGCCCACCAGCGCCACACTGCGCAGATCGCCGATCAGCCCGTGCTCGGCGATCGGCACATAGCGCCGTCCGCCCGGCATGCCCCGGTCCTGCGCGCCTTCGCCCATGACGGCCTCCTGCCGGTAGGCGCCTCAGCCCCAGCCTAGTGCCGCGGCAGGCAACGTTCGCCCCGTCGCGACGCCCGGCACGCCCTCTCGCCGCACCGGCCGAAAGCCCGAGTACGCCCCGTACGAGG